>NZ_JVKV01000010.1 GCF_001072375.1 Streptococcus pseudopneumoniae
TTTCTAGCTACTTCTAGTCCCTTCATCTCTTCATTTCGAATCTCAATGTCCAAAAAGAAAAGCTGATGCGCCCCCTTCTCATGCACCTCTGCCAGCAATTGGTCTGGCTTTCCAAAGACCTCAAAAGAACTGGGAATGATACTCTGTTTTTTCAAAAGTTTTTCAATCGTCGTTTCAATTCTTGCTTGTTGGGAAAAATCATCTTCTAAAACAAATATTCTCATCTTCTTACTCTCCTTGTCTCAACCATTTTTGGCGAATTTCTCTATAACGACGTCTGGAATACTGAACAGCATATCGATCTTCTTCTCCAAGAAAAAGAATCTTCGATTGGAGTTCCATGGATTTTACTCGTTCAAGGTTGACCAGACAATTTCGATGACATCTCGTTAAAGTTTCCCCATATTGTTTTTCAAGCTTGCTTAAATTTTGAAACAGATCAAAGCTAGCGTCTTCTGTAACAATCTGCACGGTATGGGCTTTCCTTGGATGCGTTTGGATATAGTAGATATCCTTTATGTTTAATTTGAAAATTTCTTTCTCTTTTTGAACGATGATATAGTTCATGGATAACACCTCCTAAAAAGAGGATACCATAAGTCTAGAAACTATTTTTCACCAAATCCTAAACGGTTCTTAAAAATTCCTAAAGAGTCGAAGTTTTTTTGAAATAACTATGATAACCTTACAACTATTTTATCATAAAATTTCGCTATTACCATTCAGGAAATTTCAATGACAATTAAAGATTTGAAAGTAAAAAAAGAGTAAAAAGTGATAGGCTATGATTAGAAAGACAAAGGCTTAAAATAACTTTAAAACCATCACAAAGGAGGAATTCTCATGACGGATACAAATCCAATCAAAAGAGCTCAGACACTGATAACTGAGTTAAACAAAGCTTACCAAGTCTGCAAACAAGCAACAGCTGACGATGTCCGCTTTCAGGAGCAACTGGACAATATCCTCTGCTTTCTCTCTAAAGCTGAGACAGTGGATAATCGATTCTTGATTGAGCTGGAAAAATTTTACCAAACTTCCAGTCTTCTCCTGGGCCTCAGTGCTCTCAATCCAGACGCTCCTACTCGCGCCGCTTGGAGAGCCTATGACCGCTTTCACTTTGACCAAGTCAAGACCAAGTTGAGTCTCTACGGACCAACCCTTATCTTGTAATAGTCTTCAAAAATCTCTTCAAACCATGTTAGACTCTTCTTGAGTAATCTGCGGCTAGTTTCTGGTTTACTCTTTGATGTTCATTGAGGTCACGTAAATAAAAATAAGTTGAGCCAACCTGAACTCAACTTATTTTTTCATCTAATCTTATAAGATTTAGTCCTGCATCTGACGTTTCACCTGATAAGGGAGATACAAGATGTGTAAGACCAATCCAGCTCCAAGCAGGGCTAAAAGAGCTAGTTTTTCTTGGAGGGTAATCACCCCAACTACCAGTTGAACCAATAAAACAAAACCAGTCAATCCTCGGACAACCGCCTGTAATCCCCTTTCCTTTTGCCCCTTGTCTAGCGGGAAAAGTTGAGTCAAATATTGGTAATCAAAGGCGTGATAGAGGGCCAATAACTGAAAGAGCAAGAGGTAGTTAAATAGAACCACTACTGCTGTCGCAATCCAAGACTGCTCGATAAAGATCAACGCCAGCAAAGATAGGAAGAGGAGGCGAAGACTGAGGGCAAAAAGATCTCCATTTCGCAGATAAGAACGAAGATAGAGGTTCTGCCAAATCTTGCTCGGCACCTTCTGAACTGCTTTTAGGATAACATCTAGATAAGCTCGTCTCTTGACGCTGTTTGAAATTCCCTTGACTTGGGTAAAGAGGGCAAAGAAACGAAGTAAAAACTGCTTGCGTTTACTTTCTTGGGCAATCACATAGTCCCAGTCCAGATGATTTGCACTAAAAAACTTGCCAGTCTTTTTCTGAAACAGGAAATATTTCCCGACTCCCAACAGAAGAACATAGGCCCCAAAAACTCCTAAGCCTAAGCCCATGGCTAAAAATAACGGAGCAAAAAAGAGCAAAAAGAGAGTCTGTACACTAACCCAAAAGATGAAGGAAACTAAACTTTGCTTCTGGATGTGTTCTCTCACTTCTTCTTCAGCTACTAAGAGAAAGAGCTTATCAGGCGCTTCCACATAGGTTGCTATTCCTCCCCAAAGCATGAGTAAAACAGAGATAATCCCAATTAAACCTAGGATCGGTAAATGATTTTCAGGAAAATGCTGGAGCAGTTGACTATACTGATAGGCTAGAAAACCTACTAAGACCAGTAAAAACAAGACAAAGTGATCATTGAGCACATAGCGAAGATAACCGACACACTCTTTACGAAAAGCCTGCTTTCGCTTTAGAAACAACTCTTTCATCGGTCCTCCTCTTTGGTCAAAGCCAAATAGATATCATTGAGACTTGCTTCTGGCATGGCAAAAGCTTGTCTCAGCTCTTCAAGATCCCCTTTAGCTCTCACTTGGCCTTTATGAAGAATGACAAAAGAGTCACACATTTTTTCAGCAGAGTCAAGAACGTGGGTACTCATGAGGATAGACTTCCCTTTTTTCTTTTCAAGATCCAAAAGCTGAATCAAGTCCGAAATCGCCAGAGGATCAAGACCAAGGAAAGGTTCATCGACGATAAAGAGACTCGGATCCACAACAAAGGCACAGATAATCATGACCTTCTGCTTCATCCCTTTTGAAAAATGAACAGGGAACCAATCCAACTTCTGATCCAAACGGAACATTTTTAAAAGCGGTTCTACACGTTCAAAAGCTAGGTTTTGCTCAATACCATAGGCCATGGCAACCGTCTCGATATGTTCTCTGAGAGTTAATTCTTCGTACAAACTAGGAGTTTCAGGAATATAACCAATCTGCTGACGATATTCACGAGGATTAGCACCTAAGGTTAGCCCGTCGATGTTTATTTCTCCACTATAAGGTGTCAAAAGTCCAATAATTTCATTGATGGTCGTTGATTTCCCAGCACCATTGAGACCGATCAAACCGACCAACTGTCCACTCTCGACTGTAAAGGACACATCTTTCAAGACAGGAACATGAACATAGCCACCTGTCAGATTTTTAATTTCTAACATATTTTCTCCAAATCTGGTATAATGTAGCTATATTATATCAAAATTCAATACAGTAGAGGTAGATTTTATGTCAGATTGCATTTTTTGTAAAATTATCGCAGGGGAGATTCCCGCATCAAAGGTTTACGAAGATGATCAAGTTCTTGCCTTCCTTGATATCTCACAAGTGACCCCTGGTCACACCTTGGTCGTACCCAAAGAACACCATCGCAATCTTTTAGAAATGGATGCTACAAGCGCTAGCCAACTGTTCGCACAAGTACCAAAGATTGCTCAAAAAGTCATGACAGCTACCAAGGCTGCTGGTATGAATATCATCGCCAACTGCGAGGAAGTAGCTGGACAAACTGTTTTCCAT
Organism: Streptococcus pseudopneumoniae; assembly: GCF_001072375.1. Classification (GTDB taxonomy): domain Bacteria; phylum Bacillota; class Bacilli; order Lactobacillales; family Streptococcaceae; genus Streptococcus; species Streptococcus pseudopneumoniae_L. The sequence goes on from NZ_JVKV01000010.1 coordinate 3,466, forward strand.
ACCCATGTCCACCTTGTTCCTCGTTACAGTGCAGATGACGACCTCAAGATTGACTTTATCGCACACGAACCAGACTTCGACAAACTTGCCCAAGTCGCTGAAACTATCAAAAATGCTTAAGGAGTCACTATGAAACTATCAAACTTACTACTTTTTGCAGGCTCTGCAGTTGGTTCCTACCTCCTCGTTAAAAATCGCCAAGCTATCACTGAAGAAGTTTTAGATACTACTGATCGCGTTGAAGCCATTAAGGATGACTTGGATATCATCCAAGATAGCCTGCAAATTATCGACCAACAAAAAGAACTCATCAAGGAATATCAAAAAGATTTGACCTATAAGTTTAAAGTCTTGGAAAAAGACGTCCAAACAAGATTAGCTGTACTAAAAGAATTGCAGGAAACTGAAGAAAACTAAGGAAAAGAAAATCTCCAACTTTCCTTATTCCCCTTTAAAGCCATTTTGGGTCAGCAGATCCTAACAGATTAGGGAGGGCATGAAAATGAAACAGTTTTTTAAAGTTTTGACGCGGATCATCCTGATTATTTGTGGTGGTCTCTGCCTTCTTGCAGCTCTGGCATTTCTAATACTGGCCAATCTTTTCAAGGCCTCACCAAGTGACATCCGAGAAGGAAATGAAGCCTTAAAACAAATCTTTATCTCCCTTGACCTGCCTCCTGAAAAAGTAGAATCAAATGGAAGCTATCAATTCGAGGGTGGGGGCTTAGATTTTTATGTGACTTTCTCTGATGATGTCGTCAATAGCCACCCTGTCCTAAAAGAAAGTCCAAATCTCACTAAAAACCAACTCAAAGTCTATGTCTTAAACACAGAAGAGATTTCCTACTATTCAGTAGAGGACAACTTATTCAATCATGGTTTATCCCAATTTTTAGAGGAGGAAGGCGAGAAGTATTTCCGAGAAAACGGAAAGAAATCACATTCTTCTTACACAATTCTAACTTTGAATGATTCGGAAAGCATGAAAAAGGGAATCGCATTCTATGAAAAAGCTTTGACCTTGGTGAATATTCAGGATAATTCGGCGATTAAGCGCATTGATACCGTCACCGTTAAGCCAGGCAAGGAAGCAGAACTCAAGCAACTCATCCAGGACATGGATGAGGCTGGCTTGCTAACTCAAAAATATCAATAACAGACCAGTCGGAAAATGATTTCTCCCATGCTAAAATCCTAAAGATTGCACGAAAAAGAGCCCGAAGGCTCTTTTTACTTTATGCTTTATTCTCCTTCAAAGGCATCCTTAATATGGTCAAAGAAGCCTTTTTTCTTTGGATTTACTTTCAAATCACCTGCAGCTGCGAATTCTTTCAAGGCTGCTTTTTGTCGTTCGTTCAAGCCTGTTGGAGTCACAACATTGACAGTCACGTATTGGTCACCAAGGGCACCACCACGAAGGCTAGGCGCACCTTTACCGCGTAGGCGGAATCGTTTACCAGTCTGAGTTCCTTCTGGAATGACTAATTCTACATCACCATGAACTGTAGGGATGTCTACTGTATCACCAAGTGCTGCTTGAACAAAATTAAGGTTCAAATTGTAGAAGATAGTAGTTCCTTCACGTTCAAACTTATCACTTGCTTCCACCGAAACTACTACATACAAGTCACCATAAGGACCACCATTAAAGCCAGCTTCACCTTGACCAGCTAGGCGGATTTGTTGACCTGTTTCCACACCAGCAGGGATTTTTACGTGTACGCTATGGGCTTGTTTTTCATGACCAGTTCCATGACAGGTTGTACATGGATCTTTGATTTCTTGACCACGGCCATGACAGACATCACAGGTTACTTGGCGACGCATCATACCGAGAGGTGTTTGGGTATCAACATTGATCACACCTGAACCATGACAGCGTCCACAAGTAACTGGACTTGTTCCAGGTTTAGCACCAGACCCATTACAAGTACGACAGCTTGCTTCACGATTGTATTTGACTTCCTTTTCTGTACCAAAAATAGCTTCTTCAAAAGTCAAATGAACGCGATACTGGAGGTCGTCACCTTGACGAGGGGCGTTTGGATTACGTGATGCACCGCCACCACCAAAGAAGCTTGAGAAGATATCTTCAAATCCGCCAAAGCCACCTGCTCCGTCGAAGCCTCCGAAACCGCCAGCACCACCAAAGCCACCGTTGGCTCCAGCCGCACCATATTGGTCATAAGCAGCACGTTTCTGTTCATCACTTAGGGTCTCATAAGCTTCTTGAACTTCCTTGTACTTGTCCTCAGCACCAGGTTCCTTGTTGATATCTGGGTGATATTTTTTAGATAATTTCCGATAGGCTTTCTTGATCTCATCTTGAGATGCATTTTTCGAAACGCCCAAACGGTCATAAAATTCAGTATTGTTCATTTAAGATACCAAGACCGTAAAATTCGACTGAAAAATAGGAAATCTGACGCAGGAGCGATGCTCCTAGACAGATTTATCTTTTTTCCGAGAATTTAGGTCGGGTTCATTTCCTTTCTTTCATATTGAGTAAGAAACTTCAGAGCTCGGCTACAATTCCCCGAACACTCTTTGTTCCTTTCTATTGATGTTGTAAATCAAACCTCGATGTAGGTCGGGTTCAATTCCTTTCTTTTATATTGAGTAAGAAACTTCAGAGCTTGGCTACAATTTCCCAAACACTCTTTGTTCCTTTCTATAATTTTTATGTAAATCTTTAGAGGGTATTTTCTATACTTCGCTTCACTTGATCAAAATCTTCATCTGATAGAGTAAATATCAAATCCTCTTCAGAGTACTCGTTTTTTTCTTTAAAATAGTTGTCAGTATTTTCCGCCAAACCTAGACTTAGAATCACTTCCCTTGCAAACTCTTGATGTGCGAATCCTATAGCCGTAATGATCTGTTTATCTTGCACAACCACTTTCGGTTGGAAATTCTCACGAGGAAGAAATTCAAAATAGTCAAAGAAGTTTTGCCAAATTCCACCTGTAAATTTCGTGTCCTTCAACAGACCTGCTTTCGCTAATAAAAGAGGCGCTGAAGAAATGGCTACAATCAAGACATCTCGCTCACCAAGGTCCCTCAAGAACGAAATCAATTTCTCATCCTGTAGGGCAGGTCCTATGTTTACCATTCCTGGCAAAATGGCACAAGAATAATCTTCTAGATTTATTTGATCCAGTGTTTTGGTCGGTTGACAGGGCAAACCATCCTCAGAGACCACCATCGAGTGATCTGAAGCGACATAATCAATCGTGACGTCAAAAGACAGAGCTAAAGTACTTGTTAAAGCGGTTATCTCATAGAGAGAAAAATTAGGATAAATGATACAAAGTACTTTTTTCATTCGCAACATCCTCTATTTTACCGAAAAACAGAGGCTGGGTTGCAACCTCTGGATTTCTTCTTATTATTACGACGTTCAAAAACAAAGTCGATTATACTTTGTTTTTGAACTAGTAAGGCGTTTAGGCAAGTCGCCATAGCGATTGCCGTAGAATGACAATCACTTTAGTGATTAGTCATTCTTAACGAGTTAAGCTGAATTGAGTTTCGGATTAAAGGAATCCTAAAATCTCGGAACCTTTCTTTATTTCAGGAGGTTCCGCTAAAACAATCCACTGGATTGTTTTACTTTTCAGTAAACTCTCCGTCTACGACGTCATCGCCTGCGTTTCCTGTTGCTTGTGCGCCTTCTGCTCCTGCTTGAGCTTGTTGGGCTGCTGCGGCTTGTTCGTAGAGTTTAACGGCAAGTCCTTGAGCTTTTTCGTTCAATGCTTCAAGTTTTGCTTTCATTTCGTCCAAGTTGTTGTCTTCTTGGGCTTTCTTAAGCTCATCGAGGGCAACTTGGGCAGCATCACGTTCTGCATCGAAGCCTTTACCTTCAGTTTCTTTGATTGTCTTTTCAGTCGCAAAGATTGCTTGGTCTACTTCGTTACGAAGGTCAACTTCTTCTTTACGTTTCTTATCTGCTTCAGCGTTAGCTTCTGCATCTTTCATCATGCGATCGATTTCTTCGTCTGTCAAACCTGAGTTAGATTGGATAACAATTGTTTGTTCTTTTTGAGTTCCAAGATCTTTGGCTTTAACAGATACGATACCGTTCTTATCGATATCAAATGTTACTTCGATTTGTGGAATACCACGAGGTGCAGCTGGGATATCTGTCAATTGGAAACGTCCAAGAGTCTTGTTATCTGCTGCCATTGGGCGTTCACCTTGAAGAACGTGGATATCAACGGCTGGTTGGTTGTCTGCTGCAGTTGAGAAGACTTGTGATTTAGATGTTGGGATAGTAGTGTTGCGATCGATAAGTTTTGTGAAGACTCCACCCATTGTTTCGATACCAAGTGACAATGGAGTTACGTCAAGAAGGACAACGTCTTTGACATCACCAGTAATCACACCACCTTGGATAGCAGCACCCATGGCAACAACTTCATCAGGGTTCACTGATTTGTTTGGTTCTTTACCAGTTTCAGCCTTAACAGCTTCTACAACGGCTGGGATACGAGTTGAACCACCAACAAGGATGACTTCGTCAATGTCTGACAGGCTCAAACCTGCATCTGAAAGGGCTTGGCGAACTGGAACTTTTGTACGTTCTACAAGGTCACGAGTCAAATCGTCAAATTTCGCACGAGTCAAGGTCATTTCCAAGTGAAGAGGTCCAGCTTCACCAGCAGTGATGAATGGCAAGCTGATTTGTGTTGAAGTTACACCAGAAAGGTCTTTCTTCGCTTTTTCAGCCGCGTCTTTCAAACGTTGAAGAGCCATCTTGTCTGTTGACAAGTCAATGCCGTTTTCTTTCTTGAATTCTGCTACCAAGTGGTCGATAATTTTTTGGTCAAAGTCGTCACCACCGAGTTTGTTGTCCCCTGCAGTTGCCAATACATCAAAGACACCATCACCCAATTCAAGGATAGATACGTCGAATGTACCACCACCAAGGTCGAATACCAAGATTTTTTCTTCTTTATCAGTCTTGTCCAAACCGTAAGCAAGGGCTGCTGCAGTTGGTTCGTTGACGATACGTTCTACTTCAAGACCAGCGATTTTACCAGCGTCTTTTGTTGCTTGACGTTGAGCATCGTTGAAGTAAGCTGGAACTGTGATAACTGCTTTAGTTACTTTTTCACCAAGGTATTCTTCAGCATAACCTTTCAAGTATTGAAGAATCATAGCTGAGATTTCTTGTGGAGTGTATTCTTTACCGTTAGCAGAAACTTTTTCAGAAGTACCCATCTTAGATTTGATAGAAATCACTGTATCTGGGTTTGTGACTGCTTGACGTTTTGCAGCGTCACCAACAATGATTTCACCGTTTTTGAATGACACTACAGATGGAGTTGTGCGGTTTCCTTCTGGGTTTGCAATGATTTTGCTTTCAGTTCCTTCAAGAACTGCTACTGCTGAGTTTGTTGTACCTAAGTCAATACCGATAATTTTAGACATATGTTTTTCTCCTTGTTGTTTTTTCTTCTTTTTTTCTTTTTGATACTCTTCTTAAGTGGCGACGCCGTCAGAGCTTGACTTCGTCAATCTCTTTGACTAAACTTTGAGCCTCAGGTCTCAAAGTTTGCGAAAATACCGCCACGGCGAAGAGTATCGCCTTTGGTTCGCTTCGCTCACTATTGGCAAAGCTGAATCATTCTTTATCTTTCTTTCATAGTTTATTGTCGTTTCGGACAAGGTTTCAATGTATATAGGTTGTGACACGAGAAGTCGAAATCGATATTATTTCGACGACGAGTTGCTTTAGCTACCGTCAGAATTGCCTAGTTATAAACCACTACCATAGCCGGTCTTAGGATGCGGTCATGGAGTTTGTAGCCTTTTTGGAAGACTTGTGCGATGGTGTCTGCTGGATGTTCGTCATCTGCTGGGACTGTTTGAATGGCCATATGGTAGTTATGGTCAAATTCACCATCTGCTGGAATTTCTTCAATTCCTTCTTCTTTCAGAGCATGTATCAAACTTTCTTGGACCATTTCCAAGCCCTTCTTCACATCATCTGTCAACCCTTCGACGGCAAGGGCACGTTCAAGGTTATCCAGTGATGGCAAGATTGCTTTGGCCAAATCTTGGCTGCGATAGCGTTGCAAGAGTTGACGTTCTTCATTGGCACGGCGCTGAATGTTTTGCATATCTGCATGAGCACGAAGGTATTTGTTTTCAAATTCTTCGGCACGTTCATTTGCCAAGTCCAATTCAGACTTCTCAGGAGTTGTTTCTTCAGCTGTTTCCACAACTTCCTCTTCTTTTACTTCTTCATTTTTAATATCTTGGGCCATTTTCGCCTCCTTTAATGATTTCAATCTTAATTCACTTCATAGTGATTACTGCTGAGATAGCGGTAAAAATCCGTCAACTTCATAGTCAAAACTCGATTGACAACATTAAGTTGATTGACCAATTGTTGATAATCCAGATTAACCGGACCTATAATCGCAAGAATTCCAAATCCACGATAAGGAATCAGGAACTTACTGCTAATCACCGCTAAGTCAGCAAGACAAGATTCTTGGCTATCCGCAACTCGGACACTTTGCATCTGGTCGCCAATCAGATTCTCTCGAATTTCTAAAGCTACTTTTTGTGGCTGATCAAAAAACTGATAAGCTGCTAGATTTGCGAAATTCAGAAGATTGACTTTTCCAGAAACCACGATATTTTCATTGAACATTTCTTTGAAGATATGTTCAACGAGGTCCATGACGTTATCCGTTGTTGTAAAGTAACGTTGGATAATCTGCGGAATCTCTGTCCGAATCTTGTAGTGAATATCCAAAACAGTTTGATCCAGGAAACGCTCTTGAATCATGGTCTTGAGGCGATTTAAATCCTCCTGCAAGAAATTTCTCGGAATCAAAAACTGACTGGTAACTGTTCTAGACTCATCAAGCGTAAAAACTGCCAGTGCTGTATGTTGTCCGAGGACAACGATATCAAAAGCTGTTAGCTTCTGCCTACTTGGTTCAACATCCAGTGCTACAACCGTACAACCACTCAAGTCTGACAAGATTTTAGTTGCCTCTTGAAGGATATCCTCAAGTTTGAAGAATTCTTGATCAAAGGCTTTTACAATCTCATAAACTTGATTTTCAGCTAAACGGTCAAAGGATAGGGAGTGTTTGACATAGTATTGAAAACCAGCCACACTCGGCATCCGACCACTGGAAGTATGTGCCTTTTCAAGCAAACCTTGCTTTTCTAGAGCTGCCATATCATTTCGAATGGTAGCACTACTGGAGTTAATAGACTCTTGCAATGCTTTAGATCCAACAGGTTCGTGCGTTTTGGTAAAGATGTCAATAATCAGATTTAAAATATTCTGCTGACGTTCTGTAACCATCTCGCTACTCCTCTCTGATAGATCTTTTAGCACTCGATACATTCAAGTGCTAACTTATGATTCTATTATACACCCTTAAAAGAGAATGTCAAGACAAAAACTCAAAAAATTAGCACTCTTTTGTTAAGAGTGCTAAAAATCAGTCTGAGGACCTAGAAACTATTGTCAATCAACCAGATATTTCCGTTTAAGTCTATAAAAACTATAGATTAGATAAGTAATCATGAGAGCATATAGGGCAAAAATAAGGAAGAAAGACTGAGAGAGACTTTCGCGAAACAGACTCATACAAACAACAAGACCACCAGAGATAGAAACTGTAGATGTACGAAGTCCAGATTTCACACCATCCCATCTAAGACGATTGTTCATAAAAATTTGATCGTTCGGAACTAAATCATCAGTTGCCTTTCGAAAAACAGAATAAGAACAATTTTCCACAAATTCCCATCCTCTATCCTTAATACTTTGTAAATCTACCTCATTTTTTCTAAGATAGCTAGTATTCCATACACAGTAAACCACATCATCTGGTTGGCATTGCTCAAAATAGAAAAAGCCAAAACGATTTGCTTTATATCTCCAACCTTTCAAATGCATCTCATGCAAATACTCTTCTACCTTATCCAAATCAAAAATGATAAACATTCGAAATTGTACTTTGCTATTCATTGTCTGACCTCCAAATTAGAAAACATGCATGGTTTTATTTATCAGATAATTCTTTCCACTTTTGAATCAATCTCCAAAAAATATAAGAAATCTGAATCGCGAAAACTATCAATAAAGTACAGTCTATGATAACAATCAAAAACATTCCCCAACTGAAATAACTTCTTCCACTGAGTAACTTTGAGAAAACCGGTAGTAGCGCTGAAAAGAGAAGCAAAACAGGAAGCATCCGCATTGTTAAAATCTTCTTGACCATTGCTAACTTCCCGGCCGCGTCATTATAAATTTCAAACTCGGCATCCGACTCAACTCCAGAATAAAGCTTTCTAAAGTAGGAAAAACCATTAAAGTTTGTAATATGCTCCCAGCCACAGTCTTTATATAATTGTAAATAGGAAGCTCTCTCTGATTTTTTCATAGGATAAAAGTCCAACTGATAAACCACCTGCTCCGGTTGGCACTTTTCAAAAGTATACTTAACCGCAACTACTAAGTTAGAATAGCTTACTTCCTTAAGTTTCCAGCCCTGAGCATGCATTTCTCCGAGATAGAGAGCCTCTCTATCATAATCCGCAATGGTAGCAATTCTATAAACAACTTTCTTTTCCATCAAAGCTCCTCCCGACTGTTTCTGTAGAGTCGTTCAATACGTTTCAACTCAATCTCTAAAACTTTACGGCCCAAGTCTGTTATCTGATAGATTTTTCGTTTTTCCTCTTCTCGGACAAAGGAAATCAAACCATCCTTTTCCATCTTTGACAGGGTTCCATACATAGTTCCAGGACTAATCGAAACCTGCGAATCTGTCATTTCTTTGACCTTTTGCGTAATACCATAGCCATGGTTCTCCTTTTGCAGACAAAACAGAATATAAAATCCCGTTTCAGTCATGGGAAGGTAGACACGCCTAATCTTATCTGTTAATTCCATTTAACCAGACCTCCTATTTAGTTTGATATATCGCACTTCGTTATAGAGAATATATCACACCTCGATATAAAATGCAAGAAAAAAAGATCGTCCTCACGGACAATCTTTTTGATTTATCATTAGTAAAGATCTAGGTAGTTATCAATTTCCCATTGTGAGACAAAAGTTGCATAGCTTGCCCACTCGATGCGTTTGGCTTCAAGGAAGCTAGTATAGATGTGCTCACCTAGAGCTGCTTTAACAACTTCGTCTTCTGTCAAAGCTTTCAAAGCATTGTGAAGAGTTGATGGAAGGTCTGTGATGCCAGCCTCTTTACGCTCTTCAGCAGTCATCATGTAGATATTTTCTTCGATTGGTGCTGGTGCTTCGATTTTATTTTCGATACCGTTCAAACCAACTTCTAAAAGAACAGCCATAGCAATATAAGGGTTTGCCATTGGGTCCACTGAGCGCAACTCCAAACGTGTTCCCATTCCGCGTGATGCTGGTACGCGAACAAGTGGTGAACGATTGCGACCTGCCCAAGCGATGTAAACAGGGGCTTCGTAGCCTGGCACCAAACGTTTGTATGAGTTAACAGTTGGGTTCATGATAGCTGTATAGTTGTAGGCATGTTTAATCAAACCACCAAGGAAGTAGTAAGCAGTTTCTGATAACTGCATTCCTTTTGGATCATTTGGATCAAAGAAGGCATTGTTTCCTTCCGCATCAAACAAAGACATATTACAGTGCATACCTGAACCAGCGATACCAAATTTTGGTTTAGCCATAAAGGTTGCATACAAACCATGTTTACGGGCAATTGTTTTTACAACAAGTTTAAAGATTTGAATCTTATCACAAGCACGAAGAACTTCATCGTACTTAAAGTCAATCTCATGTTGACCTACAGCAACTTCGTGGTGACTTGCTTCAACTTCAAATCCCATTTTGGTCAAGACATTAACAATCTCACGACGAGTGTTGTCAGCAAGGTCTGTAGGCGCCAAATCAAAGTAACCACCCTTGTCATTTACCTCAAGAGTTGGATCTCCATTTTCATCAAGCTTAAATAGGAAGAATTCTGGTTCTGGTCCAAGGTTGAAAGATTTGAATCCAACTTCTTCCATGTGACGAAGAGCACGTTTGAGGTTTCCACGAGGGTCTCCTGCAAATGGTTCCCCTTCTGTTGTATAGACATCACAGATCAATCCTGCGACACTACCGTTCTCATCTCCCCAAGGAAAGACTGTCCAAGTGTCCAAGTCAGGGTATAGGTACATATCTGATTCGTTGATACGAACAAACCCTTCAATAGAAGATCCATCAAACATAGCCTTGTTTGACAAGACCTTGTCTAGTTGTTCATCTGTAGCAGGAATTTCGACGTTTTTCATAGTTCCCAAAATATCTGAAAACATGAGACGGATAAAGGTTACATTTTTTTCCTTAACTTCACGACGAATATCTGCAGCTGTGATTGGCATGGTTTTTCTCCTTATATATGACGACTTGCGGTTGCCTAACCGCGACCAAAAGGTGATTGTTGAGAAGCGAAGCGACTTTGCTGGAGAACTTCATTCCGAAGCGCTCTACGCACTTCAGTTTGACTCACTGGTTTTTTAGACTTCGCCTCACGTTCAGCATATTTTTTCTTGATGGCAGCAATGTTCAGACCTTCAGAGATATAATCTTTAATCTCAAGCAACCGATCCATATCATTCAAAGAATACATACGGCGATTGCCCTCGTTACGATCAGGCTTAATCAATTCCTGGTCTTCATAATAACGAATTTGGCGCGCCGAAAGATCGGTCAGTTTCATAACACTACCAATTGGAAAAACTGCCATATTGCGACGAAATTCTTTTTCCTTCATGTACACTTCCTTCTTTCTGTCTATTATAGTCTAAAAAAATTCAATCGTCAATCAATAATGTTATATCTTGTGACATTATTTTGTTTTTTTCAGTAAAATGCTCCGTAAACGATCAATATCGTAATTTACAAGAATTGCTACAAAAACACCCATAAAGGTTTCAAAAACTCGAGCAAACACGTACAAAACTGTCTCACCGTTTGGAATTGATAAGGTAATAATCAACATAGCCGCAACTCCACCGATAACACCTGCTTTATTGTTCATAGCAACATTTGTCATAATGGTTAACATGGTACAAATTGGAACAACAAGGAGAGTTACCCAGAAGGCGCCATGAAAAAGATTATTTAAGAGAAAGAAAATCAGGGCATAAAAACCACCGATACTATTTCCGAGAATACGAGAAGTACCAAAATGAACACTCTTGTCAAAGTCTTCTCTTAAACTAAAAACTGCAGTCAAGGCTCCAATCTGAAGTCCTTTCCAACCAAAAAAACCAAAAATCATGAGAACTAAAAAAACAGCGATCCCTGTCTTGAAAGTTCGCATCCCTAACTTAAACTTGGATTTGTCAAATCTATACTTTTTAAAATAACTCATCATTTCAACTTTCTATTTCCATTTTACCATAAATTTACCTATTTTTGAGAAGGGGATGCAATAAACTGATGGAAATAGAAAAGAGAAGGAACTTAATCCTTCTCTATCTGATGATTCCACACTCTCTTTTTAGAACAAATACATGAAAGCCAAAGTCAAGAGACTAGCGAATAAGCCCACTCCCCAGAAAAAGAAGTCGACCTTCCACTCACTCCAAGCTTGGCCTTTCCCAGAAAAGCCCCCCAACTCAAAATGATGGTGAACTGGTGTCATACGGAAGATACGTTTTCCTCCAGTCAACTTAAAGTAGGTGACTTGCATCATAACAGATGTTGTTTCAAAGACATACACTAGACCAATCAAAAGCAGCGTCCATTCTTGGTGCAGTGCCATGGAAATAGCCGCCAACATCCCTCCAAGGGCTAGGCTACCTACATCTCCCATGAAAACTTTAGCAGGCTTGTGGTTAAAGACAAAGAAGCCAAGAAGACCACCAATCATAGCTACAATCACTAGTAAGATATCGAGCTGATTTTGCACATAGGCAATCACTCCATAGGCAGATAGGCTAATCACAACAGAAATACTTGCCAAGCCATCGATTCCGTCAGTCAGATTAACTGCATTTGAAAAACCAACTAACCAGAAGAGGGCAAAGAGAATATACAGAACTCCTAAATGCAAGGGATAACCAAATACATTTAAGATATCTCCTCCTCTTTCATAGAAGAAATAGAAGATCACTCCTCCGACTAACTGGAGCAAGAGTTTTTGTTTAGGATTAAGTCCTTCATTGATTTTGCGGAAAACCTTGAGGAAATCATCCAAGAAACCGACCAAACCATATAAGACCAGGATAAAGAGGATCATTCCGACATTATTGGTTAATTGATTAGTCATGAGAGCAAGGACCAGACTAACTAAAACTCCTGCTAGGAGAAAGACGAGTCCTCCCATTGTTGGTGTCCCAGCTTTTGCTTGGTGTTGTTTGACATCCTCATGCATCTGTTGACCGGTAATCTGTGCTTTGTGGTAAAAACGGATAAAGGCTGGAATTCCTATGACTGTTAGAATAAAGGCAATCACTCCAGCAAAGATAGAAATAAGCATTCTAATCTCCTAATGTTATTTTTATTTTCTGTAAATCTTTTAAAGCTGTATTAGAACGAACACTTTGCTTTTTAACAGTTTCTCCTGTACCTTCAAACTCAACTTCAAGATTCAGCCATTTGGCAAAGGTTTCAACATTTTTCTTAGACCAACCATATAAGTCAGGCATCTCTTCTACCTTATCTGAAAGGAGTAAGATTTGCTGATTAGCGTCTAGATTTGTTCCTTCTGCCACTGAACTGTCCTTGATTTTTGTTCCTGAACCGATAACGATTGGTTGAACAAGATTGCGTCTCAGTTCCTCTGCCATATCTCCCGGACTATAGTCCTTGGTCGCTGGCATTGCATAATTAGTTGTTGTTGTAACTTGATCCAGATTTTTAGCTGTAGACTGAAGATTAAGAGATTCTTTCATAGCAGAAGCTCGTTCAAGAATAGGATTAGCAAATTCTCCAAACCAAGGTGTAGAAAAGTGTTCTGGCTGTTGAACTGTTACGTAAAGAATAAAATCAGGATTTTCAGAAGGATGCATGGTTACTACAGAAAAGATATAATTGGTTTTCCCAACTAAATATCCTCCGTTTTGCTCATCGGCAATTTGAGCTGTTCCAGATTTGACAGAAACATTCTGACCAGGAACAGTAATTACTGGTTTATTATCATTACGATTATACATGGTCCCATAAATAGGGTCTGTACCAACCAAAATCATGTTTTCCCTAGTCAAACTAGCCGTTTCTTTAGAAACAGGATTACCCACAACTTCTTTTTGCGACTTCCGAACTGACTGATCATTTGGATCATAAAGGGCGCTAATAAACTTTGGTTCTAACATAACTCCGTCATTCGCAATGGCTGTAAAAGCACGTAGCATCTGGGTCTGCGTTACAGAAATCCCCTGACCAAATGCACTCATGGCAATATCGACAATATTATCTGCAGGCAATTGACCTGAATACTCATCAGTCAGACCAAAACGCGTCGGCACCCCAAACTTAAAGCGATTGAGATAATCCAACCAAGTAGCATCTCCCATTTTTTGTTCAAGTAGACTCATTCCAACATTACTGGAGAGAGCGAAACCTTGTAAGAAAGTCATCATCCTACCAGTAGTCAAACCAGCATTAACATCCCAATCTCGAATCGTCGCATCCGCTATTTTTAATTCACTGCTATTGAAAACTTCTCCTCCTGGGAAAGTGTTATTATCAATAGCAGCAGCGAGCGTCATAACCTTCATGGTTGACCCCGGCTCATAGTTACTTTGATAGAGGATATCACGCCAAACAAAGTCCTTAGTCAGCCCTTCCTTAGTATCAGCATCGAAGGTTGGTCTCTGCGTCGTTGCAAGAATTTCCCCTGTTTTAGCACTGACCAAGGTTGCTGTCATATACTTGCCTTTTACTTTCTCTTGAAAGGCATCCATTTGACTTTCCATAAAGGACTGCAAAGGACTAGATAGGGTCGTATAGACGTCTTTCCCGTTTACGGTCTGTTGGGTGACTTGTTCTGTACCAGGAACAATATTACCTAGACGGTCTTTTTCGTATGTAATAATACCATCTGTCCCTGCCAATAAACTATTTAAGGAACTCTCGATACCAGATGTCCCAATTAGACTTTTCGTGCCATCTTCATTTTCATGTAACTGTGCTAAACCAATAAAGGATGATGCAAATTTCCCATTTGGATAACTTCTATTTGGACTAGTCGTAAAATTAATACCCTCAACCTTAGCAGTTTCCAAATCCTGTTTAATGGACATCATATTAGCGTAGGTAATCCCATTTCCTTTAGCACCAAAGGAAACCTGTTTGAGATTTGGTTGAGAGAGTTGATCCTTTACGTAGGTCTCCTCCATATCCAAGTACTTATGGAAAATTTCGGCTACCTTATTGTACTGAGATTCCTCTACATATAGAACATCTCCATTAGCTGATTTATAGTCTTTATCAATGACAGCATAAACATTATAGGACGTTGCATCCTCAGCAATTGGCGTTCCATTACGATCATAAATGGTCCCCCTCTTAGCAGGAACTGTTAGAGTCGTTTGGTGAACCTTACTGGCTTCTTTGACCAGGTCAACACCAAACTTCTTCCCCGTACCAGTAATCACCGCAAAATTAACCAAAAAAACAGCAAATAGAAAGACGGCCAAGAGACTGAGGCTCTTCCCAACTCGTCTGCGGTTTTCAAGGGGAGATTTGCGATTCTTAATGGCAAAGTGTACTATTTTTTCTTTCCAGGTTTTCATATACTACTCCGCCGATCGAATATTTTCATTATTCAATTGCAACTCTTGAGAATTTGCAATTCCGGTCAAACGTTCTGATCGGATCAATTCATTAACTTCTTGTTTGGCATCATCTAGCTCTGTCTTTTTTTCCTCGATTTGTGCATTGACTCTTGTCAAATCACTCTGGACCTGAAAAAGTTTTGTCTGCATATAGACTACACTAATTGCTAAGACAAGGGCTGTGATGGCAATTGAAAAGTAAAAGGCCTTTTCAACACGTGAAAATTTTTTTATACGAGCTTGTAGCAATTGGCTCGTTGTTCCTCTGTTTTCTGCCATTATTTCCTCTTACTTGTGAATTTTTCTTGCCACTCGAAGCTTGGCTGAGTGGGAACGATTATTGGCTTCCAATTCTTCCTTGCTTGGTAAAATCGGCTTCCGAGATACCAATTCCATTTTGGGCTTGAGATCATCTGGGATGAAAGGTAGTCCTTTAGGAACTTCAACTGTAGAAGCTTCCTTAAATAACTGCTTAGTCAAGCGATCTTCAAGCGAATGAAAAGTGATGACTGAGATTCTTCCGTCCACTGCTAGTAATTCCATAGCTTGTTGGATGGACTCATCTGCAGCTCCTAATTCATCATTGACCTCAATACGGATGGCTTGGAAAATTTGCTTGGCCGGATGACCTTTTTTCTTGAGTTCCTTGGCAGGCTTAGCAGACTTGATAATCTCTGCTAATTCAGTCGTTGTCTCAATCGGTTTCAACTCACGCGCCTGTTCAATCTTCCGAGCAATCTGCTTGGAAAACTTATCTTCTCCATATTTGAAAAAGATTCGTACCAAGTCATGATAGTCATAGCGATTGACAACCTCATAAGCTGTCAAACTAGCCTCTTGGTTCATCCGCATGTCCAGTGGCGCATCTTTTTTATAAGAAAAACCTCGTTCACGCTGATCCAACTGCGGGCTAGAAACTCCCAAGTCATAACAAATGCCATCAATCTCTTCTACACCTGCTTCCTGCAAACGTGCCTGCAAATGACGGAAGTTGTCCTTGATGAAGGTAACCATTCCTTTTTCGATATAAGGTGCCAGACGTTTTTGGGCATTGTCAATGGCATTCTGGTCCTGGTCAAAGGCATAGAGATGCCCCTTTTCACTTAATTTACTTAATAAATACTCGCTATGGCCTGCTCCACCCAAGGTCGCATCAACGTAAATACCATCAGGTTTCACATCTAGCATATCAATAGTTTCATGGAGCATGACCGTTACATGATGAAATTCTTTAGTCATATCTTATCTATTTTACCACAATTCTGACTAGCTTGCACTCGCTAAAGCAAAAACCTCTCCTTACTACTTTATCACTTGTATTCAGCAGGTGGCTCTGCTACCTGAGCTAGTTCTACTCGTTCTTGAGGATTCAAGTGGTGATGAACCGCTTCTGCCACTGCTCTTGGTATACCAACGGCGACAATCTCATCCAAGCTGGCTTCCTTGATTTTTGTCAGAGATTTGAAATATTTCAGCAAGTTCTGCTTGCGTTTTGGACCCAGGCCTTCAATTCCATCCAATTGAGAGGAGAAGGAATTTTTAGAGCGAAGTTGACGGTGGAAGGTGATTGCAAAGCGATGGACCTCATCTTGGATTCGTTGTAGGAGAAAAAATTCCTGAGAATTGCGAGACAGCTCTACCACCTCAAGCGGATCTCCAAAGAGCAATTCATGGGTTTGGTGCTTATCATTTTTTTGCAGACCTGCGATTGGAATATCTAACCCTAACTCTTCTTGAATAACCTGCTTGGCAATATTTACCTGACCTTGCCCTCCATCAATGACAATCAAATCTGGCGGGGTCAAGCCATCACGCTGGACGCGCCCATAGCGTCTGCGGATGACCTCTCGCATACTAGCATAGTCATCTGGTCCGACCACCGTCTTAATCTTGTACTTGCGGTAATCCTTCTTGCTCGGTTTACCATTGACAAAAACAACCATAGCAGAAACTGGACTAGTCCCCATGATATTGGAATTGTCAAAGGACTCGATGCGGACTGGGGTTGGAATTTGTAAGAGTCGTCCCAAGTTTTCAATGGCACCTTGAGTCTTTTCAACTGATTTTTCTAGCAGGTTAAATTTCTGCTCTAGACTAACACGCGCATTTTTGATAGCGAGATTAACCAGTTGTTTTTTCTCCCCACGTTGGGGTTTGAGAACCTTGGTATCCACCAAAGCCTTAACAGCCTCGTCATCAATATCCTGAGGAATCAAAATTTCATTGGGAACCAGATGAGATTTTTCTTGATAAAACTGCCCAACGTAAGTCAGGAAATCTTCATCTGGATCATTGTAGTAAGGAAAAAGGTTGACATCACGCTCAATGAGCTTACCTTGGCGGACAAAGAATACCTGAACGCACATCCAACCCTTATCCACGTAGTAACCAAAGACATCGCGATTTTGGAGATCCTTGGCCATAACTCGTTGCTTGGTCCGAAGGGTTCCAATGGCCTGAATCAGATCTCGATATTCAGCTGCACGCTCAAATTCCATACTCTGAGCTGCCACATTCATCTTTTCCTTGAGGTCATCGATGATTTTGTCATCCTGTCCCTTAAGAAAATCAGAGACTTCTTGGGCCATAGCTTTAAAATAAGCCTCGTCTTTCTTACAGATGGTGTGAGCCACGCACTGCCCGATATGGTAATAAAAACAAACCTTCGATGGTGGATTAGTACACTTGCGAAAAGGGAAAATCCGATCCAGAAGTCGCTTGATTTCATTGGCCGCCCCCACATCCGGATAGGGTCCAAAATAGAGACCTCCGTCTTTCTTGACCTGACGGGTGATAATCAAGCGAGGATAGCGCTCATTGGTAATTTTGATGAAAGGATAGGACTTGTCGTCCTTGAGCATAATATTGTATTTAGGCTTATTTTCCTTAATCAAGTTGATTTCCAGAAGGAGGGCCTCAATATTGGATTCCGTAACAATAAACTCAAAGTCTACAATTTCAGACACCAAGGCTTCTGTCTTGGTATCATGACTCCCACGGAAATAGGACCGTACACGGTTACGTAGATTTTTAGCCTTTCCTACATAGATAATCGTTCCGTTTTTATCTTTGTGAATATAACAACCAGGGCTGGTCGGCAAGAGCTCTAGTTTTGATTTAATCAAGTTATTCATAGTTCCATTATAGCAAAAAGCCCCCTTCATTGCTTACATCAAGGAGCTCTATTTTTCGTTTGAAAATCACTTATTCTCCAGACTCATATAGTTCTTGAACTGCTTGAACATCTTGAGCCTGAATACCATAATAAGAACCTGCTGGCTGCATGACTGACACTTCATTAGTATGTTCCAAGCCAATGGCATGACCTAGCTCATGCTCTGCCGTATGCAAGATACGATCATAGGTATAGCCATAGTTTGGATTGGATAGATAATAATGATTCAAACGAACTGTTACTGAAGTAAATTGTTTGGTTAGGAGATTTGTCTGGCTCTCCGCCTCACCAGCAACAGATGTGGAACCATCATTCATTTCAGTAGCAAAAATAGTTGCTTGGTCAGGTTCTGTCACAAGTACAAAATTAAAAGCACCGGTCTGATTCCAATTGGTAATAGCCTCAACATAAGCCTTTTGAAAGGTTGCATCCATTTGAGGATCAATATAAATTGTCGCCTGCGCTTGGGGCCATTTTACTCCTGAATCTTGATGATGATCGGTCTGAGACAAGCCTTGCAACTTACCAGTTTCTTGCCATTGATGCCAACCTGCTTGACCAACTTGAACAAGTTGCCCCGCTTGATTGAAGACACCAGATAAATCTCCCGTCACATACCAGAGAATCCCTAAAGCAATGAGAATTAAGACTACAAGAGTCCACACAAGGCGCCAGAACATGCGCCAAATTCCTAGTA
This sequence comes from Streptococcus pseudopneumoniae, assembly GCF_001072375.1. Lineage (GTDB taxonomy): Bacteria > Bacillota > Bacilli > Lactobacillales > Streptococcaceae > Streptococcus > Streptococcus pseudopneumoniae_L. The sequence continues at coordinate 22,143 of NZ_JVKV01000010.1, forward strand.
ACAATCGACATAGAACACGTATAATCCAGAACATGATTTCCCGCCTTTCTAAAAAAATAAGAATCCACCTTTAAACCATGGATTCCCATTCTAAAGATAGATTCCTTATTTTACTTTAGTAAGCTGAAAGAAAACTAAAACTAAGACAAGCGTTCTTCCAAAACAAAATCAATCGGCAGTGTAGCCAAAAATCGTTCCAATTGTTTTTCCCAATAATACCATTCATGAGTTCCTGCACTATGGCTATAGGTCACATCAAAACCAAGCCTTTTGAGGTTCTTCACCGCTAGGTTATTGGCAGCATACAAGACATCTTGCTCGCCACACCAAACCCAAAGCTTGGTCTTCTTGTCTGACATTTTTGCAAGGCTTTCAAGTGAATAAGGACTAGTTTCCCAGTTATCAAGCTTGCCAAAAACTCCTCGCCAGTAAGCAAGCGTTCCAAGATTTTGACTTTCTGGAGAAAACTCTTCGAAACTAAGAGCACCAGAAAAACTAGCTGCGTGTGAGAAACGATTGGTTGACAAAGCCAACTTGAAGGAACCGTAGCCTCCCATTGAAAGGCCAGCGATAAAAGTTTTTTCACGCTTGCTAGACATATTAGGGAAGAAACGTTTGAGCACTTTAGGCAGTTCTTCTGCTAGAGCTGTATAGTAGTTATAGCCATACTGAGTATCTGTATACCAACCGTTACTTGTATTAGGCATGACAACAATCAGATTGGTCCCTCGCACCAAGCGCTCTACATTGGTCCGTTTGAGCCAACTGTTGTGATTTCCTGACATCCCATGAAGGAGATAAAGAACAGGAATATCCGTAGAATCTGGCTCCTCAACCCGAGACGCATCAGGGTAGAGAACATTCACTCCCCACTCCATATCTAAAACTTCTGAGTAATACTCAATCTTCATTACTGCCATAACTTGCTCCTTATTCATTTAAGATAAGAAAAAGCCGAAACTCGACTTTCTCTTGCTATTTGATCCTATTTTGCTTCCATGACTACTGGTAAGATAGCTGGGCGACGCTTGGTTTGGTCAAAGAGGAACTTGGCCAAATTATCACGTACCTTACCTTTGAGCTCTGCCCAATCAAACTCTTCACCTTGTAGATAGTCTTCTACTGTTTGATTGACTAACTCTGTACTTTCGCGCAAGATATCACGGCTCTTCTTGAGATAGACAAATCCACGCGTGTGCACTCGAGCTTTAGCAATGATTTTCTTCTCGCGACGGTTAACAGTGATAGCCACGATGAAAATCCCATCTTCTGACAAGACCTTACGGTCACGAAGAACGACATTCCCAACATCTCCAATAGCATTCCCGTCAATCAAAACATCGCCTGCTGTAACTGCACCAGATGGAACAAAGTCCCCATGCTCGTAAGACATAGTAGTCCCTTTTTTAGGGATAAAAATACGTTCTGGTAGCATACCAACTGCCATAGCAGCCTTAGCATGGGCATCCAACTCACGGTATTCTCCTTGGATCGGGAAGAGATACTGAGGTTGCAAGAAATTGATCATCAATTGCAAATCACGCGCATTCCCATGTCCTGACACACGCAAGCTATGAGTAATTGGCTTGACAACTCCACCTGCTTGGTAGACCATATTTTCTACACGTGCCATAACCGCTTCCTTGGCGATTGATGGTGTTGTAACGATATAAACTAGATCACCTTCTTTGATTTCAACATAACGGTGACGACCAATAGACATCTTGCGTAGGCCGTTAATTGGTTCACCCATACGTCCAGTTTCAAGAATGATCAACTCATGATCTTCAAAACGCGACATATCTTTTGGTTTAATCAAAAGATTTTCACTTGCTAGAGACAATTTTTTCAGACGAATCGCTGTACGGACGATATTTTCAATGTCAAATCCTGTCAAAACAACACGGCGTCCTGTCTCCGCAGCTGCGTCAAAAACTTGCTGGATACGAGAAAGGTTACTTGCAACTGCAGCAACGATGATGCGTCCATCCCAGTCAGAGATGGTTTGCGTGATTTCTACACCAACTTCATTTTCACTGGCTACTTGGATATTGCTATCTGCATTCGCAGAATCACTTAGAAGAGCCAGGACTCCTTCACGACCAATTTCGGCTAAACGTCCAAAGTCAGTGGCATAAGATTCACTAGCTGTTTGGTCAAACTTGAAATCTCCTGTATAGACGATGTTGCCTTCAGATGTTTTCAAAACCACACCCAAACTTTCTGGGATAGAGTGGGTTGTACGGAAAAAGGACACTATCGTTCCACCAAAATCAATCTCTGTATTTTCATCAATCACATGGAAATCATCAAATTTCTTGACACTGTCATTTCCCTTAACAAAGAGTTTAGCTAGTTCGATGGTCAACTCTGAGCCAAATACAGGAACCTTAGCTTCTGCCAAGAGATAAGGAAGGGCGCCAATCGCATCCGCATGCCCGTGTGTTAAGAAAACCCCAGCAATACGGTCGCTATTTTCAAACAAATAGTCCATATTTGGAATAACGACATCGACACCCAACTGTTCATTTTCAGGATATTTCAAACCTGCATCTAATACAAAAATCGAGTCGTTAATTTCTGCGATGTACATGTTTTTACCATTTTCACGTACACCCCCAAGTGTTGTTAATTTAATAGTATTCATTTTTCCTCCGAATAGTCACTTCAACTGTTTGTAGAGCTTTAAATGCTCTCTTTTTCTGAAAGTCCAATTCACTTTCAGCCGAATCTTTTCCATTCATTATACCATTTTTTTACTAATTTTCAAAATGAAGGTTTCCAGTTAAAGAACTATAAATAACTCTTCTCAAATGCACAAACAAGTGAGAACTACAAGCTCCTCAAAAGAATGTTTTCTGACTAGCTTCCTGTCACTCTTCAAATCTTTCCGCGACATTGAATAACACTTCGCAGTCACAGTAGGCTCCATTTGCTTCTAAAAAGTCTCTAACTGTTTCGACATCCACATTGTGCTCTTCTAGAAATGTTTGTGTTAATAAAAAATCTTCCTGACAAGCTTGATATTCAAGCTCTACATCCAAAAAGTCAAACAAGTCAAAAAAGAGCTCCCTTGACAGGGGCAAACTTTCTTCGAATTTTTGTCTTTCTTGCTTTTTATAGTCCGCTCGTAATCTCTTTTTCTTCAGCTTATCCATTTGACACCTCTAGACTTTCCTTTGACCAGTTTATCTGCCAACTAGTCCTCTTTCCTCATTATAACACAAAACCGACTCCAATTGGAGCTTATTCATGAATATAAAAAGAGTCAGCAAGCCAACTCTTTCTATCTCTATTCACTTTTTTCCATTAAGAAATCATAGATTTTCTGGACTGTTCCAAGCGCCATTATTTCTTGCTCCTTGACAGTTTGTTTCAGCTTTTGATAAATCTGACTCTCAGCTATATCACGCTTTTCAGCCTCTTTATTCACCCTCATGACACCATTTTCAATGGTCACAAAGCCAAGCTCTTCAAATATCTGAATCATTTTAACTAATAGAATTTGCTCAATCTTGAGATAGGCCGCCAAATCCTTGAGTTTATAGCGAATATCAAACTCTGGGAACTGATAGATAGTTTTATACAATTTTGTAAACTGCTCTCTTGTGCCATAGCCCGTCAAGTAGTAAGCCTTAGCTATATCATTTTTAAAGTAAAGAGCTGAAAATTCCTGCTCCTGACAGATTTTCTTAAGAAGGGATATATCCTCAGGGATATTCTTCACGACAATAGCTGGACAAGAGGTCACATCAGGTAACTCTTGCGTAAAGTCCAAAACAGGTACACCTTCTGGCAACAGGGCATTCTTACCACGGATGTTAAAGAGCTGGACACCTTCTACACGGGCGTCAATCATCATCAACTGCAAGGTGGTTTGTCCATTCCATTGGTTGACAGAGAGAGTCACCGCCAATTCCAATTGCTTGGTCTGTGAGAATTCAGTCGCCCATTTCCCTTGACCAAAAGCGACTACCTCAAAACTGGCCTCACCTTTGGAAATTTTCAGCTTGAGATGAGCATTACCAGCCCCCATAACGCGAGCATTTTCAACTTGAAAATTTCGAATATAGAAGACAGGTTTTTGGTTATCCATCCCAAAAGGAGCTAGACGTTCAAAACTTTTCACCGTCTCCAAACTCAAGGCCTCTAAGTCCAGTTCTTCGTCTAAAAATAGATTGTTTTTACCTTGGGCATCTGCACCTTTTTCTCGGATATAGGCTTCCAAAACATCAGACAAGACTTCCAACTTTTCCACTTCAAGAGTCATACCTGCAGCACCTGCGTGACCACCAAATGCGATAAACAGTTCTCGATGTGGGTCCAAGGCTTCAAAGATATCGACTGCTTCTATGCTTCTAGCACTCCCCTTGGCGCGTCCATCTTCGATATTCAAGACTATAACTGTCTGACCTAGTTCTTCAAGCAAACGCCCAGCTACAATTCCAAGAACTCCCGGATTCCAGCCTTCTTTAGCCAAAACTTGAACACTTTTATCAGGATCCACCATGCCCTTGGCTTCATCGTAAATGGACTGAACAATTTCCTTACGTTCTTCATTTTTCTGATGAATCAAAAGGGCGATTTCATGTACTTCCTCATCGTCAAATCCAGTCAACAAATCAATAGCTGGATTGGGATCATCCAAACGTCCTAGAGCATTTAAACGCGGTGCTAACTGAAAACCAACTGTCTCTTCTGTCACATCACTACTCGAAATCCCAGCGATTTCAAACATTTCTTGCAATCCCATTCGCTGAGTATTGCGCAAGACCTCAAGACCATATTGGACCATGATACGATTTTCGTCCGTCAAGCTGACCATGTCGGCAATTGTCCCAATTGCAACCAAGTCTAACAACTCGACCTGTACTTCTTCCAAAAGGGCACAAGCCAACTTAAAAGCGACCCCACAACCCGCCAAATACTTGAAAGGATAGTCCGCCCCTGGATGTTCAGGATGGATAATAGCATAGGCATCTGGTAAAACCTCAGGCATAGAATGGTGGTCGGTCACAATGACGTCCACTCCCATAGACTGAGCCAAATCAATGGCTTCATGCCCCGCCACACCATTGTCCACCGTCACAATCAAAGACACGCCCTGCTGTTCGATAAAATATTTGTAGACACTGGCATTTGGACCATAGCCGTCCGTAAAACGATTAGGAAGATAGACCAGGCACTCAGCGCCTAACTGTTCTAAACTTTCCTTAACAATGGAAGCCGAAGTCATCCCATCCGCATCGTAGTCCCCGTAAATAAGAATCAGTTCCCCTTGCTCAATAGCATAGCGAATCCGCTCCACTGCCTTTTTCATATCATTTAAAAGGTAGGGATCATGTAATTCCTCCAAAGAAGGTTCTAAAAATTTTTTCAGACTAGTTTCATCCTTGATGCCTCGTTCAAATAACAAACGAGCTACTTCAGGTCCCAAACCAGCTTTCTTAGCTATCTTTGTAAAATCCGCATCCTCAACTTGCGGAGCGAATTGCCAATTATAAGTAGGAATTATCAAAAAAATCATCCACTCTTTCTTACGATTCTATCTTTTTATTATAACATGATTTCCAGTTTTTCTCTTGATTTTCTTACTAAGTTAATGACTCTTCATCGTTCTAAACAACCACTTATAAAACATAGATATCCCAAAGTGTCATTCCTTTTTTTACTTGACTTTTGCAATTTCCCCTCAGATAAGGTATAATAATTGTATTGTCTTTTGGGGTCGTTACGGATTCGACAGGCATTATGAGGCATATTTTGCGACTCGTGTGGCGACGTAAACGCTCAGTTAAATATAACTGCAAAAAATAACACTTCTTACGCTCTAGCTGCCTAAAAACCAGCAGGCGTGACCCGATTTGGATCGCTCGTGTTCAATGACAGGTCTTATTATTAGCGAGATACGATCAAACTTTGTCTAGCAGTTTGATAAGAGATTGATAGACTCGCAGTTCCTAGGCTTGAGTTATGTGTCGAGGAGCTGTTAAAACAATACATAACCTATGGTTGTAGACAAATATGTTAGCAGGTGTTTGGACGTGGGTTCGACTCCCACCGGCTCCATTATATTTTAAAAAAGGCGGTGGGACAGAAATCGATAGACAAAGTCTCGAT
>NZ_JVKV01000011.1 GCF_001072375.1 Streptococcus pseudopneumoniae
TTAACAGAAAGCGTATCTAACAAATTGAAGTCTTGGAAGACAAAACCTAACTTTTCACGACGGAAGCTTGATGCTTCAGTATTTTTAATGGTAGCTGTGTCTGTTCCGTTTAGGAAAACCTGACCACGAGTTGGTTTGTCAAGCATGGCGAGAATATTGAGGAGAGTTGATTTCCCAGAACCAGACTCACCCATGATGGCAACATAGTCGCCTTTTTCTACAGTAAAATGAATATCTTTCAGGGCTTCTACTTGGTTGCCTTGGAAACGTGTTTTATAAATCTTTTGAACGTGTCTTACATCTAATAATGTCATGATAATCTCCTTTTTAATATCCCATTAATTGAAACTGAGCCTGCATTATAGCGCAACCGAGCTGAACTCGCTCGATCTCTTTTGGACTTGCTTTACTTGTTTGTTCCTTTTGTAAAATATTTTTCATAGTTTTGCTACTTTATCTTTCTGATATAAGTGTACTCTAAAAAAAGAGTTGGTTCCATAACATAACCTTACAAAAGAGGCCTTTAATCTTACATTTTTGTAAGATTGGATTATTTTTTTGATATGAACTACTATTAGTTTACCACAAAATTTTAAGCAAAAGAAAAACCCTTGATACTACAAGGGTTTAATACTTCAAATGAATGGTAATATGGTTACCAAAACCAACCTTCGTCATCATTGATAGGTTGGGCTTCTTTAATCTTGCGTGGGCCTGTTCCATACATTTCAGCTTCGATATCTTCTTTTGTTGGTAGAATCGAAGCTAGGATAATGTAGATAATAATCCCGAGTCCAAAATTTGCGATTGTAAAGATTGCAAAAAGGAAACGAACTAGGGTTACATCAAGATTCCACTTATCAGATAGACCTGCAAGAACACCTGATATCATGCGATTTCTTCTCATTTTATAAAATTTTGTATTCATAATTTATTCCTCTTTCGGATTTCTTAATCTTAGTATAGCACTAAGCTAGATTTGCTACATCAGTCCTTAGGCCGATTTAACAAGAGGAGCTTTCCACGACAGAGACCACAACGATAACGCTTGGTATCGATTTTTCGCTTTCTTTGATAGATTTGCTGACAAGTCTGACAAGTATAGACTAAGCTTGGATTTTGATTGGCACTTGATAAGGGAGGAACAAAGCGGAGACCATCGACCTCTTTTAAAAGTTGCTTAAAGGCTAAATCTTTATGCTGATAGCCCTTGCCTTCAAAGTAAAGATGGTAATGGCAGAGCTCATGACGAACAATTTTACAAAAAACCTCTATACCAAGTTCTTGATAGACTTTTGGATTAAAATCCAAATGACCATCCTTAGGGAAAAAACGTCCACCTGTCGACCGTAGACGAGTATTCCATTGAGCTTGGTGTTTGAAAGGTTTTCCAAAATCTTCTATAGAAACCTGTTTAACGTAATCAGTTAGATTCATTAGGTGCAAGAAGCGACAGATTCACTTTTTCGCGGTCAGCATCGATTTTTTTAACCCAAACGGTTACCAAATCGCCGACCGATACTACTTGACTTGGATGTTTGATAAATTTCTTACTCATGTGAGAAATATGAATGAGACCATCCTCATGGATACCGATATCAACAAAGGCACCGAAGTCAACGACGTTACGAACGACACCTTCAAGCTTCTGTCCGACTTTTAAGTCTTTTATATCTAAGACATCCTGACGAAGGACTGGAGCATCAAAGGAATCACGGAAATCACGACCTGGTTTGAGAAGGTCTGCGATAATATCTTTAAGTGTTTCTTGACCAAGGTCTAGCTCTTGAGCCATTTCTTTGATTGAAACAGATTTGAGTTTTGCTTGCGCTTCTTCATTTAGGTCTTTAATGTCCAAACGTTTGAAGAGTTCCTTGACTGCAGCATAGTTTTCTGGGTGAACTCCTGTATTGTCAAGAATATTGCTACTTTCAGGGATACGAAGGAAACCAGCAGCCTGCTCAAAGGCCTTAGCACCTAGGCGAGGGACTTTCTTGATTTGGGCGCGTGAAGTGATTTTACCTTCTTCTTCACGATACTTCACGATATTTTCTGAAATAGTTTTGTTAAGCCCTGCGACATGAGAAAGCAAGGCTGGACTAGCTGTATTGATATTGACACCGACTTGGTTCACTACTGTATCAACAACAAAGTCTAGACTTTCAGATAGTTTCTTTTGACTAACATCGTGCTGATATTGACCGACACCGATCGATTTGGGATCAATTTTAACCAATTCAGCAAGGGGATCTTGCAAACGACGAGCTATTGAAATAGCAGAACGTTTTTCAACAGTTAACTCTGGAAACTCCTGACGGGCAAGTTCACTAGCAGAGTAGACAGATGCACCGCTCTCATTAACAATGACATAGCTGACCTCTGAAAAATCCTTAAGCACTTCAGCTACAAAAGCTTCACTTTCACGACTGGCAGTACCATTACCGATAGCGATGATTTCAACACCGTATTGGCCAATCAAATCTGCCAAATCGCGCTTAGCTTCCTCAATCTGACGAGCTGAAGCTGGTTTAACTGGATAAATGACTTGTGTCGTCAACATTTTCCCAGTCGCATCAACGACCGCAAGCTTGGCACCTGTACGAAAGGCAGGGTCAAATCCAAGAACCACGCGCCCTTTAAGAGGTGCTACCAAGAGTAGATTACGCAGATTATCAGAAAATAGTTGAATGGCTCCTTCTTCTGCCTTCTCAGTTAATTCTGTTCGGATACGGCGCTCAATAGCTGGCAATACTTTTTTCTTAACAGATTGCTGAATAACTTCGTCAATATAGGCGTTCTTAACTTTGAAACGAGCAGCAAAGAAGGCAAGAATACGGTCCGTCGCATGTTCAAAACCGACCTTCAAGACACCTAGCTTCTCACCACGATTAAGGGCAAGCGTACGATAGCCCTGCATGTTTGCAACTGTTTCTGAGAAATCGTAATAAATCTGAAAAACCTGCTTTTCATCAAGAGTTTCGTCTTTCAGTTGAGAAGTGATTTTAGAATTTTCAAGGACTTCGCGATAAGCAATAGCACGAAGTGTAGGATCCTCTGAAAGCGCCTCAACCAAGATATCTACTGCCCCAGCCAAGGCTTCTTTGCCACTAGAAAAACCTTCACAGACAAATTTTTCTGCTTCAACTTCTAAATGAGGAACATTTTGTAAAATCAAGCGAGCAAGTGGGAAGAGTCCAGCTTCACGGGCAATGGTTGCCTTTGTACGACGTTTTTCCTTATAAGGAAGATAGAGTTCTTCCACATCTGCTAGTTTTTCAGCTGATAGGATAGCTTCTTCCAATTCCTTGGTCAACTTTCCTTGTTCTTGAATCTTAGCTAAGACCGCTTCCTTACGATCATTGAGGTTGGTTAGACTTTTATCAAGGTCGATAATAGCTTTGATAGCCACCTCATCTAGACTTCCGGTCATATCTTTACGATAACGAGCGATAAAGGGAATGGTCGCTCCTTCTGCTGTCAAAGACAAAACCGTATCAATTTGCTTTAAGGTTACACCCAAATCTTGGGAAATTTTTTCATATTTTTTATCCATAGAACTATTATACCATAAGGAAGAAAGCTTGTTTTCATTAATGTCACAGTTAGCTTGGTATTTGTTGAAGATTAAAATTCATTGGTCTTAACAATTTAAAATTAAACCTTTTGGCTGAAATAATAGTATAATAGAGGAAACGATAAGAATTGAGGTATGCCCAATGGCTGTTAAATTTACAAAAACTGATGACTTAGACAAGATGTTCGAAGAATTCGCTAAACTCCCTGATTTGAAGCAAGTGACATTTCCAGATGACAAAGAAAAGAAAGATAAAGCAGAAAAGAAAAAATAGATGACACTCTTTCAAAGTCTACCTTTTAGTGTGTTACAAGCTGGCGCTATCTTTTTATCAATCATCATTGAAGCCCTACCATTTGTCTTAATTGGTAGTATTATCTCAGGTGCTATTGAAGTCTATGTGACTCCTGAAAAAGTATATAGATTTCTCCCTAAAAATCGTTTGGGGAGGATCTTTTTTGGTACCTTCATAGGGTTTCTCTTTCCCTCTTGTGAGTGTGGAATTGTTCCTATCATTAATCGTTTCTTAGAGAAGAAGGTTCCAAGCTATACAGCTGTTCCCTTTCTAGTAACCGCTCCTATCATCAATCCTATCGTACTCTTTGCGACCTATTCAGCCTTTGGTAATTCATTTAAAATGGTCTTACTCCGCGCTTTAGGTTCGATTCTTGTTGCTACTATATTGGGTATCTTACTTGGATTTTTCTGGGAAGGATCGATTCAAAAGGAAAATAGGCTAGCTTGTCATGAACATGATTTTTCTCACTTGACCAAAGGTCAGAAACTTCTTCAGGTCTTTATCCAAGCTATTGATGAATTCTTTGATATGGGACGTTACTTGGTTTTTGGCTGTATTTTTGCTAGCATAGTCCAAGTCTATGTACCAACTCGGATCCTGACTTCTATCAGCGCAACACCTCTACTTGCAATCGTTCTCTTGATGGTCTTATCCTTCCTTCTATCACTTTGTAGTGAAGCGGATGCCTTTATTGGCTCTTCGTTGCTCTCTAGTTTCGGATTTGCGCCAGTCCTTGCCTTTCTGGTTATTGGACCAATGCTTGATGTCAAAAACCTACTCATGATGAAGAATTATCTTAAAACTCGCTTTATTTGGCAGTTCATGACCATTGTGACTCTTGTTGTTCTTGTCTATTCTTATCTAGTCGGGGTGATGCTATGATGCGATTTCTTATTTTGATTAGTTATTTTTTCTTAACCCTTTATCTACACCTATCTGGTAAGCTCAATCAATATCTAAACCTCCACTACTCTTATCTGACTTATATCACTATGTTTTTATCTTTGCTACTAGCCATCGTTCAAGCCTATATTTGCTTCAAGCGTTTGAAAGAACACAGTCACTTACATAAGTTTTCTGCCAAGCTTGCTAGTTTTGTCCTCCTAAGTTTACCTTTGTTAGTTGGATTTACATTTCCAACTGTCGAGCTAGATTCGCAAACAGTATCGGCAAAAGGATATTATTTTCCTCTGTCAGAAGGAACGGACAAGGCAATCCAAGCAAGCGAAGGAACGAGCAGTCAGTATCTTAAGCCGGATACCAGTAGGTTTTATTCACACACAGCTTATGTAGACACTGTCCGTAAGAGTGCTGATAAGTACTTAGCTCAATCTAGTATTGTTATCACCGATGAGAATTACTTGGAAGTCATGGAAGCTATTTATGATTATCCAAATGAATTTGAAGGCAAGGAAATCGAGTTCACAGGCTTTGTCTACAACGATCCGAATCACGCTAAAAGTCAATTTGTCTTTCGCTTTGGTATCATGCACTGTATCGCTGATTCAGGTGTTTTTGGGCTATTGACTACAGGAAATACCAATCATTACGAAAATAACACCTGGGTAAAAGTCAAAGGTAAGATTAGTAACCACTATCACAAGGAACTTAACCAAGTTCTCCCTACTATTGAAGTTCAATCTTTCGTAAAAGTCGATAAACCAGAGAATCCTTATGTTTACAAAGAATTTTAAAAAAGTAGCCTAAGTGGGCTACTTTTTATTTTCATCTCACAATATCTTTATACATGTCAGGTCTTCTATCTCTAAACAAGCCCCAGTTTAGGCGTTCATTTGCTCCTTTGTCGAGGTCATAGGTAGTCAACAAAATTGCTTCAGCTTGTCTATCTGCTTGAGTCAAGATAGCTCCTGTTTCATCGGTCATAAAGGATGAACCGTAGAAATTAAGACTAGAACTTTGGCCCCCGTTTTCCTCGCAAGGTTGTACTTCTTCCAAGCCATAACGATTGGCAGCAATAACTGGCACAATATTTGCTGCTGCATGCCCTTGCATAGTACGTTGCCAATGACCACAACTATCTGTATCCAAAATAGGCTCTGAACCGATGGCAGTTGGATAAAAGAGCAATTCTGCACCATTTAGAGCAAGGCAACGGGCTGTTTCAGGAAACCACTGATCCCAACAGATGCCAATACCAATCTTGGCATAGCGAGTATCCCAAACTTTGAAGCCTGTGTTTCCAGGAGTAAAATAGAACTTTTCTTGATAATAATGGTCATCTGGTATGTGTGTTTTTCGATAAACGCCTAGTACTTCTCCATCTGCATCAATGACAGCAATCGAATTGTATAAGACATTGCCATCTTTTTCATAGAAACTGATCGGTAAAACGACCTTTAGCTCTTTGGCAATTCCTTTGAAATGCTGAATAGCTGTATTTTCAGACACAGACTGGGCATACTGGTAGTAGTCATACTGACGTTCCTGACAGAAATAGGGACGTTCAAACAACTCGGGCAAGAGAATAATTTGTGCGCCTTGTTCTGCAGCCTGACGTACTAAACGCTCTGCGGTTTGGATATTGGTTTCCACATCCTTAGCGCATTGCATCTGAATGGCTGCAACCGTTACATTTCTCATCTTTTTCTCCTATTCTGGAATTTGTTGGGTAATACAGTGGATATTTCCACCACCTAAAAGAATATCTCTTGCAGGAATTCCGACAACATCACGGGCTGGGAAACACTGGCTCAGAATATTCAAGGCCACTTGGTCGTTAGCATCCTGAAATTGCGGCACTAATACAGACTTATTAGCAATGTAAAAATTTACATAGGAAGCTGCTAAACGTTCCCCGGCATAGCGCTCCTCTTCACCTTCTTCATAGGTAAAGCCCGGCAAATCCTCCTCTGTAACTACTTGATGAAGAGCTGGGATTGGAAGTTTATGAATAGTGAAACTCCGGCCTTTTGCATCAGTTTCCTTCTCTAAGAGAGCTAAATCAGCTGCAGACATGGCATACTGGGGATCACTTTTGTCGTCCGTCCAAGCTAAAACAAGCTCTGCAGGACCAACAAAGGCTGCAACATTATCGACGTGTTCATTTGTCTCATCTTGATAAATACCATAAGGCAACCAAATGACCTTTTCGGCACCAAGACTCTCTAGTAAGGTCTTTTCAATCTCCTCTTTAGTCAGGTGAGGATTACGACCCGGACTGAGCAAACAACTTTCAGTCACAAGTATGGTTCCTTGACCGTCACTATGAATAGCTCCGCCTTCCAGTACAAAAGGTTTGGCATCATAAACAGGTATATCTAAGACTTCTGCAAAACGACCAGCTACTTGGTCATCTGCTTCGTAGTCTTGGTAGAGACCATCAACAGCACCACCCCAGGCATTGAAAGACCAGTCTACTGCCAATTTTTCCCTTTTATCATTAAGAAGAATGGTCGGACCTGTATCACGAGCCCAGGCATCATTTGTCGGAATATCTAAATAAACAACTTGGTCTCCTAGATAGGATTGCGCTTCAGATATATAGTCCTCCTCAACCAAAAGGTAGACTGTTTCCCCCTGAGCAATAGTTTTGATAATCTGGCTAAAAGCTTTTTTTGCAGCCTTTCCTTGAAAAGGCCAAGACCCTGGTCGAGTAGGCCATATCATGAGAGTCCCATGATGGGGTTCATACTCTGCAGGCATACGATAACCTAATTTCTTTGGGCTGTCCATCATGATAATCTCTCCTTAAAGTCTTGATAGCCAAATGCTTTGACTAGACTGCACACACCCTCTTTATCCATGAGATACAAACTTGGAAGTCCAATGCCGTTAAAGGTATTATTTTTAACAAATGAGTAGATTGCCATGTCTTCAAAATAGAGGCGATCACCGATTTCAATCGGTTTTTCAAAGCTGTAGTCCCCAATGATATCACCTGTTAGACAGGTATTGGAAGAAAGTCTATAAGTATAAGGTTTTTCTTGCGCTTCAAAACCATCTCTCAATGGTGGGCGATAAGGCATTTCAAGGACATCAGGCATATGGCAGCTTGCTGAAGCGTCTAGCACTAAGGTCTCAATCCCATTTTCAACGATGTCTAAGACTTCAGTAGCTAAATAACCAGCATTAAGAGCAATCGCTTCTCCTGGTTCAATATAGACGTCAAGATTATAGGTTTCTCGAATTCGCTTAATCTCAGAAATCAGCAAGTCCACATCATAGTCGGCTCGGGTAATGTGATGTCCACCGCCCATATTGAGCCATTTGACCTCATGCAAATAAGGTCCAAACTGGTCTTCTACTGCTTTTAAAGTTGTCGCTAAATCATCTGCCCCTTGCTCACAAAGAGTGTGGAAATGAAGTCCGTCCACCAAGTCCAGCAAATCACTCGGTATCTTATCTAGAGTAACTCCAAAACGGGATCCAGGAGCACAAGGGTCATAGAGCGCGTGATCTCCCTGAGTAGAACACTGAGGATTGAGGCGTAGACCTACACTGATACCAGCCTCACGACAAATTTGACCGTATTTTCGTAGTTGTCTCTCCGAATTAAAAACAATGTGATCAGATATTTGAAGCAACTCTTCCATATCTGCTTCTTTAAAAGCAGGCGCGAAAACATGGACTTCCCCTGGGAACTCTTCTCTAGCTAACCTAGCTTCATAGAGACCACTAGCCGTTGTACCAGAAAGATACTGGCTAATCAAAGGATAGGTTTTATAGAGGGAATAAGCCTTTTGAGCCAGTAAAACCTTGCAACCTGCTTTTTCTTGAACTTCTTGTAGAATGCGACAATTCTCTTCTAGTTTTCCTAAGTCAATGATATAAGAAGGTGTTGGTACTTGTTCTAACTTCATTAGTCCACCATTTGTGGATTTTCAACCACAACCCATGGCAAGCCATATTTATTCAAAGCTTCCATGAATGGATCTGGATCCAACTCTTCAAGATTATACACTCCAGGTTGTCTCCAAGTGCCATCCATCACTAATTTTGTCCCAATCATGGCCGGAACACCCGTTGTATAAGAAATGGCTTGTGAACCAACTTCTGCGTAGCATTCCTGATGATCACAAACATTGTAGATGTAGATTGTCTTTTCAACGCCATCTTTGACACCTGTAAAGATACAGCCGATATTGGTTTTACCAACTGTGCGTGGACCAAGGCTTGCAGGATCTGGAAGCAAGGCTTTCAAGAATTGGATAGGAACAATTTCTTGTCCGTTAAAATTAATAGCATCTGTACGAAGAAGCCCGACGTTTTCCAAGCATTTCATGTGCGTTAGATAAGATTGGCCAAAAGTCATGAAGAAACGAATACGTTTAACTCCTGGGATGTTTTTAGCCAGTGATTCAATTTCTTCGTGATGAAGGAGATACATGTCTTTTTGTCCAACTTGAGGAAAATCATACTCACGTTTGATAGACATGGCTTCGACTTCTACCCATTTCCCATCTTCCCAGTAAGAACCTGGTGCAGAAACCTCACGGAGGTTGATTTCTGGGTTGAAGTTGGTCGCAAAAGGATATCCGTGGTCCCCACCATTACAGTCTAAAATGTCGATATAGTGGATTTTATCAAAGTAATGCTTGAGGGCGTATGCTGAAAAGACGCTGGTTACTCCTGGGTCAAATCCAGAACCAAGAAGAGCGGTCAAGCCTGCTTCTTTGAATTTTTCTTGGTAAGCCCATTGCCATGAATAGTCAAAATAAGCCGTAAATCCAAGCTCTTTGCAGCGTTTCTCATAAATCGCACGCCATTCTGGGTCTTCTGTATCCTCAGCCTCATAGTTGGCTGTGTCGATATAGTGGACTCCTGTCGCCAAACAAGCGTCCATAATAGTCAAATCTTGGTATGGTAAAGCTACGTTCAAAACGGCTTCTGGCTTGTAGCTTTCAATCAAGGCAATCACTTCTTCTACCTTATCAGCATCAAGAGCAGCTGTTTCAATTTTAGTACTTGTCTTGCCCTCTAATTTAGCTTTCAAGTCATCACATTTTGACTTGGTACGGCTAGCAATCATAATCTCTGTAAAGGTTTCGCTATCTTGGCAAATCTTTGAAATAGCAACTTGGGCAACGCCCCCACATCCGATAACTAATAAACGACTCATTTTTTTCCTTCCTCTTCTTCTAAAATGTCTTCTACATACTTAGGCAACATAAAGGCACCAATATGCAAGTTTGCAGTGTAGTATTCTGTGAAAAGCTGGCGTTTTTTCCAGCCTTCCTTATCAAAATCTTTGACAGGGTGATATTTTTTCGATGCAAACCCAAATAACCAATAGCCAGCAGGACTGGTTGGAATATGCGCCTGATAAACCCGACTGATTGGAAAGGCTTGATTGACCTTACGGTGCATGCTGCGGCATGCTGACTCATCTTCGTCAAAGAAAGGACTACCATGCTGATAAATCATGATTCCGTCTTCTTTCAAGGCTCTATAGCTATTGCCGTAAAATTCCTTGGTAAAGAGCCCTTCCGTATGGCCAAATGGATCTGTCGCATCGTTGATGATGATGTCGTAATCATCTTCACAGTTTCTCAAAAATCTCAGTCCATTTTGGTAGTAAATGGTAACGCGAGGATCATCAAGTCCTGCAGCAAAATCTGGGAAGTATTCTCGACAAACCTCAACCAGCATCTCATCTGGTTCCACAATATCGATTTGTTCCAATTCAGGATAAAGCGTTAATACTTGGGCAACACCACCGTCGCCACCCCCGATAACCAAGACTTTCTTTGGATTGGGATGGACAGCCATGGGAACGTGGACAGTCATTTCGTTGTATACAAAATCATCTGCATCTGAAAACAAGACATGCCCATTTAAAATCAAAATCTTTCCAAAAGCTGGTGTGTCTAAAACTTCGATATCCTGCCATTCACTTTTACCAGCGTAGAGTTGTTTGGCTGTTCTCAGGGATAATTTCACATCTGGAGTATGAACTTCAGAAAACCATAAATCCATTTAGTTCTCCTTTCTCTCAATAACATTGATGTGATTGACCTCTGGATCTTCCGTTCCTTGGAGGGAACAACCACGTTCTTTGGCAAATTGGATATAATCAACAATTTCTCGTGTAATCCGTTCACCTGGCGCTAGGATTGGAATACCTGGAGGATAGCACATGACGAATTCACCACAGACCTGGCCAACAGACTCGTCCAGGGTTAAACTTCTTCTCTCTGAGTAGAAGGCTTCCTGAGGAGAAAGCACTAACTCAGGCTGGATATATTCTCCAGCAATCAAGTCTTTCCCATCTCTCGAGTAGAGTCTCTTGATATCAGCTAGAGCACCGACCAAGCGTTCAATGTCTTGGATACGGTCACCAATCGAAATGTAGGCCAAGATATTCCCAATATCGCCAAACTCAATCTGAATGTCATATTCATCCCGTAAGAGATCATAAACTTCAATACCTGTTAGACCGATTCCCTGAGTGTAGACTGACAACTTAGTCACATCAAAATCACAGACAGACACACCGTCTACTAGCTCTTTTGAGTAGGCATAGTAGCCACCGATAGCATTGATTTCACGACGAGCGTACTCGGATAGCTCAATGACTTTTTCAAAGGACTCTTTACCACGAAGGGCTAAGTTTCGACGTGAAACATCAAGACTCGACATCAGCAAGTAAGATGCTGATGTTGACTGGGTGAGATTAATGATCTGGCGGACATACTCAGGGTTCATCTGATTACCAACGAGAAGGAGCGAACTTTGAGTCAAGCTGCCACCAGACTTATGCATGGATACAGCTGACATATCTGCTCCTGCATCCATAGCAGATAGAGGAAGTTTATCTGTAAAATGCAGATGGGCACCGTGCGCCTCATCTACTAAGACTTTCATTCCTGCAGCGTGAGCCATCTCTGTTAGCCCCTTAAGGTCTGAACAAATTCCATAGTAGGTTGGATTGTTTATTAGGATAGCCTTGGCATCTGGATGTTCCTGAATAGCTTGTGCTACACGCTCATTTTCAAGCCCCAAAGCAATACCGATTTTTGGATCCACACTCATTTCGATATAGATGGGAATAGCGCCACATAAAACTAGAGCATTGATGGCTGATTTATGGACATTTCGAGGGAGGATGATCTTATCTCCCGCTTTACAAGTGGAGAGAATCATGGTTTGTACTGATGATGTTGTTCCACCGATCATTAAAAAGGCATGAGCTGCACCAAAAGCTTCTGCAGCTAGTTCCTCAGCTTCTCTGATAATTGAAATAGGATGTCCCAGATTATCCAAAGGCTTCATAGAGTTAACATCTATACCTACACATTTTTCCCCTAACAATTCGACCAACTCTGGGTTACCACGGCCACGCTTGTGACCAGGTACATCAAACGGTACAATTCTTTTCTTTCGTAACTTGACCAGTCCCTCATAAATAGGGGCTTGGTTTTGATTTAACATTATAGAGACATACTCCTTTACCATAGTTTTACACCTTAACAATGTAAGGTGCTAAAGGATTCTTATGAAAAAAGAGCAGGTTGGCACCTGCTCTACAATCTACTGACGTTTTTATGTTTGTTTCTTTTGAGTATGTCTGTTCCTGATGTTTCCTAACTCTCTAGTAGCAAATATTACGTACTTTATTGATCGTTTCACAAGATGACGTGTGCTTTCACCACACTAACAAATCTATACGAATTAGGACAAGTGTCCTAACATCAACTTATAAAAGTAGGCTTTTAACCCTATCAATAATGTGGCTTTTCAACCACGCTTCGGCATTCAACCCTGCCTGTCCGTAGGCATTTTTTACTCGGGTTTATATTTGCTAGAAAACATCATCTCATTTTCTAAGCTTCATTACTATATCATGTTTTCGTATTCTTGTAAAGTATTTTTAGAAACTTTTTTAAATAAATTCATTTTTTCGTTCGTGAAATTTATTTAACTTAAAAATGGAAATCGTTTTAAATTTAAATCAAAAAACAAAAAAAGAAACTAAATAGATTAGTTTCTTTAATGAATCATAAGCATAATCAACTATTCAAAATCCTATCTAGTCATCTCGTGCTACTTGAACAGCTAGCTCAAAATCAGTCATCAAATAATTTTCGTCTAGGCGGATGAGACTATAATATTCATTCCAAAATAGAGAGTCACTGTTGCTGGACCACTTTAATCCATACCACAATTGAGTGACATCACTTGTATGTGATGGGGGAATTGACCATAGATGCTTTTTAAAAGTTTCTTGAACAAGAGAAACATCCAGTCGAGTAGTCAAGTCAAGTTCATCTAATTTGAGTGTGATAGAATGTTTTTTAGCTGCCTCAATACTTTCCTTGTTAAATCGAACCTGAATAATCTTAGAATCTTCTAAAGCCACATTCTGGTCCTCAGCACCGTATAAGGAAATACTGCCCAGTACTATGCCATCTTTTGCCAGGAGATAGGGGGCGTAAGGAACAGCATTGCTATCAAGTCTGAATCCTTTTTCGATAGTGACTGTTTTATTACCTGCATACTTTTGGAAATTGCCATCTGCCAGGAGGTCTTCGTAGTCGCTAGCACCATCACCTTGTCTTACATAGATATCAAATCCAGCTTCCGTCAGATCACTTGCTTTTGTTTCTGCTAACGTGATTTTACTTTCATTAATTTTCAAAATCGGTGCTTGAGGTGGGAAACCAATCGTGAGATGAAACATGACTCCTACTAGAAAGACCATCAAGGTTATAAGGAGGGCAAGTAATGACTTTCCAGTCCTTTTTCTTGCATTGAAAAGAGCCATTATAGCTGGGAGGAGGATCATTTTGGCTAAAATAGAATTCCCAACACCACCTCTATTTAAAGTCTGAAAAGCAAACATCCCTGCGATTGCAATCAGGGACAGGTAGACCAAAATCTCGCCTAGACCCAGTTTTTCTGTTCGAGTTTGTTGATTTACAGGAGTTTCGTACAATGACTGCCCATTCTCTTTCCTCTTTTTTAGAAAGAGATAAAAGCCTAGACCGAGTAGCAGATTAAAGATTGCAAAAACTATTAAAGTACCTATAATCACCGTTCTACCCATGGTTCTTTACTCCTTTATGTTCTCTCTCAAATCTTATCTTTCTCTTTAATTCCCAATTCCCAACTAATAAAACTAGTAAGAAGAAGGGGCCGCCTTCTATGACCACAATAGGCATAGCCAAAATAGCAATCATCAAAAAACTAGCTTTCTTTTGACGCCAACTACCGCCCCATTCTCCGTTTATCAGTCCACCCAAATAGTCGATGTAGTCAGTAAACCAAGTAAATAAAGGTGGGTGAAAATCACTTATCCTTAGGTAAATGAAGAGGGCTGAATTTAAAAGGATGTAGAGAATTCCAAGAACTAGAATAATCTTTTGACTAGTTCGAGTAGCCTCTAGAACAATTTTTTCTCTCTTCTCTGGCTTTATTTTTTTTAGACTTGCATTCTTACAAGAGAGTTTTTCAAATCTATAGACCAGAAATCGGTAGAGATAATACTTCTTTATATCATGCTTCATAAAAACCTTATTCTAGGTGGAGAAATCAATCGAAAATCATCTTCTAAACTTCTAATTTTAAGGAATTACCTTCTAGAAAGACAGCTTTTGACTCAGTGATTTTGATTTTTTGATCTTCTGAAAAGCCAATGGTTTCACCGTCCTTTATGGTGACATCACTGCCTAAAACATACTGAAGAATAGACAGGAGGAAATAATATAAGTCATCGCTATTCATAGGAGACTCGATAATTTCAATCTCAGTTTTTCCAAACTCTTTCAAACCATAAGTGTAAATACTAGTTTTATCTCCCTGGTTGATAATTCCCATATAAATCCAGAGTTGAAGGGGAAGCATTTCTTCTTTCAAAAGGTCAGCCAGGTCTAGATAAAGATCTTTTGGCAAGAGCAAGGTGGTAGAACCCTGATAAATACCAATAGCTGATTGACTAGTTTTTAGGATAGAGGCATTGACTTTAGTTAATAGGGAATAGGTTTCTACTGGCGAAAGATTGTCAGACAAAATAGAAACAATAGCATGCTGTGTGTGCTCCTGTGTATCCTTCTCAACATCCTGCCAGAGGTAAGAATAGGCATACAATTTTTCAAATTCTTGACTTGGGATAGGCAAATCCAATAAAGCCAGCGCAACGAGAGCACCATCAATCACAAAGGTTGCACTAGAATCATCCCCAGAAACTTCAGAAATTTCAAGCCCCCAGTGAGATTTCAATTCCTGAACAACCTGGTCTAAAGAATAGGCTTGCTGGCCTTTGAAGAGAGGCATGGACAAGTTCAGTTGTTTTTTCTTCTCTGACTTTTCTTTCTTACTAGTAAATAGATTTTTTAAAAAATTCACAGGACTTCTCCTTTTTCTCATATCCGTTGGAAAGCAAAGCTCTCTTACTCAAAGTAAGTCGCCATACCAAGTTTCCTCATCCTCAAAACCGTAAAATTTCTCATCAAGTAGCCAATTTCCATCCACCAATCTAAGTACAAACTGATGCTTCATTTCTAAAGCTTCTTGATAATGAGTGATGACTCTTGCTTCTTCAGCTTTTGTCATGATAAAATCTATAGAAAAATCATTCGTTTTAACATAGTTATACTCACTTGGGGAGCTATAAGAAATTCGAACTCCTCCTTCCAAGTAATTTTGAGTCACTCGTCCAGTTAGAAGTTGCATTTGCCTCTGAAAATAGTCATCCATAAGTTCATTCCACTTTGGATGAATTTGATTTGCTGGGATGCCAAGGCCTTCTTTTTCCTTATCCAGTGCTCTGTTACGCTCAAAAATTTCCTCTTCTAACAAGGTTAAACTTTTGAGTAAATCAAGCAAGGGTGGGATGATTATTTGCACCATAGCTCGATAGTTTTCAGGGGTATTTTTATAGTTCACTCTCATGATTACTCTCTTAACTCTCCTAGATTAATTGCTCTAATTCTATTTCTGAAAGAAATCCTTCCTTGTAGAGTTTTCTCAGTAAGTCTTCATCAACTGTAATTTCATAATAGTCAGTCACAAACTCATGAAATCTCTCAAAGTTATCAAAAAGGTAAGAAAGCAACCATTCTCCACCATCCTGATCTTGGTAAGTCTGTTGATGCGCGTGACCGTCATACCAGATAAAGAAGGTTGTTTCATCTTTTTGTTCTTCTGAATAAAGTGAGACATACTTTTCATCCAGTCCTTTATAAAAACTATCGATGATATCTTGATTCCACTCATCAGCAGCAAACTGGCTTAAACTACTTTCATGATCAAAGCCTTTTATAAGGATCATTTTATCAGTCAAAATCACATCTAAAGAATCACCAGAGCCATTGTCAATAAGATATCGGACTCCATAGCCTTCCTCAGTCTTAATCACGAGTCTGAGCCAATCCTCACTCGGATCTGTTAGATACTCATCAATGACCAGCAAGGCATCTAAGCGAGTCTTTATCTTGTCCCAATCAATTTTTCTCATCTCTAAAAACCTCCATCTTATTCTTGCAATTTATCAAGATCACAAGCCCTATAACGAGCTGTTAGATAGCCTGAAAAGCTAATCTGAGGGATATTCCACTCATTAGGCAAATAAATCGAACAATCTACCTGATCACCTAGAGGGGATCTTGCTGAGAAGACATATCTTCCCAAATCCTCATTATTAGGATTTCTTTCAACTTGACCCAATCTGCTAGCATTGAACCAGTCTTTAAACAGTAACCAGATTTGCTCGGCATCTTCGTTTAATAGGGAGACTTTCAAGTTGTAGCTGATTCCGACCCTACATCTTTTTTTGAATCCTGACTCATCAGCCTTACAAACTTTTATTGATCCCTTATCATACTGCCAGTTATCACTATCTAATAGGGGAAATTGAACAGATAGATTGTCTTTAAATCCCTGCATAGTATCAAATAAATCTTTGGAGGCAGCTTCGAATAATTCTAGTTCTTCCATAGTCTTCTCTTTAATTTTCATAGCTAATCACATTCCGGTTTAATCTGCATCAACCCAGATCTGGTATTTTTGACAATGTAGACATCTAAACAAATAACCACAGATAGGCCCGTCTTTGACCAAGTAGTCTTCTACCTCTTGATATTCTTCACGCGCTTCATAGTCTGCCAAGACTTGCTCAGCGATTCCCATATCTTTCAATTCTCGAGTTCCAACTGTACCTAAGTAAGCGCAGTAATCTTGACAGCAAGATAACCAATATTCACCCTGCCAACTAGAGTAGCCTGGGGTCTGACAAAAAAGCAGCTGATTCTTTTCTGGATCCAATTCACCCTGCCAGTCGGCATCTTGGATAAATTCCGCATCAAATTTTTTAGCTGCTTGACCGTTTGCAATGCACATTGGGCAAAGGTATTCTATATCTTCGATACTATAAGGTATAAGAGCATAATAAACATTGCTTTCTTTCCCACAAGATGGACAAAGCTTGGCTTCTCCTTCAACAAATGAACCTGTAGCCAAGGGATCTGGATGATAGATAAAATGTGGTAAATCTTTTAACAAGTCCTGTCTTTGCTTCTTCTCTTCTTTTGTTAGGGGACGATGAAGGGCAAAACGATCGCCATGACTCTGACTCATTTCTTGTAAACATCTCAGTTTCTTTATCTGTTTTCGATCAGGTTTGTCTAAGATTTCGGTAAATAAGCTATAGGCACTAGTGTAGAGACCCAATTGTTCATAGAGGTCAACTAAGACTTTCTTCGCTTCTAAATCATCTGACTCAGCTAATTCATCAGCAAAATCATAAAGAGCTGCAACACTTGAAGGATGCCCATCTTGGTCTAAGTATTGTTTTTTTAATGTAATGTATTTTTCTAGAAATGGATTCATGGGACTACCTTCCTAATGGATGACATAAAATCTTAACAAATAGTAACTAGGACATTTCCATTAAGCTCCAAAATCTTTTTGTAAAACTCTTTCATTTTGACAAAGCAGGTTAAAATGTCATCCTTGATTTCTTCCTCTTCCTCAAGATAATCCCAAATATTAGGATACAAGTCGGCCTTCTTACAGGCTTCCATACTAAAGTCAGTCATAGCGATGTCCATGTCAAAACTTTCTAAAGCTTCTACAATCTCGGCTATCTTGTTTTTTTCAGTATAGGCGATATATTCAGATACATCCTCTAGAGGAGTCACCCCTAAAACAGCTTCTCTCAAGGGATTGTCATCCAAAAATTCTGAACTACTAAATCCTGTCATTACAAAAACTAAGACATCCCACATTTTGTCGATATCCAGAAAAATTTCATATTCTTCTGCATAATCTTCCGCTAGGTTAAGCAAGTCTTCTTTCTCATTAGAAAGTAGCTTTATTTGTTTTAATTTATCGTCCGACAAATATTGATAATTGGCAATCATTCCCATGATTTTACTCCTTTGAATCAGTTAGTATCATACGGATGTTTTTAGCTCTATTTCCCTAGAAAATGCTATAATGGAGCTAAGAAATTGTTTTATTGTAGGTTAAATAGGGGAAATAGTCATGTTCACTAGTATTGTTTTGGGCTTTTATGCTCTTTTCTTTCTATCCTTATCCTTTACCATCTATCTCTATATCAGACTCGTAGTTGCAGTCAGACAAGGGAAAGATGTCCCAAAATGGATCTATAAACTCGGCCATGCCATTCAAGGTAGAATTCACGTTGACTATGAAGAAATTACTGATGCTAATGCCCTTAAAGAGATTCATTGGTTCTTGCTGATCTATTTAATCGTAAATCTACTCACATTGGCTGGATTCTACTATCATGGCAATAGCTTCCCGCAAGCAGTTTATGAATGTTTGAAAAAACAATTTTTCATCGTACTTGTTAGTATGATTTTAAAAAGTCTTGGAAAATTTGTTGTACTAGCTATAAGAAAAAACTTTCATAACAGTCATGTCTATGCATCAACCAATGCTTTTATCGGTACAGTTTTTTTAACGAGTTATGTTTTTATGTTTTGCACGATGATGAGTGGCCTTCCAGCTCAACCTGTTCCAGTAACCATTCAAGATACCACTGTCATTATCGGGGAGACCCAGGCTTCCGAGCTTTTAGAGCATGGATTCACCTTCGAAGATAAAGGTGCAGATAGTCCAATCACCAACCCCAAAAATGACCACTTCTACTACGGTCAGCTTCTTGAAGTCAAGCGGGATGAACAATCCTATGGCTTTATGAGCCTTACTCCTACGGGAAGAGATACTGATCAACTCAAAAACTGTGTCGTCACCTACTACAGAACACCTAAGGATAACAAACAACTAGAAGAAATTTCCATCAATCATGTCAAGCTAGCCAATCTAAAACTCCAAGACTTTCAAACACGAAAATTAATCGATATCTTTGAAGTCAATCCTGCTGATTATAATGTCTCTGATACCGATGCCAACTTTATCCTAACCATCCAAACAGCAGATTACGACCTATGGAAAAGATACCGGATTGAATCCAAGTTCAATTCAGATGGTTCCCTAGATAGCTATGGTGTTAGAGCCCAACACAGCATGTGGGAATGATTAACCATTACCCCCTTTATTACATAAGCATTAAACTGAAAAAATATCGTCGACAAGTTTATAGGTTTCGATGAATCTAAGGCCATAGGAACCTTTATCTCTTGTGATTTCTTCATAAATATCTTCTAAATTTTGGGCAGGTGCTAGCATCCAAAGACTAAAAGGTCTAAGTTTCACCTGTCCAATTTTTTCAATATTTTCTAATAATTGCCCTAAATCTTTGTGATTGAACCAGCAGTCTGTAACGAGAGCAAACTTTGTATTGTCCATCTTACAGGAGATTTGACTGGTCAAAAAATCATCGATGGTGGGCTTTTTTGTTTGTAAGAGGCGCGTGCAAGCCAGATGGTACTCAAGCTTTCTAGGACTCTGATCAACCAGAGATACAAAGACAAGACCATACTCATCTTGGAACTTAACAGCAAGGAGATCCCCTTCTTCAAAATAGGGTTTGCGTTTAGTTTTGGCTTTAGGGACCTTTAGAGGCCTAGGATTTTTAGTTTGCAGCTGGAGAGCAAGTTTATCCAAGACCTTTTGCCTTTGCTTCAAAGCCTTTGGATCTATTTCCATCCAAAATGGATTAGCCCCTTTTTTGATAAGCTCTAAGGTTTTATCTCTGATATCGTCTGTCAGGTGACCAATCTTCCACAGTGAATAGGCAAGAGCAGTCCAATATATTTCTGTAAAAAAGTCAGTTTGGCAGTAATCTTTCTCCGCACCGAGGATATCCTTGATAATATTGGCCACATGATCACCGTCTCTATAGCGACCAACTACCTCATTGTAAATGTCATACCCTTGATCACTGTCAATGATTTTAACGCCATCAATAGCCATTCTCAACTCCTAATGTTCAATCGACATCTTATTGATAATACTCAAAACTTATTTAATCTTATGCTTGTTCATTTTCTCTTGGAAAATATCTGTAAGAATTTGTCGCAATTCTTGAGCTTCCTTTTCAGGAAGTTGGCCTTCTTGTTCAGCTACGGCATACAACTCTGGATACTCGAGCGAGATTCTCTTAACAGTACGTGTAATGGCATGTTTTCTAACAAAAAATGGAATCCGTTTAATCATATCTTGAGGAATTAAGGCGATAATCTTATCGGCAGTTTCCTTATCGTTCAGCTTAGAGAAAGTTAGGCCCTTTTTAATCATCTCTTGTTCTTTTTCTGTAAAATCTTTGATATCCATTGTGTCTCCTTATAACTATTTTATTTACTACTAGTATACTATTTTTTTAATTGGTCGAATGAAAAATCTCTATAAATCCTCTCTTGCCCAAGAACGGAATCTGTTGTAACAGGTAGTTTTTTCAGCAACTCTTGGATATCAATATCTTTGGGAAGAGGATTAAATTCTCCCAGACTATTTTCCTGAAGATGTGCTGCAAAGATAAACTCTCCCTTTTCCCAATCCATAGCACAATCATTGATAACATCTACTGGAGTCAGGTCCAACAGTTCTTGCTCTTGCGCTATAAAAGTCTCGTAGATCAACTCAAAAATAGCTTCTTTATCAATTTTTACAACTCTTAATGTATATTCATCCATGCTTGCTGTCCTCTAATCATTTCAATTTAACTATCATTCGGTTGGTAACTTCTTACCCTACTCTTTAGGCAAATCATCCTATTTTTAGAGTTGAACCCACTTATCATTATCCATAATAAAGGGCTTCGCTAGACCTTCTCCTGTATAGTTTTCGTATTTTGTATCTAGGTATTTGTAGCAATCCTCCTTGGTTGCAAATTTGATGGCTTGATAAGGCTCTTCAAAGGTCAGTTTTTCGACAAAGAGATAACCGTCCTCGCTTGGCACAAGTATTCCGACATGACCAATAAAGAGCGATTGACCATCCAAGTCATCATGGACTACTACAGAGAGCATTCTTGCATTTTCATTAAACTTGAATTGAGAAAGGAATTGTTCCATCTTTGCAGCATGAACATTGACATCTGTCGTTGCCTCGGTCTTGACTCTTGAAAATAAAGTATCAAAAGCATCCTTGTCTTCCGCACCAAAAACTTTTCCCTTATCAATGGCATCATTATCGACAAACAAAAGGGAATCATCTTTCTCTAACTTCGGAATTTCGATAGAATTTTTCAATAAACAATAACTGTTAATACGACAGTTGGTACCAACAAAATCACCTTTCTTCGGTGCCCAAAGATTGCTTATCTTTTCAACATCATAGTCTGTTTTGGTAAATGTAGAAAAATCTCCAGTTAAGCCTGCTGAACCGACAGTTTCATTGTAATCATTGACAAGATTGACAAATGCATCCACACTGTCTTTATCCAAATACGCAGCCAAGGCTTTCCGAACTTCTTCTGCACTTGGTTGACTGTTCATATTGGTATAGCTAGCCTTCCAAGAAACTTGAGCAGACTGTGTTTGAGTTACTGAAGTTTCAGTAGTTCCATCACTCGACTTTTGAGCTTGATTACAAGCCACTAAGGTCAAAAGAAGTGTTGAGCAAAGGACAATTTTTATCAGTCGATTGTTTTTTTTCATCAATTTATCTTTCTAAATATGTTTGGAGTTGCAAGCACTTTTGGCGAGCAACTATTTTAGCAGATTTTAGATAAAGTTAAGGTCATACAGGATCTTGCATCAATCTATTTTCACTCATTTCTATGGTCTTCCATATAGGTCTTTTTTGTGGGTTCTAATACTGTAGCATTAGTTAACATTTCATCTCGCAGGGTCTTAGAGTAAACTGCCGAATTTTCAGTGATCTTGCGACAGTGGTCATATCCTTGCCAAATGTGAAATGTGGCATGAGGATACTTTTTTGGAAGAACTTTTTTAGCAGCTATCAAGTCGAATTCTTTTGAACCATAAAAGAAAACACAGCTTTTTTGTTCCTCTGGCGTAAGATTAGGCAAAGCCACAAATGCACAATCACGGGAAATATGTCTGATACTTTCTTCATCCATAGCAATGAAAGAATCCGCCATCATCTCTCCTTTTTCTCCATAAAGTGCAACCATCTTATGAACAGCTATATTTCTATTTCGCAAGGCTTTTCTATGCTTTATTAACAATAAATACCTAGTAAAGACATCAAGCAAGGGCGCATTTGTCCATAAACTAACCCCTTCAAAAACAAGTTTCTCAAACTTGATGTCCTTGTAATTCAACAATTGCAGTAACACAACTCCACCCAAGGATGCGCCAAAGGCTAAACGCAAGTATTTTATATGATGATCCATTAGATAATCGTAGATCATCTGACTTTCCTTAAGAGCTGACTCGTAAGTATCCGAAGTTGATCGCCCATGCGCGGACAAATCCGGAATAATATATCTAAACCCTTGCCCCATCCGATCTGCAATGAGGGACTTCATCCCTTGAGCAGAAGATAACATAGGGTGGATTAACAATATCGTCTCTTTCTGATTAGAATTAAGATCAAGAATGTTCATTATCTATCACCAGATTTCTTTCATTTTTAGCCCTTATCCTTAAAGAACTTATACCATCCATTTATGATTTATTCAGATAAATGCTTCAATTATAATACCTTCACTTGAACCCCTTGCTTGTCGAACGTTTTTTTGACATGTTCAAAATTACTGCTTATGATTGTCGCTTGCTTCAGATTTGGAAACTGTTGCAGTTCTTTAAGACTAACTTCATTTAGATCGAAACCATCATCTTCACCGTCCCATTGAGGAATCAAATTCAGATAAATTTCATTTCCGCCATCCATGTAGATTTCTTGGACTTGTTCGGCATATTTCTTAGGTATAGGAAGATTCATCATATATTCAAGGGCCGGCTGAATAATCTCCATACTTTCTGTATCGATGTTCAACTCACTGGATTCCTCTGCAAAGTCAAAAATATTAAAAACAGGTTTCAAAACCTCTAAATCATACATCAGAACTTGGATAATAGTTAGTTTAAAATTTATATTGTCAAAGTGTAGCAATTCTTCGTCAGTTTCTTTTAACTTGTAGCTTTCCCGTTCATGTTTGATCTCTGGAAAATAGGAAATAGAAAGTGTGTCTGTGATGGTCTCTGGAATTCCATTAAAATTTCTTCCATAAGTAGTCCATAAAATAAGGTTAAAATCCCCTACTCTATGCCTATCAGAAAAGAAATAAGGAGATTTTCCATCTGATAATACCACAGCTTGACATGGTTGCTTTGGCAATTCTTTCTCTCCAGTCATAGATTTTACAATATCGCCATAGTAAAGGAAAACAGTAGAAATCAAATGT
>NZ_JVKV01000012.1 GCF_001072375.1 Streptococcus pseudopneumoniae
TTAACAGTCATGCGCTACTACCAACTGAGCTATGGCGGATTAAATAGTCCGTACGGAATTCGAACCCGTGTTACCGCTATGAAAAGACGATTTCTTAACCAACGGACCCTCTACCTGTAGCAGATATAACCATTATATCAATTTATCAAAAATTGTCAATTACTTTTTTTGGTTTTTAGCCATTAGTTCTCTCAATTTTTTAGTTTTTAGGCGAGAGATAGGACAACGATGATCTTCATAAAATACAACTTCCATTTTTTTACGATCAATTTCTCTCACATTACCGATATTGACTAAAAATGACTTGTGAGCTAGATAAAAACGTTGGTTTTCCTTATCCTTTTCTTGAATATCTGTCATTGTTCCGTAGAATTCTTTTGCAAAATTCTTACCTACAATTCGTAATTTATGAGAAGTCCCAGTTGTCTCAATGTAGAGAATATCATGATAAGGAATACAAAGATCATTTCCTTTATAACTATAATCAAAATAATCAACGACTGATTGGTTTTCAAGTAAAGTAGTTTTAGTGTAAAGCACACAGTCGGCAACTCTATTTTTAAAAACTTGATCACTGGTTTCTTTATCAATGAAATCCAATGCTGAAACTTTGTATTTATAAGTCAAGGTAGCAAATTCAGATCGACTTGTAATAAAAACAATAATGGCATAAGGATTGCGGTGACGAATAAATTGAGCAACCTCAAATCCTTTTCTCTCAATTCCATTGATATCAATATCTAGAAAATAAAGCTGATTAACTTCATCATGCTCTACATATTCCATAAACTCTCTCACTTTTCCTGTTGTTTTATAGGAGATAGGAATATTTGTTTCCTTAGAAATTTTATTCAGAGTTGTTTCCAACCTTACTTGGTGTTCTATAATATCTTCTAAAATCAATACTTTCATATCAGTTCCCTCTTAAATCTAATCACTTGTTTAAATACATCATTATCAATTTCTGTTTCTAAAATAACATTGTCATATTTTCCTAAAATTTCTTTAACATTATTGAGTCCAAGTCCTCTATGTCTTCCTTTAGTTGAAAATCCTAATTCAAATAAATCTTCGGATTTTACCTTTCTTTTTTTACAAGAGTTTTGGATGACAACTAAGGTTTCAAGATCCAATTTGATGATAGCTACCTCTAGTTGTTTTTGATAGCTTTCAACTGCCCCTTCAACAGCATTATTGAGCAGAACGCTCATCACGCGCACCAAGTCTAATAATTCCATAGACAAAGGTGTGATGATATCTTTTACCTCTAGTGTGTACTCTACATCATTAGTTTTCGCATTGACAATAGATTGAGCAATCAAACTACGAAGAGCTGAATCCTCAATATTATTCAAATCGAAATAGGTATACTTGTCTGAACGTAATTTTTGATTTGCCTTTACAAGAACTTCACTGTAAACTCTGTCAATTTCTTGTAAATCTTTACTTTCGATTGCCATTCTTAAGCTGACAAGCATGCCTGTATAATCATGGCGAAAACCACGAATTTCATTATATAAGGCAACAATCTCATCCGTGTAAGTTTGTAAGTGTTTTTGCTCAAACTTCTTTTGTTCCAATTCGATTTCTTTTTCTATCTGAACTTTGTGAGAATTCATGGAAAAGAAGGTCAAAAGTAGGCCAACAAAAACAATGGATGATAAAATACTTCCAAAACTGTTTAAATTGGGAAAAGTACTCACAATATCTGAAGTGAAAGAGACAACGTGTAGAAAAATAAATGTAAAGAGCACTTTCTTCAGAAAAGGATATAGATAGTCTTTATCAAAATATTTAAATTCGAGATGGAAATAAGAAACAACAACTTTAATAACCAAATAAGTTAAGATCAGGATAAATAGATAAAAATAATTGTTATACTTCAATGCAAACTCATCTCCTGTAATAGATGATAAGGTTACTGATAAAAAGTTATTAGTACTATTATATAAAAGAGAAAATAATAGACTGATAAAAATTCCCTTAGATTTCTCATACTTCTTAAATCCAACAAAGTAACCAAATAGGAGGAAAGGAAATAAAAATTTAGACAATCCAAAACTACTAGCAAATACC
Source organism: Streptococcus pseudopneumoniae (assembly GCF_001072375.1). Classification (GTDB taxonomy): domain Bacteria; phylum Bacillota; class Bacilli; order Lactobacillales; family Streptococcaceae; genus Streptococcus; species Streptococcus pseudopneumoniae_L. The sequence goes on from NZ_JVKV01000012.1 coordinate 2,077, forward strand.
AAATAAGTACCTTCTTCCACTGTCAATTGTAGTAGAAAGATATAAATACTAAAAATACATTGTTCTTTTCTAGTTGCTTTACAAATCCATTTATAAATTTTACTAATAATAAAAACATAAAAAATAGCTATTACCACACCAAATAAATCCATTATGTTCTCCCTATCTTGCTTCAATAAACTACTTCTTCGGAAATATTTTATTTAAAAACTTAAAACTCCTAATATCCCCACCTCTAATTTCCTGCAATTCTTTTTCATTCAATTCTTGGAAATCTTTCATTTGAGCAAAATCTGTATTCTTTTTCATAATATAAACTCCTATAATGTTTTTCTTGTAAATTAACTTACAAAAATATTATATACAATCTACGATACCTATAGAGAATTATTTCTCAAATGCTCAAATTTTATTCTGAAATGTCAAATTTTTACAAAAAAAGCTGGGATTTTTTCCCAGCTTACGATTTAACACTGATCCCAGCAGGATTCGAACCTGCGACCGTTCGCTTAGAAGGCGAATGCTCTATCCAGCTGAGCTATGAGACCTTACTAATCTATCTTATCAAAAAAAGCTAGCTTAGTCAATCATCTATTTATGATAGGGAGAGCCCTGTTGAATCGAAAACGCTCTATAAATTTGTTCTACTAAGACTAATCTCATCAGTTGATGAGGAAGCGTCAATCTACCAAAACTAACAAAGAGATTGGCTCTCTTTTTCACCTCTGGAGATAGTCCTAAACTCCCCCCAATGATAAAAGTGATTGTCGAAAATCCATTGATAGAAGCTCTTTCAAGCTGCTTGCTGAACTCTTCAGAAGAAAAAGTGGTTCCTTCAATAGCTAAAACAACTACAAAATCACGTTCCCCTACTTTAGCAAGAATGCGGTTCCCTTCCAACTCTAAAATCTTTTGATTTTCAGATTCGCTGGCCCGATCTGGTATTTTTTCATCAGCCAACTCAATCATTTCTAGATTAGCAAATCGTGAAATTCTCTTGGAGTATTCTGCTATGCCATCTTTGAGATATTTTTCTTTCAATTTTCCAACTGTTACCACTTTAATTTTCATTCTTCTATTCTAACATATTCACACTCAATTTCACATCTTATTCACAGATAAGATTTTGAAAAACTTCAATAAATTCACAGGTTTTTGAAAGTTATCCACAAGTTGTGAAAAACTTTTTGTTTTTAAGCTTGAATTAAGCTAGCTATTTTATACTTTCATTGATAAAAAAACATGGAGGCTTCTATGAAAAACTTACAAACTAGTTCCAAAAAATGGGGACAACTTTTAGTAGTCATTCTCATTAGCTTTTTTAGTGGTATTTTAGGTACTTTTACCACATTGCAGCTCAGTCAAAAACAAAATAGTGGTACGACAACTACAACGACTGTTAGCAAAACAGCTGTAAAAAATGAAAATTCAACTACACAGGCAGTCGATAAAGTTAAAGATGCTGTTGTATCTGTCATTACTTACTCATCAAACTCTCAAAATAGTTTACTCGGATCTGATGAAACTGATACAGATACCAATGCTGAACAAGTATACAGCGAAGGTTCTGGTGTCATTTATAAAAAGGAAGGGAATACTGCTTACCTTGTAACCAATACTCACGTTATTAATGGTGCTAAAAAAGTTGATATTCGTTTAGCAGATGGCACAAAAGTCCCTGGTGAAATTGTGGGTTCTGATACTTATTCAGATATTGCCGTTGTAAAAATTGCTGCAGATAAGGTCACAACAGTAGCCGAATTTGGTGATTCTAGTCAATTAACAGTTGGAGAAACAGCTATTGCAATCGGAAGTCCTCTTGGTTCTGAGTATGCCAATACTGTAACCCAGGGGATTGTATCAAGTTTAAATAGAAATGTCTCTCTAAAATCTGAAGACGGACAAGCTATCTCAACCAATGCTATCCAAACAGATACAGCTATTAACCCTGGGAACTCAGGTGGTCCTTTGATTAATATCCAAGGCCAAGTTATCGGTATTACATCAAGTAAAATTGCCTCTAATGGTGGAACATCTGTCGAAGGTCTCGGTTTTGCCATTCCTGCAAACGATGTAATTAATATTATTAAGCAGTTGGAAAAAGATGGAAAAGTAACTCGACCTGCTCTTGGAATCCACATGGTTAACTTATCAAATCTTAGTACAACTGATCTTCAAAAACTAAAACTTCCTGGAAATGTTACTTCTGGAGTAGCTGTTCGTTCTGTTCAAAAAAATATGCCTGCCAATGGACATCTGCAACAATATGACGTCATTACAAAAATAGATGATAAAGCTATTTCTTCCACTACTGAATTACAAAGTGCTCTATATAGTCATTCTATTGGAGACAGTATGACTGTTACTTACTACCGTGATGGTAAGGAAGAAACAACAACTATTAAATTAGATAAAAGTACTAGTGATTTAGATAAGTAGTTTACAGATATGTAAAGTTGCTTTACAGAATATCTAAGTTGTGTTAATGTAGAGTTATGGAAGAATTTAAAATTGTTCAAATAAAAGATATTCAAAAAAATCCCTATCAACCTCGTAAGGAATTTTCAGAAGAAAAAATTCAAGAACTGGCACAATCTATTAAGGAAAACGGCTTGATTCAGCCTATTATCGTTAGAAAATCTCCAGTACTTGGATATGAAATTCTAGCTGGAGAAAGACGGTATCGTGCTTCAATAGCTGCTGGACTTTCAGAAGTTCCAGTCATTGTTAAGCAACTTTCTGATCAAGATATGATGCTTCATTCTATCATTGAGAATCTCCAACGAGAAAATTTAAATCCTATCGAGGAAGCTAAAGCATATCAATCCTTAATTGATAAAGGTTTTACCCACACAGAAATTGCTGAAAAAATGGGGAAATCTCGACCTTATATTACAAACCTAGTTCGATTGTTAGGATTACCTAAACATATCCTGACAGAAGTTGAAAGTGGTAGACTTTCTCAAGCTCATGCTAGACTCCTCATTCAATTATCAAGTGATAAACAAGATAAACTCTTGAATCGTATTCAAACTGAAAATCTCTCTGTTCGCCAAGTTGAACAAATACTACAAAAAACGAAGAAGAGCAGCAAAAAAGAAAAAGACCACTTTGTCAAAGACGAAGAGCAAAAATTGAAAAAAATACTCGGATTAGATGTTCAGATTAAGCTACAAAAAAAAGATAGTGGTAAAATTTCAATTTCCTTCCATAACCAAGATGAATACCAACAATTTATTAACAGCCTGAAATAAGGCTGTTATTTTAGTATTCTTAACGAACATAGTTATCCACTGCATTTTAGTTTTTAAAAGCCCAATATTTCAGAATTTTTCTTAGTTATCCACATTTTGTGGATAACATTTAAAAACATTGTTAATTGTTTTCCACAACTTGTGGAAAAATAATCTTATCTATGGTAAAATGATTCTATCAATAAACCTTTTAAATTCTATAGCAAAGGAGGAGAAAATCATTGAAGGAAAAACAATTTTGGAATCGTCTTTTAGAACTTGCACATGATAAATTAACTCAGTCAGTTTATGATTTCTATATTTTAGACGCAAAACTGGTTAAAGTTGAAGAAAATACTGCAACGATTTTCTTACCCCGCGATGAAATGCAGATATTCTGGGAACGAAATATCAATGGGATGCTTTTAGCAGCAGGTTTTGAAATCTATGATACTGAAATAAAAGCCCATTATATCTTCACGAAAGTTGAAGAAGCTAGCTCACAAGTAACTTTCGAGTCTGAAACTGTCAGCGACTATAAACCAAGTCAATCCACTATTCCATATTCTGAAACTGGACTCAAGGAAAAGTATACTTTCGATAATTTTGTTCAAGGGGATGGTAATGTTTGGGCTAAGTCTGCTGCTTTGGCTGTTTCTGAAGATCCAGGATTAACTTACAATCCTCTATTTATCTACGGAGGTCCTGGACTTGGAAAAACTCACCTGTTAAATGCCCTTGGGAATGAAATTCTGAAAAAGAGTCCAAATGCGCGTGTAAAATACATACCTGCTGAAAGTTTCATTAATGAATTTCTAGAGCATTTGAGACTTAATGATATGGAAAAATTCAAGAAAACTTACCGTAGTTTAGACCTCCTACTCATTGATGATATTCAATCACTTAGTGGAAAGAAAGTACAAACTCAGGAAGAGTTTTTCAATACATTTAATGCCCTTCACAATAATAATAAACAGATTGTTTTAACAAGTGACCGTAGACCTGAACATTTAGAGAGTCTACCTGAACGTCTGGTCACGCGCTTCTCGTGGGGATTAACGACAGATATCACACCACCTGATTTTGAAACACGTATTGCGATTTTACAGAGTAAGACTGAACATCTCAACTATCATTTTCAGAATGATACACTCGAATATTTGGCTGGACAATTTGACTCTAACGTGCGAGAACTCGAGGGAGCACTCAACGATATCAGCCTAATGGCCAAAGTCAAAAAGATTAACGATATCACAGTTGATATTGCAGCTGAAGCTATTCGTGCTCGTAAACAAGACGTTAGCAAAATGATCGTGATTCCAATTGATAAAATCCAGACAGAAGTTGGAAACTTCTATGGTGTTAGTGTCAAGGAAATGAAAGGAACTAGACGTGTTCAAAATATCGTTTTAGCCCGTCAAGTTGCCATGTATCTAGCCAGAGAAATGACTGATAATAGCCTTCCTAAGATTGGAAAAGAGTTTGGTGGTAAAGACCACACAACGGTCATTCACGCTCATGGAAAAATCAAATCCATGCTTGAAACAGATGATAATTTACGTATAGAAATTGAAAACATCAAAAAGAAAATTAAATAACTTGTGGATAACTTTTAAAAAAATCTCTTATTTATCCACATCTTTTAAACAAGGCTCTGTCCTTGAGTTTTCTTGATTACAAGTGTTTTTCCACAGATTTCACACGCTCTATTATTACTATTATCCTTCTAATAATAAAAAGAATAAAGGAGAATCCATGATTCATTTTTCAATTAATAAAAACTTATTTTTACAAGCCTTAAATACAACAAAGAGAGCTATTAGCTCAAAGAATGCAATTCCTATTTTATCGACTGTAAAAATTGATGTTACCAATGAAGGAATTACCTTGATTGGATCAAATGGTCAAATCTCAATAGAAAATTTTATCTCGCAAAAAAATGAAAATGCAGGTCTCTTGATTAACTCTTTAGGTTCAGTTCTACTGGAAGCTTCTTTCTTTATCAATGTTGTTTCAAGTCTTCCAGATGTAACACTTGATTTTAAAGAGATTGAGCAAAAGCAAATTGTCTTAACTAGTGGAAAATCAGAGATTACTCTTAAAGGAAAAGATAGCGAGCAATATCCACGTATTCAGGAAATTTCTGCAAGCAATCCTTTAGTTCTTGAAACAAAACTTCTTAAAAAGATTATCAATGAAACAGCTTTTGCAGCTAGTACCCAAGAAAGTCGTCCTATTTTGACAGGTGTCCACTTTGTTTTAAGCAACCACAAAGAATTAAAAACAGTTGCGACAGACTCTCACCGTCTCAGTCAGAAGAAATTGACTCTTGAAAAAAATAGCGATGATTTTGATGTTGTCATCCCAAGTCGTTCGCTACGCGAATTTTCAGCTGTTTTTACGGATGATATCGAAACAGTAGAGATTTTCTTCGCCAATAATCAAATTCTCTTTAGAAGTGAAAATATTAGCTTCTACACACGTCTCTTAGAAGGAAATTATCCAGATACCGATCGATTGATTCCAACAGATTTCAATACAACAGTGACTTTTGACGTTGCTAAACTACGCCAGTCTATGGAACGTGCTCGCCTCTTATCAAGTGCGACACAAAATGGTACTGTTAAATTAGAAATCAAAGAAGGAGTTGTAAGTGCCCATGTTCATTCTCCAGAAGTAGGGAAAGTAAACGAAGAAATTGATACTGAAAATGTAAGTGGTGCTGATTTGACGATTAGTTTCAACCCAACTTATTTGATTGAAGCACTAAAAGCTTTGAATAGCGAAAAAGTTACAATCAGCTTTATTTCAGCAGTTCGTCCATTTACACTGGTTCCAGCTGATACAGATGAAGATTTTATGCAGCTCATCACACCAGTTCGTACAAATTAATGGAAAGAGGTTGAGCCTAGCTCGCCTCTTTTATGATATAATCGAAAAAGAAAAAGGAGACTAACTATGTATCAAGTTGGAAATTTTGTTGAAATGAAAAAACCTCATGCTTGTACGATTAAGTCAACAGGCAAAAAGGCAAATCGCTGGGAAATTACCCGTGTTGGTGCAGATATCAAAATAAAATGTAGCAATTGTGATCATGTGGTCATGATGAGTCGCTATGATTTTGAAAGAAAAATGAACAAAATCATCGACTAGGAACCCAATAGTAAGAGGGTTAGCAAGTTTTCCCTTTTTGTGTTATAATATTGAAGATTGAAATGTGAACGGAGAATGAGAAACTATGGCTTTAACAGCAGGTATTGTAGGTTTACCAAACGTTGGTAAATCAACCCTATTTAATGCAATTACAAAAGCAGGAGCAGAGGCTGCAAACTATCCTTTTGCGACCATTGATCCAAACGTTGGAATGGTAGAAGTTCCAGATGAACGCCTCCAAAAATTGACGGAAATGATTACTCCTAAAAAGACAGTTCCAACAACCTTTGAATTTACAGATATTGCAGGGATTGTAAAAGGAGCATCAAGAGGAGAAGGTCTTGGGAATAAATTCTTGGCCAACATCCGTGAAGTTGATGCGATTGTTCATGTGGTTCGTGCCTTTGATGATGAAAATGTCATGCGTGAGCAAGGTCGCGAAGATGCCTTTGTGGATCCGCTAGCAGATATTGATACCATTAACCTAGAGTTGATTCTTGCTGATTTAGAATCAGTCAATAAACGTTATGCGCGTGTGGAAAAGATGGCACGTACGCAAAAAGATAAGGAATCAGTTGCAGAATTTAACGTTCTCCAAAAGATTAAGCCAGTTCTGGAAGATGGGAAGTCAGCTCGTACCATCGAATTCACAGACGAAGAGCAAAAGGTTGTCAAAGGTCTTTTCCTCTTGACCACTAAACCAGTTCTTTATGTTGCTAATGTCGATGAGGATGTAGTTTCAGATCCAGATTCTATCGACTATGTCAAACAAATTCGAGAATTTGCAGCGACAGAAAATGCAGAGGTAGTGGTTATCTCTGCGCGTGCTGAAGAAGAAATTTCTGAGTTAGACGATGAAGATAAAAAAGAGTTTCTTGAAGCCATTGGTTTGACAGAATCAGGTGTGGATAAGCTGACGCGAGCTGCTTATCACCTACTAGGACTTGGAACTTACTTCACAGCCGGTGAAAAAGAAGTTCGTGCTTGGACCTTTAAACGTGGCATGAAAGCTCCTCAAGCTGCTGGTATCATCCACTCAGACTTTGAAAAAGGATTTATTCGTGCAGTGACCATGTCTTATGACGATTTGGTAAAATACGGCTCTGAAAAGGCTGTAAAAGAAGCTGGTCGTTTGCGTGAAGAAGGAAAAGAATATGTCGTGCAAGATGGCGATATTATGGAATTCCGCTTTAACGTTTAATCAGTATTTAAAATAATGTCAATTAGGTTGGAAAAAAATTCCAACCCTTTTGACTTTTGAAAGGAAATATAAATGACAAAATTACTTGTAGGATTGGGAAATCCAGGAGATAAATATTTTGAAACTAAACATAATGTTGGCTTTATGCTGATTGACCAACTAGCAAAAAAACAGAATGTTACCTTTACACACGATAAGATTTTCCAAGCTGAGTTAGCCTCATTTTTTCTTAACGGTGAAAAAATTTATCTGGTGAAACCGACGACTTTTATGAATGAAAGTGGAAAAGCTGTTCATGCATTGTTAACCTACTATGGTTTAGATATTGAAGATTTACTGATTATTTACGATGATCTTGACATGGAAGTCGGAAAAATACGTCTTCGTGCTAAAGGATCAGCTGGTGGTCATAATGGAATTAAGTCGATTATTCAACATATCGGTACACAGGTTTTCAATCGTGTAAAGATTGGCATTGGAAGACCTAAAAAAGGAATGTCAGTAGTTCATCATGTTTTGAGTAAGTTTGATCAAGAAGATTATATTGGTATTTTACAGTCAATTGACAAGGTTGACGATGCTGTAAATTATTATTTACAAGAAAAAAACTTTGAAAAGACGATGCAGAAATATAATGGGTAAGGAAATGGCATTAATCGATTTCTTTTTAGAAAATAAACAAATTCTATCTTGGCATAAGAACTTACCACAGCAACAAAGACAATTATTGCTAGGTCTTTCTGGCTCAGCAAAATCGTTAGCGATTGCTAGTAGTCTGAAGAGTCATGGTAAGGTTTTAGTGATGACTTCCACATATGGAGAGGCGGAGCGTCTGGTCAATGATTTAATCTCCATATTAGGTTCGGATTTAGTTTATCCATTTCTAGTAGATGATTCACCGATGGTCGAATTTTTGGTATCATCTCAGGAAAAGGTTTTTTCTCGGGTTGAAGCTTTGCGGTTTCTACGAGATGAGTCTCAAAGAGGGATTTTAGTTTGTAACGTCGCAGCTACTCGAGTATTCTTGCCGAATCCTCAAGTTTTTGATGATAGTATCTTAGAACTTCAAGTGGGGCAAGAATGCGAACAAAGAGAATTAAAAAATCACTTGATTTCCCTTGGTTATAAGAAGGTTACACAAGTTCAAAGTCAGGGAGAATTTAGCCTTCGTGGAGATATCCTAGATATCTTTGAAACTTCTCAACTATCTCCTTACCGGATAGAATTTTTTGGTGATGAAATTGATGGTATAAGAGAATTTGATACTGAAACTCAGCTTTCTAAAGACAGTCAGTCTAAAGTACTGATATATCCAGCAAGTGATATTTTGTTAACGCATGAAGATTATCATCGTGGCCAGAAATTTTTAGAACATGAGATTGATAAGGCACTTTCTCCGACTTTAAAGTCTTACTTAGAAGAAATTTTTAGTTGCACGAAAGAGCAAGTTCTTCATGTAGATATTCGCAAGTTTTTTTCTGTATTTTATAAAAAACAGTGGACCTTGATAGACTATTTGAATCAAGTGCCTATTATATTTGATGATTTTCAAAAAATCATGAACCAGTACGATGCTTTTGATAAGGAAACTGCTAGTTACTTTACAGAAGATTTACATAATAGTAAAACGATGTCAAGTTTACAATATTTTGCTGATGTAGAAAGTCAATTCAAAAAATATTTACCAGCTAGTTTCTTTTCAAATTTCCAAAAAGGGCTTGGAAATTTGAAATTTAATCATCTGTATCAATTCAATCAATATCCAATGCAAGAGTTCTTTAATCAGTTTTCTTTTCTGAAAGAAGAAATTGAACGTTACAAAAAATTAAAGTATACGATTGTTCTTCAATCAAGTAGCAAAACTGAACTAAAGAAACTGTCAACGATTCTTGATGAATACGATATTAAAGTTGACAATAATGACGAAAGTGAAATCTGTAAAGGAACTGTCAATCTTGTTGAAGGAAATCTGCGACATGGATTTCATTTTGTAGATGAAAATCTTGTATTTATTACTGAATATGAAATTTTCAAAAAGAATATTAAACGCAAGTATCGCAGACAAAATATCAGCAATGCTGAGCGATTAAAGGATTATAACGAGCTCCAAAAAGGAGACTATGTTGTTCATCAAATTCATGGTATTGGGCAATATTTAGGGATTGAAACGATTGAAATCAAAGGAATTCATCGAGACTACGTAAGTGTCCTATATCAAAATGGAGATCGCATTTCTATCCCTGTGGAGCAGATACAGACTCTTTCTAAGTATGTTTCTAGTGATGGTAAGGCTCCAAAGTTAAATAAACTAAATGATGGACGTTTTAAAAAAGCGAAGCAAAAAGTAAAGAGTCAAGTTGAAGATATTGCAGATGATTTAATTAAGTTATATGCAGAGAGAAGTCAACTTAAAGGTTTTGCATTTTCAAAAGATGATGAAGACCAAAACGCTTTTGACGAAGCTTTCCCATATGTAGAGACTGAGGACCAACTTCGAAGTATCGAAGAAATAAAAAAAGATATGCAGGCTCCTCAACCGATGGACCGACTATTAGTTGGAGATGTTGGTTTTGGTAAGACAGAAGTTGCCATGCGAGCTGCATTTAAGGCTGTCAATGATCATAAACAGGTTGTCGTTTTAGTGCCAACAACCGTTCTTGCTCAGCAACATTACAGTAATTTTAAGGAAAGATTTGAACAATTTGCTGTCAACGTAGATGTTTTGAGTCGTTTCAGAAGTAAAAAAGAACAGACTGAAACACTTGAGAAGTTAAAAAAAGGTCAAGTAGACATCTTGATTGGGACTCATCGAGTCTTGTCTAAAGATGTTGAGTTTGCTGATTTGGGGTTGATGATTATTGATGAAGAGCAACGTTTTGGTGTTAAGCATAAGGAAGCTCTCAAGGAATTAAAAAAGAAGGTTGATGTCTTAACCTTGACAGCGACACCAATTCCTCGAACTCTTCATATGTCTATGCTAGGTATCCGAGATTTATCAGTCATAGAGACTCCTCCAACAAATCGATATCCTGTTCAAACCTACGTACTTGAACAGAATGATCGTATCATTCGTGATGCTGTATTGAGAGAAATGGATCGTGGTGGTCAAGTTTACTATCTTTACAACAAAGTTGACACGATTGAAAAGAAGGTTTCAGAGTTACAAGAACTGATTCCAGAAGCTTCTATTGGCTTTGTTCATGGACAAATGAGTGAAGTGCGCTTAGAAAATACACTTCTTGATTTCATTGAGGGACAATATGATATTTTAGTAACTACAACAATCATTGAAACAGGTGTAGACATTCCAAATGCTAATACCTTGTTTATAGAAAATGCAGATCATATGGGCTTGTCAACCTTGTATCAATTAAGAGGTCGTGTTGGTCGTAGTAATCGAATTGCTTATGCTTATCTCATGTATCGTCCAGATAAAACTTTGACAGAAGTTTCTGAGAAGAGATTAGAAGCTATCAAAGGTTTTACTGAACTGGGTTCTGGTTTCAAAATTGCTATGCGTGATTTATCCATTCGTGGAGCTGGAAATCTTTTAGGAAGCTCTCAGTCTGGATTTATCGATTCTGTTGGTTTTGAGTTGTACTCTCAGTTATTAGAAGAAGCAATTGCTAAGAAAAATGGAACTGACAAAAAGCGTGAAAAAGGAAATGCTGAGTTAATTCTACAAATTGATGCTTATCTCCCAGATGAATATATTTCGGATGAAAGACATAAAATTGAAATTTACAAGAGAATTCGTCAGATTGACAATCGTGTCAACTATGAAGAATTACAAGATGAGTTGATCGATCGTTTTGGAGAATATCCAGATGTAGTTGCTTATCTTTTAGAAATTGGATTAGCCAAAGCATATCTTGACAAAGTATTTGTCAATCGTGTAGAAAGAAAGGTTAATAAGCTGGTCATTCAGTTTGAAAAAATATCGCAACAATTATTTTTAACACAAGATTATTTCAAGGCTCTTTCTCAGACAAGTTTGAAGGCTAATATTTCAGAAAATCAAGGTTTAATCGAAGTTGTTTTTGATATTCGTAATAAAAAGGATTATGAGATTTTAGAAGGGCTTTTAACTTTTGGAGAATCATTAGCAAATATAAAAGAATCAAAAGAGTCACATTAGTAGTTATCTTTTTTCTTCTATAAAAGGTAGAAAAATGGTACAATAATAATTTGAGGTAATAAAAATGAGATTAGATAAATATTTAAAAGTATCAAGAATTATTAAGCGTCGTACAGTGGCTAAAGAAGTTGCAGATAAGGGACGCATCAAGGTAAATGGTATTCTTGCAAAGAGCTCTACAGATTTAAAAATCAATGACCAAGTTGAAATTCGTTTTGGAAATAAATTATTGCTCGTAAAAGTGTTAGAAATGAAAGATAGCACTAAAAAAGAAGATGCTGCAGGTATGTATGAAATTATCAGCGAAACAAGGGTAGAAAACGATGTATAAAAAAATTGTGCAAATGAATAATTCTTTTATTCAAAATGAACACCAACGTCGTAAATATTTGATGGAAGAACGACAAAGACGAAATCGTTTTATGGGCTGGGTTTTGATTTTGATTATGTTGTTGTTCATCCTACCAACCTATAATTTGACTCAAAGTTATCAGCAACTACTCGAACGTCGTCAACAGTTAGCCGATCTGAAAAAACAGTATCAAGAATTGAGCGATGAAAAAGATAAAGAATCAAATCTTGCAACCAAATTAAAGGACGAAACATACGCAGCCAAGTATTTGCGTGCAAAATATTACTATTCAAAATCATGGGAAGAAGTTTATACTATTCCGGACTTACTTCCTAGGTAATGTAAAATGGAAAATTTATTAGATATTATTGAACAATTTTTAAGTCAATCAGATGAAAAATTAGAAGAGTTAGCTCAAAAAAATCATCTGTTACGGTTACAGGAAGAAGAGGAAAAAAAGAATGCGTAAATTTTTAGTGATATTGCTACTTCCTATTTTTTTAAAAAGTGTCCAAGTAGTAAGCACTGAGAATCCAGTTATCATTCCAAACCAAGAAGTTTATTCCTTAACCCACGCTTCGTATCATTTTTACTATCAAGATGTTATAGAATCTCCAAAATTTTATGGTGAAACATCTGTTTATTCTACAGAAGATTTGATTAAAGAATCAGGAAAAGTCAATTCAGATACAAAATTATCTGTTTTAGAATGGAGATTAAATAAACAAGGACAGCCTGTCTTTAAATTGTCTAATAATCAGTTTGTGATGGCCGATAAACGACTTTTATACGATAGTTCAATTGTCAACAATTTTTCTAAACGAGTGTGGTTAGAACCTGAATTTATTGTCTATAATAGCCCTTATGATAAACAAGAATTAAAATCTACTTTGGTACCCTATCAAGATGTTGAAGTAGATATGTCTATTTTTGCTGGTGGGCATGAATTTTTACATATCAAACAAACTGGTTGGATTTCGACGGATGATATTTCCGATGATGATAATCGTATTCAGAAAGTACAAGAGTTGCTATCTGCAAATTATCAAAATGAACAGTTCTCTATTTATATTAAACAATTGAGTACAGGTAAGGAAGCTGGGATTAATGAAGATCAAAAAATGTACGCTGCTAGTGTTATGAAATTGCCTTATCTTTATTATGTTCAAGAAAAAATCAATCAAGGTGATTACCAACTTGACACGAAATTAAAGTATGTTTCCGAAGTTAATGATTTCCCTGGTTCTTATAAACCTGAAGGAAGCGGAAATCTCCCTAAAACAGCAGACAATAAAGACTACACTCTCAAAGATTTAATCACAAAAACTGCAAAAGAATCTGACAATGTAGCTCATAATATTCTTGGTTATTATATTACGAATAAATCAGATGAAGCCTTTAAAAAAGAGATGACTACTATCGCAGGTGAGGAATGGGATGTGACTGATAAGTTGGCTTCAGCGAAAATGGCTGGTCAAGTTATGGAATCTATTTATAATCAGAATGGTTTTGTTTTAGAATCCCTATCACAAACAGCTTTTGATAATCAGAGGATTGCTAAGAATATTTCTGCTAAGGTAGCCCATAAAATTGGAGATGCAGATGAATTTAAACACGATGTAGGAATAGTCTATACAGATTCTCCTTTCATTATTTCAATCTTTACCAAAAATTCTGATTATGATACCATTTCTAAAATTGCTAAGGATGTCTATGAGGTCCTAAAATGAGAGACCAAGATTTTTTAAATCATTTTCTAGAAAAAGGTTATTTTAAAGATCATTCACGAGTTGTACTAGCCTTGTCTGGTGGATTGGATTCGATGTTTCTCTTTCACCTCCTAGTAACCTATCAAGAAGAACTCGGGATTGAATTATTTTTAGCTCATGTAAACCATAAACAACGATTAGAATCGGATAATGAAGAATATGAATTAAGAAAACTAGCTGAACAAGTTGGAGTTCCAATTTACGTAGCTCATTTTACTGGAGATTTTTCAGAAGCAAATGCTCGTCAATTTCGCTATGTTTTTTTTAGAGAAGTAATGGAGAAAACGTCATCTACAGCTCTTGTAACAGCTCATCATGCAGATGATCAGGCTGAGACGATTTTTATGCGAATGATTAGGGGTGTTAGATTACAACATTTATCAGCTATTAGAGAAAGACAAGAGTTTGATAAGGGAGAATTAATTCGTCCTTTGCTGTCTTTTTATAAGAGGGATTTTCCTGAAGTTGAGCATTTTAAAGATAGGACGAATAAAGAAAATCATTATTTTCGCAATCGAGTTCGTAATATTTACTTACCACAACTGGAAAAAGAAAATATTCAGCTAAAGAGAGCGTTTTTAGAGTTTGGAAAAGAAGTATCTGACTATCAAATTGCTCTGACTGAATTATCTCAAACAGTCAATGTGGAAGATTTAACTCAGTTTTTATCTTTTAGTGAAGCAACACAGCGAGTTTTACTACAACAATACCTTAGTCGTTTTGCTGATTTAAATGTAACAAGAGAACAATTTCAAGAAATTCATCATATTTTAAAAACTAAGAGTCAATATCGCCATAGTATAAAAAATGGTTATGAACTTATAAAAGAATACCAGCACTTTCAAATTGGTAAAATCAGACCAAAGTCTGATGAAAAAAGTAGTGAGTGTGTGTTAAACTATCAAAATCAAGTTTATTATGAAGGTTTTCTATTTTCATTTGGAATCCCCCTAAAAGGAGAAAATGTTCAACAAATAAATGTTTCCCGTGAAACATCGTTGATTATACGGCATCGACAGCCTGGTGATTATTTGATAAAAAATGGTCATCGTAAAAAACTAAGACGACTTTTTATTGATTTAAAAATTCCTAAAGAAAATCGAGAAAAAGCTATTATCATTGAGCAATTTGGAAAAATTTGTTCAGTTTTAGGAATTGAAATCAGTGATTTGAGTAAAAAAATGAAAAATGATATAATGAACACTGTACTTTATATAGAAAAAATAGATAGGTAAAATCATGTTAGAAAAAGATATCAAGAAAATTTTGATTTCACAAGATGAAATTACAGAAGCAGCTAAAAAATTGGGTGCTCAGTTGACAAAAGATTATGAGGGAAAAAATCCGATTTTAGTTGGAATTCTAAAAGGTTCTATTCCTTTTATGGCAGAATTGGTGAAATATATTGATACACATCTTGAAATGGACTTTATGATGGTCTCTAGCTATCATGGTGGGACTGTAAGTAGTGGTGTCATTAATATTAAACAAGACGTAACTCAAGATATTAAAGGTCGACATGTTGTCTTTGTAGAAGATATTATTGATACTGGTCAAACCTTGAAGAGTTTGAGAGATATGTTTACTGCAAGAGAAGCAGCTTCTGTTAAGATTGTCACAATGCTTGATAAACCAGAAGGTCGTACAGTAGAAATCGAAGCAGATTATACATGTTTTACAATTCCAAATGAATTTGTTGTAGGCTACGGTTTAGACTATAATGAAAACTATCGTAACCTTCCTTATGTAGGTGTATTGAAAGAGGAAGTTTACTCAAAATAGAAGGGTAAGTGTTTGAATGCAAAAACAAAATAATGGTTTCATAAAAAATCCATTTCTTTATTTGTTGATGATTTTCTTGCTAGTGACAGGATTCCAGTACTTTTTTGCTGGTAGATCCGCTGGTCATAGTCAACAAATTAAGTACTCAGAATTGGTTCAGGAAATCACTAACGACAATGTAAAAGAAATGACCTACCAACCAAGTGGTAGTGTTATTGAAGTGTATGGTGTCTACAAAACTGCTAAGACAGAGAAACAGGAAACGGGAATTCAATTTTTTACACCCTCTGCTACAAAAGTAGAGAAATTTACAAGTATTGTCCTCCCATCAGATACAACTGTAGCGGATTTGCAAAAGCTAGCAAGTGAACATCAAACACAAATTGAAGTGAAACACGAAAGCTCAAGTGGTATGTGGATTAACATCCTGGTTTCAGTAGTACCATTTGCTATCTTATTCTTCTTCCTCTTCTCTATGATGGGAAATATGGGCGGAAATAGTGGACGTAATCCAATGAGCTTTGGACGTAGTAAAGCTAAAGCTGCTAATAAAGAAGATATAAAAGTTCGCTTCTCAGATGTCGCAGGCGCAGAGGAAGAAAAACAAGAACTTGTTGAAGTTGTTGAATTCTTAAAAGATCCAAAACGATTTACAAAATTGGGTGCCCGGATTCCAGCTGGTGTTCTCTTAGAGGGGCCTCCGGGAACCGGTAAGACATTACTTGCCAAAGCAGTCGCAGGAGAAGCTGGTGTACCATTCTTTAGTATTTCAGGTTCTGACTTTGTAGAAATGTTCGTCGGTGTCGGTGCGAGCCGTGTACGTTCTCTCTTTGAGGATGCAAAAAAAGCAGCACCAGCTATTATCTTCATTGATGAAATTGATGCCGTTGGTCGACAACGTGGTGTCGGTTTAGGTGGAGGTAATGATGAACGAGAACAAACCTTAAACCAACTCTTGATTGAAATGGATGGTTTTGAAGGAAATGAAGGAATTATTGTCATTGCGGCAACAAACCGTTCAGATGTTCTTGATCCGGCTCTACTTCGTCCAGGTCGTTTTGATAGAAAAGTATTAGTTGGTCGTCCAGATGTTAAGGGACGCGAAGCAATTTTGAAAGTCCATGCTAGAAATAAACCTTTAGCTGAAGATGTAGATTTGAAATTAGTAGCACAACAAACTCCAGGTTTTGTTGGTGCCGATTTGGAAAATGTATTGAACGAAGCAGCTTTGGTTGCAGCTCGTCGTAATAAATCAGTGATTGATGCTTCTGATATTGATGAAGCTGAAGATCGTGTTATCGCTGGACCATCTAAGAAAGATAAGACAGTTTCACAAAAAGAACGTGAATTGGTTGCCTACCATGAGGCAGGACACACCATTGTCGGTCTAGTATTGTCAAATGCCCGTGTTGTTCATAAAGTTACCATAGTACCACGTGGACGTGCAGGCGGATATATGATTGCACTTCCTAAGGAAGACCAAATGCTTCTATCTAAAGAAGACATGAAAGAACAATTAGCTGGTTTGATGGGTGGACGTGTTGCTGAAGAAATCATTTTTAACGTCCAAACAACTGGAGCATCTAATGACTTCGAACAAGCTACTCAGATGGCGCGTGCAATGGTTACAGAGTATGGTATGAGTGAAAAACTTGGTCCAGTACAATATGAAGGAAGTCATGCCATGTTTGGTGCACAAAGCCCTCAAAAATCAATTTCAGAACAAACAGCTTATGAAATTGACGAAGAAGTTCGTTCATTATTGAATGAAGCACGAAACAAAGCTGCTGAAATTATCCAGTCAAATCGTGAAACTCACAAGCTAATTGCAGAAGCATTATTGAAATACGAAACACTGGATAGTACACAAATTAAATCTCTATACGAAACAGGAAAGATGCCTGAAACAGTAGAAGAGGAATCACATGCACTATCTTATGATGAAGTAAAATCAAAAATGAGTGAAGAAAATTAATTATCTTAAATACTATAAACAGAGGAAGCGCAAGTTTTCTCTGTTTTTTTTTAAAGTTGAGGAAACTCGAATTTAAATCAAAGATTTCGATATATAGAAAAAAAATACAAGTTTACCTATGTCAATGCTCTCTTAGAGGAAATGATTCAAATTTTCTGAAAATAATAATGCAACAGTTACTTGAGTAATATGAAGAAATGTTTCAAAAAATGATATGTGCTTCATAAAAAACAATTATTGTAAGAAAAAAATTAACCGAAACTCTGGGCAGACGAACGATTTAAAGGCCGCAAAGCCCTTCTCAG
>NZ_JVKV01000013.1 GCF_001072375.1 Streptococcus pseudopneumoniae
AGGCGACGTTGACGCGGTTTGAATTTGATTTTCGAAGAGTATTAATTTCTTATTTTATAAAAGTGTATATACTATCGCATATACTTATAAAGCCAGTCTTTCTTTAACAAATCACTAACTAAAAATGTGCAGTAATTATTTTATTACAAGCCTTAAAATTACAGGCTAGGAAGATTTTTACTAGCTTTGATAAGTATGATAATTTTAACTGATATAACCATAGTTATCGTATTAAATATCAAGATAGTTCTGGGCTTAATTTTTTTATAGGATTGGCTATTAGTAAGAAATATGGTATAATATAGGGTGAGACCTTCTTAATAAATAGTGAAAGAGTATAAAATGAAAAAAATTGTCATTAACGGTGGGAGACCATTGAAAGGTGAAATTACGATTAGTGGCGCTAAAAATAGTGTCGTTGCCTTGATTCCTGCCATTATTTTATCAGATGATGTTGTGATTTTAGATTGTGTTCCAGACATCTCTGATGTAGCTAGTCTTATTGAGATTATGGAAATCATGGGAGCTAGTGTCAAGCGTTATGACGATGTTCTTGAGATTGATCCTCGTGGTGTTCAAAATAAACCAATGCCTTATGGTAAAATTAATAGCTTGCGTGCGTCTTATTATTTCTACGGTAGTCTTTTAGGACGTTTTGGTGAAGCAACTGTAGGTTTGCCTGGAGGGTGTGACCTAGGACCACGTCCGATTGATTTGCATTTAAAAGCATTTGAAGCTATGGGAGCTAAGACAACCTACGAGGGAGATAATATGAATCTCTCAACCCAAGGATCAAGTCTACATGGTGCTCATATCTATATGGATACTGTTAGTGTTGGTGCGACTATCAATACGATGCTAGCAGCAGTAAAAGCTAAAGGTCGAACAGTTATTGAAAATGCTGCTCGCGAACCTGAAATCATTGATGTGGCTACATTATTAAACAATATGGGAGCTCACATTCGTGGAGCAGGGACAGATATGATTACAATTGATGGTGTGGATAGCTTGCACGGGACACGCCACCAAGTCATCCCTGACCGTATCGAAGCAGGTACATATATTTCGATGGCAGCTGCAGTAGGTCATGGGATTCGAATTAATAATGTACTTTATGAGCATTTAGAAGGATTTATTGCTAAACTTGAAGAAATGGGTGTTCACATGACTGTTTCTGAAGACAGTATTTTCGTCGAAGAGCAAACAAATCTAAAGGCTGTTAATATCAAGACAGCTCCTTATCCAGGTTTCGCAACAGATCTTCAACAGCCTATTACTCCCTTGCTATTAAAAGCAGAAGGTCGTGGCACATTGATTGATACAATCTATGAAAAACGTGTCAACCATGTTTTTGAATTAGCCAAAATGAATGCAGATATTTCAACAACAAACGACCACATCCTTTATAAGGGTGGAAATCCTTTGCAGGGGGCAAAAGTTAAGGCAACAGATCTACGTGCTGGAGCTGCCTTAGTTATTGCTGGCTTGATGGCTGAAGGAAAAACAGAGATTACCAATGTTGAATTCATCCTTCGAGGCTACTCGAATATTATCGAAAAATTGCGTAATCTTGGAGCAGATATTGAGCTAATCGAAGATTAGCAATTTGAGGATTGCAATGAATATCTGGACTAAATTAGCAAAATTTTCTTTCTATGAGACGGAACGTTTATATTTCCGTCCCTTCTTTTTTACAGATGTAGATGATTTTCATCAACTTGCATCAGATCCTGAAAATCTTCAATTTATCTTTCCTGCACAAGCAAGTATTGAAGAAAGTCAGTATGCTCTTTCCAATTATTTTATGAAATCACCTTTGGGGATTTGGGCTATTTGTGATAAAAAAGAGCAAAGAATGATTGGAGCTATCAAGTTTGAAAAGCTTGATGAAATTAAGAAAGAAGCAGAAATTGGCTATTTTTTAAAGAAAAACTATTGGTCTCAGGGTTATATGACTGAAGCAGTTACTAAATTACGAGATTTATCCATGAACGAGTTTGCATTGAAGCAACTTTCGATTGTGACACATCTAGAAAATGTTGCTAGTCAGAAAGTAGCAGAAAAATCAAATTTTGTTCTTTATCGTCGTTTTAAAGGTAGCGATCGTTATACCCGAAAGATGCGGGATTATCTAGAATTCCGTTATACAAAAGGAAATCTAAATGAGTAAACACCAAGAAATATTAGCCTACTTGGAAGAATTACCAGTTGGGAAGCGTGTCAGTGTTCGTAGTATTTCAAATCGGCTGGGAGTAAGTGATGGTACGGCATATCGGGCTATCAAAGAAGCTGAAAATAGGGGACTTGTTGAAACACGTCCTCGAAGTGGAACAGTACGTGTAAAGTCAAAAAAAGTAGCTATTGAGAAATTAACGTTCGCAGAAATTGCAGAAGTTACAGGCTCGGAAGTTTTAGCTGGTCAAGCTGGATTGGACAGAGAATTTAGTAAATTCTCCATTGGAGCGATGACTGAAAAGAATATTCTTTCTTATCTTCATGATGGTGGCTTACTTATCGTAGGAGATCGAACACGTATTCAGTTATTAGCACTTGAAAATGAAAATGCTGTCTTGGTAACAGGTGGATTTGAAGTTCATGAAGATGTTTTGAACCATGCTAATAAAAAAAATATTCCAGTATTACGCAGTAAGCATGATACATTTACAATTGCGACTATGATCAACAGAGCTTTGTCTAACGTTCAGATCAAGACAGATATTTTGACGGTTGAAAAAATCT
This sequence comes from Streptococcus pseudopneumoniae, assembly GCF_001072375.1. Lineage (GTDB taxonomy): Bacteria > Bacillota > Bacilli > Lactobacillales > Streptococcaceae > Streptococcus > Streptococcus pseudopneumoniae_L. The sequence continues at coordinate 2,740 of NZ_JVKV01000013.1, forward strand.
ATCGTACTAGTCATGAATATGGATTTCTACAGGAAACGGATACTGTCAAAGATTATCTAGACTTGGTTCGTAAGAATAGAACGAGCCGTTTCCCTGTCATCAATCAGCATCAGGTCGTTGTTGGTGTAGTTACTATGCGTGATGCTGGAGATAAATCACCTGGTACAACGATAGATAAGGTCATGACAAGGACAGTCTATATGACTGGTTTAGCGACGAATATCGCTAACGTTAGCCAGAGAATGATTGCTGAAGACTTTGAAATGGTACCTGTTGTGAGAAGTAATCAAACTTTACTTGGTGTTATTACTAGACGGGATGTCATGGAAAAGATGAGCCGCTCTCAAGTTTCAGCATTACCAACATTTTCAGAACAGGTTGGTCAGAAGTTATCTTACCATCATGATGAAGTTGTCATTACGGTTGAACCATTTATGTTGGAAAAAAATGGAGTCCTTGCAAATGGAGTTCTTTCAGAAATTTTGACCCATATGACGCAGGATCTGGTCGTGAATAGTGGACGTAATCTCATCATTGAACAGATGTTGATTTACTTTTTACAGGCTGTTCAGATTGATGATATCTTGCGAATTCAGGCTAGAATTATTCATCATACGAGAAGGTCAGCCATTATTGACTATGACATTTATATCAATCATCAAATCGTATCAAAAGCAAATGTTACTGTAAAAATTAATTAAAACTAGGAGAAAACATGATTACATTAAAATCAGCTAGAGAAATCGAAGCAATGGATAAGGCTGGCGATTTTCTTGCCAGTATTCACATCGGTTTGCGTGACATCATCAAACCAGGTGTAGATATGTGGGAAGTAGAAGAATATGTGCGTCGTCGTTGTAAAGAAGAAAATTTCCTCCCTCTTCAAATTGGTGTTGATGGGGCAATGATGGATTATCCATACGCAACTTGTTGTTCGCTTAATGACGAAGTAGCCCATGCTTTTCCACGCCACTATGTTTTGAAGGAAGGCGATTTGCTCAAGGTTGATATGGTTCTTGGTGGGCCAATCGCTAAGTCTGACCTCAATGTTTCTAAACTTAATTTTAACAACGTTGAGCAGATGAAAAAATATACTCAAAACTTTACAGGTGGATTAGCTGATTCTTGTTGGGCATACGCTGTTGGCAAACCGTCAGAAGAAGTTAAAAACTTGATGGATGTTACCAAAGAAGCTATGTATAAGGGAATTGAGCAGGCTGTTGTAGGAAATCGTATTGGAGATATTGGAGCTGCTATTCAGGAATATGCTGAAAGTCGTGGTTACGGAGTTGTTCGTGATCTTGTAGGACACGGTGTTGGTCCAACTATGCATGAAGAACCAATGGTGCCTAACTATGGTATCGCAGGTCGTGGTCTCCGCCTTCGTGAAGGCATGGTCTTAACCATTGAGCCTATGATCAATACAGGTGATTGGGAAATCGATACAGATATGAAAACAGGTTGGGCACATAAAACAATCGATGGTGGACTATCATGTCAGTACGAGCATCAGTTTGTTATTACTAAAGATGGGCCTGTAATCTTGACAAGTCAAGGTGAAGAGGGAACTTATTAATCAAAAAAGGAGCTGAGCTCCTTTTTTGATTCTTTCAAGTTGAAAATAAATTTGCGTAGCGGATTTCTTACAAACGTTTTCTTTTATAGTAAAATAAAAGATAACTATATGAAAGAAGGTTCTTAATTGGAAAGTATTTTATTTTTTATTTCTGTCTTTATAGCTGGGGTCTTGTCATTCTTTTCTCCCTGTATCTTTCCCTTGTTACCAGTCTACGCAGGTGTTCTGCTAGATGATCAAGAGGAGTCAAGGACATTTCGTTTTTGGGGTAAAGATGTTGCCTGGTCAGGATTGATTCGGACACTCTGTTTCATTGCGGGTATCTCTCTCATCTTCTTTATTCTTGGATTTGGAGCAGGATTCCTTGGGAATTTACTTTATGCTGACTGGTTCCGTTATGTCATGGGAATCATGATTATCATACTGGGATTGCATCAGATGGAAATTCTTCATCTACAAAAATTAGAGGTACAAAAAACAGTAACATTTAAGCAAAAACAGTCTAGTAAATATCTCTCGGCCTTTTTACTGGGGATCAGCTTCAGCTTTGGCTGGACTCCATGTATAGGCCCAGTATTAAGTTCTGTTTTAGCACTGGCTGCCTCAGGAGGAAATGGAGCTCTTCAGGGAGCCTTATTAACCCTCATTTACACTCTCGGAATGGCGCTTCCATTTTTAGTTCTGGCCTTGGCATCAGGTCTTGTCATGCCTTATTTTAGTAGAATCAAAACTCACATACTTTTATTGAAGAAAATTGGTGGTTTATTGATCATTCTCATGGGAATTTTATTAATGTTGGGACAGTTAAATGTCTTATCTGGAATATTAGGATAAAAGGAGTTATCTATGAAAAAAATTATCTATTTTGGACTTAGTTTCTTGTCTCTCTTTCTTCTGATTGCTTGTGGCAAGGAAGAGAAAAAATCAAGTCCACAAAATCAATCAAATCAGACACAACAAGCTCCTGTGAAGCAAGTAGCAATTGGAGCAGAAGCACCTGATTTCACCCTTCAATCTATGGATGGAAAAGAAGTCAAATTATCTGATTATAAAGGTAAAAAAGTTTATCTTAAATTTTGGGCATCTTGGTGTGGACCATGCAAGAAGAGTATGCCAGAATTGATGGAGCTTGCTGCTAAGGAAGATCGTGATTTCGAAATTTTATCAGTCATTGCGCCAGGCCTTCAAGGTGAAAAAACTGTTGAGCAATTTCCAAAATGGTTTGAGGAACAAGGTTATAAAGACATCCCTGTTTTATATGATACAAAAGGAGCTGTTTTTCAAGATTATCAAATTCGAAGCATCCCTACAGAATATCTAATTGATTCACAGGGTAAAATTGCTAAAATTCAATTAGGTGCGATTAGTAACGGAGATGCAGAAGCAGCTTTTGCTCAAATGAAATAAAGTAATGAAATATAAAAATGTCTAGACAAACTGTCTAGACATTTTTTCTAACTTAAATTAGTTTTTTGAAGCTGCTTGGAATTCAGGGTTTTTCCAAGCTTCATCAATAATAGCTTGCAATTCTTTTGCTGAAGCTTGCATTTTTTGAGTTTCAGCATCGTTCAATGGGATGTTTACTGGACGCACAATACCATGTGCTCCAACAACAGCTGGTTGACCGATGAAGACATCTTTGATTCCGTATTGACCTTCTTGGAATACAGAAAGTGGAAGTACTGCATTTTCATCGTCAAGGATTGCTTTAGTGATACGAGCAAGGGCAACTGCGATACCGTAGTATGTAGCACCTTTCTTGTTGATGATTGTGTAAGCAGCGTCACGAACACCTTCGAACAATTCGATCAATTCAGTTTCTTGAACGTTTTGAGTGTCCTTAAGGAATTCTTCAAGGTTAACACCTGCGATGTTAGCGTGTGACCAAACGGCAAATTCTGAGTCACCGTGTTCACCCATGATGTAAGCGTGAACTGAACGAGCGTCTACATCCAATTTTTCAGCAAGGGCTTGACGGAAACGAGCTGAGTCAAGTGAAGTACCTGAACCGATAACGCGTTCTTTAGGGAATCCTGAGAATTTCCATGTAGAGTATGTCAAAACGTCAACTGGGTTAGCAGCTACAAGGAAGATACCGTTAAATCCTGATTCAACAACTTGTGTTACGATTGATTTGTTGATTGCAAGGTTTTTACCAACAAGATCAAGACGAGTTTCACCTGGTTTTTGAGGAGCACCAGCAGTGATAACTACAAGGTCAGCGTCCGCACAGTCAGCGTATTCAGCAGCATAGATTTTTTTAGGTGAAGTGAAAGCAAGGGCGTGGCTAAGGTCAAGAGCGTCACCAACAGCTTTTTCGTGTAATTGAGGAATTTCAATGATACCAAGTTCTTGGGCAATTCCTTGGTTAACAAGAGCGAAAGCGTAAGATGAACCTACGGCACCATCACCAACGAGGATAACTTTTTTGTGTTGTTTAGTTGCTGTCATTAGTCTAAACATCTCCTTTGTTTTTTTTAGGGTAATACCCTGTCTGATTCCATTCTATCACTTTTAAATAGCTTTGTCACGGATATAACATCCAGTTATCAATGTAAGCGTTTTAGGTGTGTCCAGAGACTGAAATATAAGCTAAACTATGGTATAATATATCTAGTTACTAATAGTGAAATGAGGCATTTGTTAATGCAAGATAAAAATTTAGTGAATGTCAATCTGACAAAGGAGATGAAGACCAGCTTTATCGACTACGCCATGAGTGTTATTGTATCGCGGGCCCTTCCTGATGTTCGAGATGGTTTGAAACCAGTTCATCGTCGTATTTTATACGGTATGAATGAATTGGGTGTGACACCAGATAAACCTCATAAGAAATCTGCTCGTATTACAGGGGATGTCATGGGTAAATACCATCCGCACGGTGACTCATCTATCTATGAAGCTATGGTTCGTATGGCTCAATGGTGGAGTTACCGTTACATGCTTGTAGATGGGCATGGGAATTTTGGTTCCATGGATGGTGATGGTGCCGCAGCTCAGCGTTATACTGAAGCGCGCATGAGCAAGATTGCACTTGAGATGCTTCGTGACATCAATAAAAACACCGTTGATTTTGTAGATAACTATGATGCCAATGAACGTGAACCTGTTGTTCTACCAGCTCGTTTCCCAAATCTTTTGGTCAATGGAGCTACAGGTATCGCTGTTGGTATGGCGACTAATATTCCGCCACATAACTTGGGTGAAACCATTGATGCAGTGAAGTTGGTCATGGATAATCCAGAAGTTACAACCAAGGAATTAATGGAAGTTCTTCCTGGTCCAGATTTTCCAACTGGTGCCCTTGTTATGGGGAAATCAGGTATTCATAAGGCCTACGAAACTGGTAAAGGATCGATTGTGCTTCGTTCTCGTACTGAAATCGAAGAAACTAAAACTGGTCGCGAACGTATCGTTGTAACAGAATTTCCATATATGGTCAACAAGACCAAAGTCCATGAACATATTGTGCGTTTGGTTCAGGAAAAACGTATCGAAGGTATTACAGCTGTTCGTGACGAATCAAACCGTGAGGGAGTTCGCTTCGTAATTGAGGTGAAGCGTGATGCATCTGCTAATGTTATTTTGAACAACTTGTTCAAGATGACTCAAATGCAAACTAGCTTTGGATTTAACATGCTGGCTATCCAGAATGGTGTACCAAAGATTCTTTCTCTTCGTCAAATCTTGGATGCTTATATTGAGCACCAAAAAGAAGTGGTGACTCGTCGTACTCAATTTGACAAAGAGAAAGCTGAAGCGCGTGCACACATCTTAGAAGGTTTGTTGATTGCTCTGGACCACATCGACGAAGTTATTCGTATCATCCGTGCCAGTGAAACGGATGCAGAAGCCCAAGCTGAATTGATGAGCAAGTTCAAGTTATCTGAACGTCAAAGTCAAGCAATTCTCGATATGCGTCTTCGTCGTTTGACAGGTTTGGAACGTGACAAGATTCAGTCAGAATATGATGAGCTTATTGCTTTGATTGCTGACTTGGCAGACATTCTTGCAAAACCAGAACGTGTAGCGCAAATTATCAAGGAAGAATTGGATGAGGTCAAACGTAAGTTTGGCGATCCACGTCGTACTGAGTTGATGGTTGGTGAAGTCTTGACTCTTGAAGATGAAGACTTGATTGAAGAGTCTGATGTCCTCATCACTCTATCAAATAAAGGTTATATCAAACGTTTGGACCAAGACGAATTTACAGCTCAAAAACGTGGTGGACGTGGCGTTCAAGGAACTGGAGTTAAAGACGATGACTTTGTGCGTGAATTGGTTTCAACCAGCACTCACGATCATTTGCTTTTCTTTACCAATAAAGGACGTGTTTATCGTCTTAAGGGATATGAAATTCCAGAATACGGTCGTACAGCCAAAGGTTTGCCAGTTGTCAATCTTTTGAAACTGGATGAAGGTGAAAGCATTCAAACCATTATCAATGTTGAATCAGAACGTAGTGATGATGCCTATCTCTTCTTTACAACTCGAGCAGGTATTGTCAAAAGAACCAGTGTCAAAGAATTTGCCAACATTCGTCAAAATGGTCTCAAAGCCTTAAATCTGAAAGATGAGGATGAGTTGATTAATGTCTTACTAACTGAAAAAGACACAGATATCATCATCGGAACCAGATTAGGTTATGCAGTTCGTTTCAATCAGTCTTCAGTTCGTAGCATGAGTCGTATTGCCACTGGTGTTAAAGGGGTAAATCTTCGTGAAGGTGATGCTGTAGTTGGAGCGAGAGTGATTACTGATCAAGATGAAGTCCTTATCATTACTGAAAAAGGATACGGTAAGCGCACAGTTGCGACTGAATACCCAACAAAAGGTCGTGCCGGTAAGGGAATGAAAACAGCCAATGTTACTGAAAAAAATGGTCCTCTGGCTGGCCTCTTAACAGTAAACGGTGACGAAGACTTGATGATTATTACTGACACAGGTGTCATGATTCGAACAAATGTAGCCAATATTTCACAAACGGGGCGTTCAACTATGGGAGTAAAAGTGATGCGTCTAGATCAAGATGCTAAGATTGTGACTTTTACAAGTGTTGCAGCAGCAGAAAAAGAAGAAGTTGGGGCAGAACAGGAAACAGAAAGTGAAGCATAATGTCTCAAAAAAAGAATCAAAGTAAAAAAAATAAACGTAAGAATCTACTGATTAACATACTGGCAGGATTCCTAATCTTGTTATCTATCGCTTTAATCTTCAATGCCAATATTCGTGATATGTTCATGATTTGGAACACTAATAAGTATCAGGTCAGTCAAGTAACTAAGGAAGAGATTGAGGAGAATAAAGAAACAGAAGGGAATTTCGATTTTGACTCTGTAAAATCACTTTCCTCGGAGGCAGTCTTATCAGCTCAGTGGAATTCTCAACAACTTCCGGTTATTGGAGGTATTGCCATTCCAGAGCTTGAAATGAACCTACCAATATTTAAGGGACTTGATAATGTTAACCTCTTTTATGGTGCTGGGACAATGAAAGCCAATCAGGTAATGGGGGAAGGAAATTATTCTCTAGCAAGTCACCGTATCTTTGCAGGTGAAAATGCAGATAAGAAATTATTCTCTCCTCTTGCTCGCGCTGAGAAAGGGATGAAAATTTATCTCACTGATAAAGAGAAAGTCTATACATACGAGATTGAAGAAGTTAAAATTGTAACTCCTGATCGCGTAGATGTAATTGACGAACGTGATGGGATTAAAGAGATTACCTTGGTAACCTGTGAAGATGCTAATGCAGTTGAGAGAATTATCGTTAAAGGGAATTTGACAGAGATAAAATCTTATGCAGAAACTCCATCAGATATCTTAGAAGCCTTTAATAAACCCTATAAACAATTTTATGAATAGTAGAAGAGGTTGGGACAAAAGAGCCCGACCTCATTTTTTATTAGCAATCAAACTTTGACGCGGTAGCTGAT
>NZ_JVKV01000014.1 GCF_001072375.1 Streptococcus pseudopneumoniae
ATATATGTTACTGACTTCGTCAGTTCTATCTACAACCTCAAAGCCGTGTTTTGAGCAACCTGCGGCTAGCTAGCTAGTTTGCTCTTTGATTTTCATTGAGTATAAAATAATCTTCTTCTAGTTTCGCATACAATGATGAATTTTGTCAAGCCTTTACTAAAAAGAGCCTGAAATTTACTTTCAGAACTCATTTTTTTATTTGATTTTTT
>NZ_JVKV01000015.1 GCF_001072375.1 Streptococcus pseudopneumoniae
GAGGGAGTCAAAGTCCCTTGCCTTACCGCTTGGCTATACCCCAATAATATAAAATAGGCGAGTGATGGGGATCGAACCCACGCATGCCAGAGCCACAATCTGGTGTGTTAACCACTTCACCACACCCGCCATAATTTTAAAACACGGGCAGTAGGAATTGAACCCACACTGAAGGTTTTGGAGACCTTAGTTCTACCTTTAAACTATGCCCGTAGTTAAGGTTATGGAAGGGGAGGGATTCGAACCCCCGAACCCGAAGGAGCGGATTTACAGTCC
>NZ_JVKV01000002.1 GCF_001072375.1 Streptococcus pseudopneumoniae
GCAAGGTGAAGCTGACGTGGTTTGAAGAGATTTTCGAAGAGTATTAGTTTAAGAATTTCAAAAACGAGTTTCTCCTAATCAAGTTTTGTATATCAAGTAAAAAATCCGATCATGTATGAATGTTTTTATAAAAAACAATAAAAAAGTATTGACAAACACAAGGGAGAGGAGTATAATATAAAATATAAAAAGTTATAAAAAGGTTGAAAAGACATGAAAAAGAGTATAGCAGTGGTTTTTGGCACCTTTGCTCCCTTACATCAGGGGCATATTGATTTAATTCAAAGAGCAAAACGTCAATGTGATGCTGTATGGGTGGTAGTTTCAGGTTATAAGGGAGATCGTGGTGAACAGGTTGGACTTACACTACAAAAGAGGTTTCGCTATATTCGTGAAGCATTTCGAGATGATGAGTTGACCTCTGTTTGTGAACTTGACGAAACCAATATTCCACGCTATCCAATGGGCTGGCAGGAGTGGTTGGATCAGATGTTGCAGGCCATTTCCTATGACCAGACTGGTGAGGAACTAATCTTTTTTGTAGGAGAGTCCGAATACCAACAAGAATTGTCAGAACGTGGTTTCGAGACTGTTCTACAGGAAAGAAAATTTGGAATTTCGGCTACCATGATTCGAGAAAATCCAAGCAAATATTGGAAATACATCGCTCAACCTTTCCGCCGTCAGTTTACGAAAAAAGTGTTGATTATGGGAAGTGCTAGTAATGGGAAAACAACTCTAGCCAAGGATTTAGCTCGCTTCTATGATGCGCCAGTCAGTCTGGAGTATGCTCGTGAGTATCAGATAAAAAATAATGTCCGAGATGATGAGCTTACCCCAAAAGATTATTATTACCTTCTTTTGGGCCAATATGACCAAACTTCCAAGTTAATCGATAGCAATGCCAATCGAGGCCTGGTCATTGCAGATACCAACTCATTGGTAACCAAGGGCTACTACGATTACTACATGGAAAGCGAAGAGCAGGAGGACTTATCCGGAGAGACCTTTGATAATCTCTTTGTTTCCATCTTAGCCAAGGAAAAATGGGATTTAATCCTCTTTGTGCAACCTGTTGGCTCTTATGTCAATGATGGTTTTCGCGACATGACTATGGCAGAAGACCATATCCGTCACAGTTTTTCTCAGCATTTGGATATGATGAGGGAGCAATATCTAGCCAATATCCCTCATGTTTATCTAGCTGATGACTATCTAGGAAATTATGAAGCAGCAAAAGTGGCTATTGATGCCATTTACCAAGCAGATTAGGAGAAGAAAATGAAAAAAATAACTGAAAAAATCACACGATTTATTGAAAACTTTAAAAATGTTCACGCAGAAGCTCGTAAAATTGGTTTTGCAGGAGTTATGCGTTTGCTTTGGAAAGACCTCTTTGTGGGCCGTAGTCTTTTCCAGTGGCTCTATTTGATTGCTTTATCAAGTGTTCCTCTTATTCTGGAGTTTACACAAAACACAGAAAGTCATGACTGGATTGGTCTCTTGGCCTCTTGGACAGGGATTGTCTGCGTTATATTGGTAGCTGAAGGTCGGGCTAGCAACTATCTTTTTGGAGCTATTAATTCTGCAATCTATTTGGTCCTAGCTATGAATGCTACTTTCTATGGCGAAGTTTTGACCACAGTTTATTTCTTTGTCATGCAGCCTATTGGTCTCTATGCTTGGTTGTCTAATCGGATCAATGAACAAGGGAAACCAGAGGAGTCTCACTTTGAAGCTAAGAAACTCGGTCTGATTGATTGGCTCAAGTACTTGGCCTTGACAGCTCTCATCTGGATTGGCATGGGTTTGGCTTACCAAAGTATCCATAGCGCTCGCCCATTCCGTGATAGTGTTACCGATGCGACCAATGGTGTTGGTCAGCTCTTGATGACACGTCTTTACCGTGAGCAATGGATTTTCTGGATTGCAACCAATCTCTTTAGTATTTATCTCTGGTGGGGTGAAAACATCCATATCCAAGGAATGTACTGGGTTTATACCATCAATAGTCTAGTCGGTTGGTACCAATGGACTAAGGCTGTCAAGGAGGGATAAGATGGCTGAAACGATAATCCCGGCTGGAATGACAGAGAGAGAATATTTTGAGATTCATGCGACTGAGAAGGAATTTTTAGACTGGTACTGCAAACAGGATCTTCCTCAGTATGAAAAACCGAGCGTGACGGTGGATATGGTAGCTTATTGCTTTGTGGAAGGGAAAATCAAACTCTTGCTAATTCGTCGCAAGGCCCATCCTTATCAAAACTGTTTGGCTTTGGTCGGTGGTTTTATGGATAAGAGCGAAGATGCAAGGCATGCTTGCCAGCGTGAGGTGCGAGAAGAGGTTAACCTCGACCTTCCTTTGGAAAAAATCGAGCAGTTGATGACAGTGTCTACCCCAGGCCGTGATCCGCGGGGCTGGACGGTTACTATCGCCCACTTGGTGTATCTACCTAGTCGAGCACTCGAACTCGTTCAAGCTGGAGATGATGCCAAGGATGTGGTTTTTGTCGATGTTGATTTTCAGACGGGCAAGTGCTTCCTAGAGGGACTAGAGTTGGAGGAGCACGCCTTCGCCTTTGACCATTATGCCATTATACAAGAGTCTATTAAACGAATCCAAGGGCGTCTTGACTGGAATCCGACCTTCCTCTATCTGCTAGAGGAGGAGTTCACTGTCTATGAAGGGACCGAATTGGTCAATCTCATCAACCCAGGACGACCAATCGTCAGCAATAACTTTCTCGTAAAATACGGTGAGTATGTAGAAGAAGTTGGGCTCAAACGAGTGCCTAAAAAGAAACCAAGAAAAACCTATCGATTGAAATAAAAGGCTTGGGGACAGAAATCGATAGATCAAGTCTCGGTTTCCTAGTCTCAGATTTGAGAAGTTTCAACAAATCCGATGGCTGGTTGAAGCTTGAGAATAGGGAAAATAAAGTTTGTCTTAAAAGTCAGTTCAACTATCGTGTCAAAGGTTTATTATTCATAAAAAATCGAGGTCGGGATTTTTCCCGGCCTCTTTTTTGATGCTATCTGACTGCTAAGGATGTTTATCTTTATTAGAATTGCTCATGATTCGAATGAATAAATCTTTGTATTTATATTTTAAATAGGTTTCGTGTAAATACAATAAAGCTACATAGACAATCATGAAAATGGCAGTTAAGTAGAACAAATCAAATGTTGTTTGAGCGTAATGAGTAGCAATCCCATAAGAAGAGAAAGCACCAATAATCAACCAAGGAAGATATTTGTAATATTTCTTTGACATAAACCTACACCTCCAATATCCTATCTCAATTTTATTATAGCCCTTTAAGAAAAAAATGCAAGCGATTACACGTATAAAATATAGTATTCTCATAGGAAAAATTTTCCTGTTTTTTTAATTCTTTACGAATAAAAGATATAGGAGGAGTAAGAAAATAAATGTACTAAAAAATAACTCTAAAAAATTTTAGATAAATAGTTGACAGATTTAAAAACAAATATTACAATAATGTTACAAAAACATTTCTTAATATTTCAAAAATGTTACAAAGGAGCATAAAATGAAAAATAAAACTTCTATCAAATTAATGGCTGCAACTGTACTCGCTTCAACATTACTATTGGGGGCTTGTGGCAATAAGAAAGAGAATACTGCAAGTGATAGTTCTAGCAAGACAACACAAGCATCTTCTAGTTCTAAGGCAAGTTCTTCAAGTAAAGAGAACAAGACTCAGAAGTCCTCAAGTTCAGCTTCAACAGAAAAAGCTAAATCATCATCTTCTGATCAGTCAACGACTACTGCTAACCAATCGCAAGCAACACCAGCACCAGAAACAAAACAAAATCAAGAACCTTCTGCTAAGCAAACCCCTTCTCAAGCCCCATCCAATCAACAAGGAACACAAGCAAAATCGAATCAGTCAGCTTATGATCCAGCAACTGATCGCAAACTCCAAGACAAGCAAGCAGAGCACAATAAACGTTATAAAGGTGTCTTGACTATGGTAGACAAAGATTTTTCGGCTGCGGCTGGGAATTGGAAGGGTGCGAATGGTGAAACGATCACTGTCTCATCAGGCGGTCAATTTACAGTAGAATCTGCTGATGGCAAGAAAGAAAACTACTCTATCCAAAGCTATTCTTATACCCTTGATGATGGAAAATACAATGCTGAAGTAGGTGGTGGAAAAGTCATCCAAATTACAACAGGTGCAGATGGTACTGTTTCAAGTGTTACTTTGATTAAACCATAGACTTCAGTACAGAAATAATTTGTTTAAAAATAGTCCAGTTGATGAGTGCCTACAGCATTTGAAGTTGATAAGACGTCATAAATGAACTTCAGAGATGAGACTAACTTAGGAGTATATCTAATCATATCTACCTGAACTGACCGTTTTTCACTTAGTTTCTTTCAGAGAAAGTGGTATAATGAAAAAATCAAAGGGAAACGAGTGATGAATCAATGCCAGATAAATTAATTTTACCTCAAAACACACGGCTCATGGGAGTGTTTCTTGGCTTTATCGGTGGTTCTTTGGATGTATTCTGTCACATCCAGTACCATAGTTTGGTGGCGACACAGACAGGGAACATTCTCCTACTGATATCAGATTGGCACGACTCACATGTCATCAATACCATGTTGCGATTCTGCTCGATTATATTCTTTTCCCTAGGCTTTCTTTTTGCCTTACACATGAAAGAATATCGCAAAACAGCCTATTGGCGGGTTAAGATGCTGCTTCCCTTATTTATCGGGACCCTTGTTCTGCCCTTCTTTTCCCGCTTTCCTCTATTAGAAGTTCCTTTTATTGCTTTTGGAACTGGAATGATGCTGCTAACATTTACGGGTAGTTTGATTGAAGATCATCCTTATGTCATTTTTATGACGTCTGGAAATTACCGAAAAATGTTGATTGCTTTGTATCGCATCGTTAGAGGAGAAGGAGATGTTCAAGAATATCGTCGACAAGCCTTGAACTATGGTATTGTTGTAGGTAGTTTCGTAGTGGGGGCCATTAGCTTGGCTGTATCTATGCATTTTTTCCATGAATGGTCTATTTGGATTGTCAGCTTTAATTTGTTGTTGATTATGGCATACTATATTGCTAGAGTGAAGCAGTTAGATTTGCAAGATGAAAATATATAAAAAACGGCAGATCTCAATTTGAGATTTGCCAATTTTTATACGTTTATGCTTTTTCTAACTGTAAGAGAGCTTCAATTTCTGCAAGTGTGCTTGCCTGTGAGATAGCTCCACGGAGTTTAGCGGCGCCAGATGTTCCACGGAGATAGTGAGGAGCGAGGCCACGGAATTCACGGACCGCAATCTTTTCTCCCTTGAGATCAATCAAGCGTTTTAAGTGCTCATAGGCAATTTTCATCTTGTCTTCAAAGGTTAAATCAGGCAGGATTTCTCCAGTTTCAAAGTAATGATTGATTTGATTGAAGAGATAAGGATTTCCCATAGCTGCGCGTCCAATCATAACGGCGTCGGCACCGACTTCCTCGATGCGTTGTTTAGCTTCTTGAACCGTACGGATGTCTCCGTTAGCGATAAATGGAATCTTAGTAAGAGCTTGTGCAACCTTGTGGAGAGTCTCGAGGTCAGCGTGACCAGTATACATTTGCTCACGGGTACGTCCGTGCATAGCAAGTGCAGAGACACCTGCAGCCTCAGCGGCGAGGGCATTTTCCACAGCTAGAGATGGATCAGACCAGCCCGTACGCATTTTGACAGTGAGAGGGATATCAAGGACAGATTGAACTTTGTTAATGATAGAGTAGATCTTGTCTGGATCCTTGAGCCACATAGCGCCAGCTTCGTTTTTCACGATTTTGTTAACTGGACAGCCCATGTTGATATCAACGATATCGGTCTTGGTGTTTTCTTGGATGAATTCTGCTGCGCGTGCTAGGCTGTCTTCATCACTACCAAATAGTTGGATAGAGACTGGGTTTTCTCCTTCATCGATATGAAGCATGTGAAGAGTCTTTTCGTTGTTGTATTGGATTCCCTTGTCAGAGACCATTTCCATGACAACGAGTCCAGCTCCAAGTTCTTTTGCGATAGTACGGAAGGCTGAGTTGGTTACACCAGCCATGGGTGCTAAAACGGTACGATTGGGAATCTCAACATTGCCAATCATAAAGGGTGTATTAAGATTTGTCATGGATGAGTTCCTCCAGGTCGTTTTCGTCAAAATTATAAGTAGTTTGGCAGAATTGACAAGTGATTTCTGCCCCGTGGTCTTCGTCCTTCATTTCCTGCAAGTCTGAGCTTGGAAGACTAGAAAGAGCCTTCATAAAACGTTCTTTACTACAGTCACATTGGAAACGAATTTCTTCTTCAGACAGACGTTTGTATGGTTCGTCGTCGTAGATAGCCTTTAGAAGAGCTTCGATATGGTCGTCGCTTTCTAGAAGAGTTGAAATGGCAGGCATTTCTTGGATGCGTTTTTCAAAACGAGCGATTTCTTCTTCCTTGGCTCCTGGCAAAACTTGAACAAGGAAACCGCCTGCTACTTTGACCTTGTCTTCTTCGTCCAAAAGGACATTGAGTCCAACTGCTGACGGAGTTTGTTGGCTTTCTGTTAGGTAAAAAGCTAGGTCTTCGCCAATTTCTCCAGAGATAAGAGGCGTCATGGAATTATAAGGGTTTCCAGTACCGTAATCAGTAATAACTAGAAATTGTCCATTGCCGACAAAAGGTCCCACTAGTACTTCACCAGTTGCAGTTTTTTTAATATCCACACCAGGGTTTTGTACATAACCTTTGACATTTCCCTTAGTATCTGCAACGGTGATGATGGCTCCGAGTGAGCTAGTTCCGAGGACTTTGACAGTAATTTTGGTATTTCCCTTTTCGTTTGCGGCGAGAATTTGACTGGCAATCAAAGTACGACCAAGTGCCACAGTTGAGCTAGTTTGAGTTTGATGTTTTTCTTGAGCAGTGCGGACGGTTTCAGTGCTGTCTAGTACATAAGCACGAAAAGATCCGCTTTCTGATATTGTTTTAATAATTTTATCCATAGCTACTATTTTAGCATAAAAATGCTCAAAGGGGGAGTGGGGTGTCTACTATCGTTTTAAAGTGATTTATTTACATCAGTGAAATTATGAAGAAAGAACTAAAATAAGCTAAAATGTGCTTTCTAAAAATGGTAAACAGTTGAAAATAGAGGGAATAAAGTGGTAAAATGGGAACAAGAAAAAATAGTAATTGTTTGTGGAAAAATTGACGGAAATTTACAGAAAAGAAATCGATCATGGATAGAAAGAAACCATTATATATTTTTTTAGGGCAAACGGTCCTGTATTTTATTGTTTTACTGGGGCTGCTTTACTTTTTTAGTTACCTAGGTCAAGGTCAGGGTGGCTTTATCTACAATGAATTTTAACTTTAAGGAGAAAACGAGCTGTGTCTAATAAACCGATAAAAGATATGATTGAAGCGATTGAGCACTTCGCCCAAACTCAACCTAGCTTTCCAGTCTATAATGTTCTTGGTGAGGAACGTACCTATGGTGATTTGAAGGCTGATTCGGATAGTTTGGCTGCAACAATCGATCAACTAGATTTACCTGAAAAATCTCCTGTAGTCGTTTTTGGTGGTCAGGAGTATGAGATGTTAGCTACCTTTGTAGCTCTGACTAAGTCAGGGCATGCCTATATTCCAATCGATAGCCATTCGGCCTTGGAACGAGTTTCAGCTATATTGGAGGTTGCAGAACCAAGTTTGATCATTGCCATTTCAGAGTTTCCAATCGAAACCCCAGCTGCTCCAATCATGTCCTTGGAGCAGGTGCGTGAAGCTTATGCGGCTCAAAAAGCTTATGATTTGCAGCATCCGGTCAAGGGGGATGATAACTACTACATCATCTTTACTTCAGGGACAACTGGAAAACCAAAAGGGGTGCAAATTTCGCATGATAATTTGCTCAGCTTTACCAACTGGATGATTACGGACAAGGAATTTGCGACGCCAGAGCGTCCACAAATGTTGGCGCAACCGCCCTATTCTTTTGACTTGTCTGTCATGTATTGGGCACCGACCTTGGCTCTTGGAGGAACGCTTTTTGCCCTCCCATCAGCCATTACTCAAGACTTCAAACAACTCTTTGCAACTATCTTTTCTCTTCCGATTGCTATTTGGACTTCGACACCATCTTTTGCAGATATGGCCATGTTATCTGAAGATTTTAATGCTGAAAAGATGCCAGGGATCACTCATTTCTACTTTGATGGGGAAGAGTTGACCGTGAAAACCGCTCAGAAATTGCGCGAGCGTTTCCCGAATGCACGCATTATCAATGCTTACGGTCCAACGGAAGCAACAGTTGCTTTGTCAGCAGTCGCTATTACAGATGAGATGTTGGCAACCCTGAAACGTTTACCGATTGGCTACACCAAAGAAGATTCTCCAACCTTTATCATTGATGAGGAAGGGAATAAATTGCCAAACGGAGAGCAAGGGGAGATCATCGTATCTGGTCCAGCTGTTTCAAAAGGCTACATGAATAATTCTGAAAAAACAGCTGAAGCCTTCTTCGAATTTGAAGGTCTGCCAGCCTATCATACGGGAGATGTCGGAACCATGACAGATGAAGGTCTCCTTCTCTACGGTGGACGGATGGACTTCCAGATCAAGTTTAACGGTTACCGCATTGAGCTAGAAGATGTTTCTCAAAACTTGAATAAATCTCAGTATGTTGAATCTGCTGTTGCAGTTCCACGTTACAACAAAGACCACAAGGTTCAAAACCTCTTGGCCTATGTTATCTTAAAAGATGGCGTCAAAGAACAATTTGAGCGCGAAATTGATATCACGAAAGCGATCAAGGAAGACTTGGAAGATATTATGATGTCTTACATGATGCCGTCTAAGTTCCTTTACAGAAAGAAATTGCCACTAACTCCAAATGGCAAAATTGACATTAAAGGCTTAATCAATGAGGTAAACAATAGATGATGGAGCTTCTTAAACAGCTTCCTCATATTGAGCCGTATGGGAATCCGCAGTACTTTGTCTACGTGATTGCTACTACCTTGCCCATCTTTATCGGTCTTTTTTTCAAAAAACGCTTTGCCTGGTATGAAATACTGGTTAGTCTCTTCTTTATCGTTACCATGTTGACGGGTGGCAAGACCAATCAAATAGCTGCCTTAGGAATCTATCTAATTTGGCAAATTGTACTGGTTCTTTTTTACAAGCAGTATCGAAAAATTCGAGATGGCAAATGGATTTTCTATCTCGTTAGTCTGTTGTCTTTACTTCCAATCATATTTGTAAAGGCGCAAACAGCCATTAACGGAACACAATCCTTGCTGGGTTTTATCGGAATTTCTTATTTGACATTTCGCTCGGTGGGAATCATCATCGAACTTAGAGATGGAGTTATTAAGGATTTGAAAATGTGGGAGTATTTGCGTTTTCTTCTCTTTATGCCGACATTTTCAAGTGGTCCTATTGATCGTTTCAAACGTTTTAATGAAAATTATAAGACGATACCAGAGCGCGATGAGTTGCTAGATATGCTAGCCGAATCCGTTCGGTATATCATGTGGGGATTTCTGTATAAATTTATCCTAGCTCATATTCTAGGCGAGATTTTATTGCCACCGCTAAAGAATTTAGCTCTACAAACAGGAGGCGTCTTTAACTATTATGTAGTGGCCATCATGTACACATTTGGTTTGGAGCTCTTCTTTGACTTTGCAGGTTACTCTATGTTTGCTCTAGCTATTTCAAATCTGATGGGGATTCGTAGTCCAATCAACTTCAACAAACCTTTCTTGTCAAGGGATTTGAAGGAGTTTTGGAATCGTTGGCACATGAGTTTATCCTTCTGGTTCCGTGACTTTGTCTTTATGCGCATGGTCATGGTGATGACGAGAAAGAAACTTTTTAAGAATCGAAATGTGACCTCAAGTGTCGCCTATATCCTGAACATGCTCCTTATGGGGTTCTGGCATGGGATAACTTGGTTTTACATCGCCTACGGACTCTTTCATGGAGTGGGCTTAGTCATTAATGATGCCTGGGTTCGAAAGAAAAAAACGCTCAATAAAGAACGTAAGAAAGCAGGGCGACCTCCCTTGCCTGAGAATCGCTGGGCTCAGTTGCTTGGCATGGTGATAACCTTCCATGTCGTGATGGTTTCATTCTTAATCTTTTCTGGATTTTTGAATGATTTATGGTTTAAAAAATAAAAGGAATTAAAAAATGGATATCAAATCAGAAGTTATTGAAATTATTGATGAATTATTTATGGAAGATGTATCTGACATGATGGATGAGGATCTTTTTGACGCAGGTGTCTTGGATAGTATGGGAACAGTTGAATTGATCGTGGAAATCGAAAATCGCTTTGATATTCGTGTCCCAGTTACAGAATTTGGTCGTGACGACTGGAATACAGCTAATAAAATCGTAGCAGGGATTACGGAGTTAAAGAATGCTTAAACGCCTGTGGTTAATCTTCGGGCCCATTCTTATTGCAGTTTTATTGGT
Organism: Streptococcus pseudopneumoniae; assembly: GCF_001072375.1. GTDB lineage: Bacteria > Bacillota > Bacilli > Lactobacillales > Streptococcaceae > Streptococcus > Streptococcus pseudopneumoniae_L. Next base: position 10,514 of record NZ_JVKV01000002.1, read on the forward strand.
TCTTCTACTCATTTTTTTCTATCCTAGTAGTAAGAGTCATAATCTAATGGAGGAAAAATACTCTGCAGCCTCGGTAAGTGCAGAAAGTTTCAAAGAGAGAAGACAAAAAGTGAGAGCTCTCACGGATCCTAATATACGTTTTATACCCTTTTTGGGTTCGAGTGAATGGATTCGTTTTGATAGCATGCATCCAGGAGTATTAGCTGAAAAGTATAATCGCTCCTATCGTCCTTATTTTATGGGGCAGGCAGGAGCAGCTTCTCTTAGTCAGTACTTTGGGCTGCAACAAATCACATCTGAGCTTGAAAACAAACAAGCGGTATTTGTAATCTCTCCACAGTGGTTTACAAAAGAGGATCATGACCCGACTATTTTTCAAACCTATTTTAACAATGACCAGTTGACTGCCTTTTTAGAGAATCAATCTGGGGATGTAGCCTCTCAATATGCGGCTAATAGGCTCTTAAAGCAAAATCCAAGAGTTCCGATGAAGAGGATTGTTGAGAAGCTGGCTAAGAATGAACAATTATCAGATTTTGATCAAACGGTGGTTAATCTCTCTGCTGAGTTCAATGAAAGACAAGCTGCCCTTTTTGGTCAGTTCTCCATTCGGGGCCGATTAAAGTATAAAGATCATATTGAAAAATATTTGAGCAGCCTCCCAGATCAATTTTCTTATGAAGAATTGGAAAATATTGCACGTAAGGATGCAGAAGAAAATACGACCAATAATGATTTGGGGATGGATAACCACTTTTACAATACTCAACTAAAGAAAGATTTAAAAAAGTGGGAAGGGTATCAAAAAAATTACAACTTTCTCCAGTCAAGTGAGTACAATGATTTGCAGTTAGTGCTCGATCAATTTGCTAAATCTAAGGTGAATGTGCTCTTTGTCTTTCAACCTGTCAATAAAAAATGGATGGATTATACAGGATTGAGTGAGGAGATGTATCAACACGCAATTGAAAAAATTCGTTACCAGTTGGAGAGTCAAGGCTTCACCAATATCGCTGACTTTTCAAAAAACGGTGGAGATCCCTACTTTGTTAAGGACACGATTCATATCGGTTGGTTAGGCTGGCTAGCATTTGATAAGGTTGTAAATCCCTTTTTGAGCAATCCAACAACAGTACCTAATTACCAAATGAATGACCGTTTCTTTAGTCAAGATTGGGCGACCTATGACGGAAATATCCAAGATTTTCAATAATATAGAAAAGGAGTTTGAACTTTTTGTTCAGACTTTTTTATGAAATGTCGGATAGGTTACCTTCAAAAAGGTTAAAAGTTTAAAAATGATGCTAAATAGCGTATAATAGTAGGAGAAAGAAGAGAAAGGGATTTCAATATGAATAAACGTTTTTTGTTGCCTGTGCTATCGACAGCCCTATTAGCTCCAGCCTTTTTAGCTGGACAAGTCTATGCTGAAGAAAGTACTAGTTCTTCAGAAGCTACAGAAGTTGTGAGCACTACAGAAGCACCAGTAGTGACAGCGACTCCTGAGGTTGTTACAAGTCCGGCAACGCCAGTTGAAGAGGCTGCACCTCAAAAAGAAGAAGCAGATACTGTTATCTTGCATACCAATGACGTGCATGGTCGTATTGTAGAAGAAAAAGGAGTAATCGGAGATGCCAAACTCGCAACGGTTATTGAGAAGGAGCGAGAAAAGAGCAATCAAACGACTCTAGTAGTAGATGCAGGCGATGCCTTCCAAGGTCTGCCAATTTCAAACTCTACAAAGGGTGAAGCACGTGCCAAAATCTTAAACGAGATGGGCTATGATGCTATGGCTGTAGGAAATCATGAGTTTGACTTTGGACTTGATGAAGTTAAAAAATACAAAGAAATTTTGAACTTCCCATTGCTCAGCTCAAACACTTATGTCAATGGTGCTCGTTTATTTGAAGCAGCAACAATTGTTGATAAGAATAAGGATGTTGAAGGTGATGAATTTGTCGTCATCGGTGTGACAACGCCTGAAACAGCTACTAAGACCCACCCTAAAAATGTTAAAGGCGTAACCTTTACAGAACCTATTGCAGAGGTTAACAAGGTTATCGAAGAAATTCAAGCTAAAGCCTTGGCAGAAGGCAAAGACTACAAACACTATGTTGTCCTTGCTCACTTGGGAGTTGATACAACAACACCAGTAGAATGGCGCGGTTCAACACTTGCAGAAGCACTTTCAAAAAATCCTCTTTTGAAAGGTAAGCGTGTTACTGTTATTGATGGTCACTCTCATACAGTAGAATCGACTACTTATGGAGACAATGTTACATACAACCAGACAGGAAGCTATCTCCATAACGTTGGTAAAATCACTTACAAATCTCGCCAATTATTGGGGAATCCTTCACTCATTGCGGCTGCAGATGCTAAGAAATTGGAAGCTAATCCAAAAATTGAAAAACTTGTCAAGGACATCAAACAAAAGTATGACGCTGAAAATGCTATAGAGGTTGTTTCAAATAGTCCAGTTGAATTGAACGGTGACCGTGAAAATGTCCGTGTCCGTGAAACCAACCTTGGAAATGTTGTCGCAGATTCTCTCTATCAGTATGGTCAAACAGGATTTAGTCATCCGACGGATATCGCTGTGACCAATGGTGGTGGCCTGCGTGAAACGATTGCTAAAGATAAGCCAATTACAAAAGGAAATGTCATTGCGGTTTTACCATTTGGGAACACAATTTCACAAATTCAAGTAACTGGTCAGCAAGTTTTTGAAATGTTTGAAAAATCACTCGGATCTATTTTGCAGGTTGATAAGGCAGGAAAAACTGTCTTGGATGAAAATGGTCAACCATTGCTAGAACCAAGTGGTGGATTCTTACAGATTTCAGGAGCCAAGGTCTATTACGATACAAACCTAGCTGCAGGCAAACGTGTCTTGGCTATTCAAGTTAAGAATCGTACGACTGGTCTTTATGAAAAACTAGATTTGGAAAAAGTCTACTACCTAGCAACCAATGACTTCCTTGCAGCAGGTGGTGATGGTTATACCATGCTTGGTGGTGCCAGAGAAGAAGGCCCTTCAATGGATGCTGCCTTTGAAGATTACCTTAAAACAGCTGATTTGACTCAGTATGAAAAGGTAAATCCAAACTCACGCACGATTTCTGTGGATTCAAAAATATTTAAACTGCCAGAAGATCAAGGTAAAGAGCAAGATCCAGCTAAACCAGGAAAAGATTCAGCAACAGATCCAGCTAAACCAGGAAAAACTCAGGAAACAACTCCGGCTAATTCAGGAAATGATGCAACTAAGCCAGGAAAAGTTCAAAAGACAACTCCAGCTAAATCGGAGCAAGATTCAGTAACAAAAACAACTCCATCAGGAAAAAATCAGGGAACAACTCCTGCTCAAACATCTACTGTAAAAGTTGATTATAAGGTTGCAGATCAGTTTGCTAACAAGACAGTCGTATCAGAAAAATTACTTCCTAATACAGGTAGTGAGCAATCTATTTTCATGATGCTATTGGGTATGATTCTTGGAGTGACAGCCCTCTGGACTAGTCGTAAACAAGAAAAATAATTCTACAAGATGAAAACATCTCAGGTGTTTTCATCTTTTTTCTTGACTCCTTGCTTGGATGTGATATACTTAACTAGTAAAGGAATGGCGCGATACTCAATAAAAATCAAAGAGCAAACTAGGAAGCGAGACGCAGGCTGTACTTGAGTACGCCAAGACGAAGCTGACGTGGTTTGAATTTGATTTTTGAAGAGTATGAAAACCTTGTATTTATAGAAATTCCGTTCTGAGAAAGGAGCAAATCATGAGACAGTTGGCAAAAGATATCGATCATTTTTTAAATGAGATTATTCTCAAGGCGGAAAATCAGCATGAAATTCTCATTGGTCATTGTACCAGTGATGTAGCCTTGACCAATACCCAGGAGCATATTCTCATGCTTTTATCAGAGGAGTCGCTCACCAACTCTGAGTTGGCGCGTCGTCTCAATGTCAGTCAAGCTGCCGTTACCAAAGCTATCAAATCCCTGGTTAAGGAGGGAATGTTAGAAACGTCTAAGGACCCTAAGGATGCTCGTGTTGTCTTCTACCAATTGACAGACTTAGCTCGACCTATTGCTGAGGAACACCACCATCATCATGAACATACCCTCTCGGCTTATGAGCAGGTTGCCACTCAGTTCACACCAAACGAACAAAAAATTATCCAGCGGTTTTTAACTGCTTTAGTAGGAGAAATCAAGTAATGAGATACATCACAGTAGAGGATTTGTCCTTCTATTATGACAAGGAACCTGTGCTTGAGCATATCAATTACAGTGTTGATAGTGGGGAATTTGTCACCCTTACTGGGGAAAATGGAGCAGCCAAGACAACGCTAATCAAGGCTAGCCTTGGAATTCTTCAACCACGAATTGGGAAAGTAACCATCTCAAAGACAAATATTCATGGGAAAAAGCTAAGAATTGCCTATCTTCCTCAACAGATTGCAAGTTTTAATGCGGGCTTTCCAAGTACTGTTTATGAGTTTGTCAAATCAGGTCGCTACCCAAGAAAGGGCTGGTTCCGTCGTTTGAATGCCCACGATGAAGAACATATTAAGGCTAGTTTAAACTCTGTCGGTATGTGGGAACATCGGGATAAGCGCATTGGCTCTCTCTCTGGCGGACAAAAGCAAAGAGCGGTCATTGCACGTATGTTTGCTTCAGATCCAGATATCTTTATCTTGGATGAGCCGACAACAGGGATGGATGCAGGTACCAAGAATGAATTTTATGAGCTCATGCACCATAGTGCCCACCATCATGGCAAGGCTGTTTTGATGATTACTCACGATCCCGAAGAAGTCAAGGACTATGCAGATCGTAACATCCACCTTGTTCGAGACCAAGATTCGCCATGGCGTTGTTTCAATGTCCATGAAAATGATCAGGAGGTGGGCCATGTTTAATCTATTGTCTTATGATTTTATGCAGCGGGCCTTTTTGGCTGTTATTGCCATGAGTCTCTTCTCACCAGTCCTTGGGACCTTCCTTATCTTGCGTCGTCAAAGTCTCATGAGTGATACACTGAGTCACGTATCGCTATCAGGTGTGGCCTTTGGTTTGGTTTTAGGGATTTCTCCGACCATCTCGACTATTGCTATTGTCTTGATTGCGGCGGTCTTTCTTGAATATCTCCGCACGGTTTACAAGAGCTTTATGGAGATTGGAACAGCTATCCTCATGTCAACAGGTCTTGCGGTTTCACTCATTGTTATGAGTAAGGGTAAGAGCTCTAGCTCGATGAGTTTGGACCAATACCTCTTTGGTTCTATTGTGACTATCAGTCAAGAACAGGTAATTGGGCTTTTTGTCATTGCAGCGGTTGTTTTAATTCTGACCTTCCTCTTTTTGAGACCCATGTACATCTTAACGTTTGACGAGGATACAGCTTTTGTAGATGGCCTTCCAGTGCGTACTATGTCTATCCTCTTTAACATGGTGACGGGTGTGGCTATTGCTCTTATGATTCCAGCTGCAGGAGCACTCTTGGTATCGACCATCATGGTCCTACCAGCTAGTATCGCTTTGCGTTTAGGGAAGAACTTTAGTTCGGTGATGATTCTTGCCAGCGTTATTGGTTTTCTAGGTATGGTGGCGGGACTTTATATCTCCTACTATGCAGAGACACCACCGAGTGCAAGTATTACCATTATCTTTGTAGTTGTCTTTTTGTTAGTCAGCTTACTCAAACGTTTTATCAAATAGGAGAAGAAAATGAAAAAACTAGGCCTACTTTTGGCAAGTCTTGTGACGGTATTCTTAGTCGCTTGTTCCAATCAAAAACAGGCAGACGGGAAATTAAATATCGTCACAACATTCTACCCTGTTTACGAATTTACCAAACAAGTAGCAGGCGATACAGCCAATGTCGAGCTCTTGATTGGGGCAGGGACAGAACCACATGATTATGAACCGTCGCCTAAGGCAGTTGCTAAAATCCAAGACGCCGACGCCTTTGTGTATGAAAATGAGAACATGGAAACATGGGTTCCCAAGCTTTTAGATTCACTAGATGCCAAAAAAGTAAAAACAATCAAGGCTACTGGAGATATGTTGCTTCTTCCAGGAAGTGAAGAAGAGGAAGACCATGACCATGGCGAAGAAGGCCATCATCACGAGTATGACCCTCATGTATGGTTGTCTCCTGCGCGTGCAATCAAACTTGTAGAGCACATCCGTGATAGTCTTTCAGCTGACTATCCAGATAAGAAGGCAACTTTTGAGCAAAATGCAGCTGCCTATATCGAGAAATTACAAGCTCTGGACAAGGCATATACTGAAGGTCTTTCTAGTGCTAAACAAAAGAGTTTTGTGACTCAGCACGCTGCCTTTCGTTATCTAGCCTTAGACTACGGACTTAATCAAGTCTCTATCTCAGGTCTGTCGCCAGATGCTGAACCGTCAGCAAGTCGCTTGGCAGAATTGACCGAGTACATCAAGAAAAATAAGATTTCTTATATCTACTTTGAAGAAAATGCCTCTCAAGCTTTAGCCAATACTCTTTCAAAAGAAACAGGAGTTAAGTTAGACGTTCTGAATCCTCTGGAAAGCCTGACCGAAGAGGACATGGAGGCTGGTGAGAACTATATCTCTGTCATGGAGAAAAATCTCAAGGCCCTCAAGCAAACAACTGACCAAGCAGGGGCAGAAATTGAGCCAGAAAAAGCAGAGGAAACTAAAACAGTTCAAAATGGTTACTTTGAGGATGCAGATGTCAAGGATCGTACCTTGAGTGACTATGCTGGTAACTGGCAGTCTGTTTATCCTTTCCTTGAAAATGGTACTCTAGACCAAGTCTTTGACTACAAGGCTAAGTTGACTGGTAAGATGACTAAGGATGAATACAAGGCCTACTATCAAAAAGGCTATCAAACCGATGTATCTAAGATAAATATCACGGATAATACTATGGAATTCATCCAAGGTGACCAAAGTAAGAAATATACATACAAGTATGTCGGCAAGAAAATTTTGACTTATAAGAAAGGGAATCGAGGAGTTCGTTATCTCTTTGAAGCGACAGATGCGGATGCTGGACAATTTAAGTATGTTCAGTTTAGCGACCACAATATCGCTCCAGTCAAGGCAGAACATTTCCATATCTTCTTTGGAGGTACTAGCCAGGAAGCCCTCTTTGAAGAAATGGATAACTGGCCAACCTACTATCCAGATGGCTTATCTGGCCAAGAAATCGCCCAAGAAATGCTGGCTCATTAAGATACGATTCACATGATAAAAGCGAACAGGAAAGTTTTCTGGTTATCAGAATCCTCTCTTGTCCGCTTTTTTGAGTTTTGTCAGTTAAAGAGCTTTTGCACTTCTTTTTGTACTTATGGCCTTATTGAATACCAAGTTTTCATTACTTGTCAAAGCCTTGTAAAGCCTTTTCGCGTTCTTCTACTTGTCCCTTGGCATCTAGTTTATTACCACCGTAAACTGCTGTTTCCCATGATCCATACATTGGATTTGGGAAGATGATGAATTTTTCACCAAATTCTTTTTGCAATTCTTCAAGTTGTTTGTCACGATCAGCTTCAGAAGTCTTAGAAAATTCTGCAAAGTCTACAAGGTTATCACCAAATAGTAACACAAGATTTGTCTTTTCTTGAACCGCTTGTCGACGACCTTCTTTGGATTTCACACCACTTTCTAGAAACATGAGGTGATCACGTCCTTGTACAGGAATACCTTCGCTTTCTAGATTTTTAATGGTCGCATCTACTTGGTCGACTGAACGGTCAGAAATATAGTAGATTTGGACACCGTTTTGATCGGCAAACTGAAGAAAATCTTTAGCACCTGGGACGGCTTTTGCTGCAGCTTTTTGGACCCAAACATCCCAATTTTCAGGTGTGAATGCTGTTCCATCTTTGACATTTTGAACTTGATAAGGACTGTTATCTAGGACCGTTTCGTCCAAGTCCAAAACAATCGAATAAGGCTTATCTGATTCTGTTTTCAGTAATTCCTTTAGACGATCTGTAGCAACATTATAACCTTGTAGATACAAGGCTTTTGTTTCGGCCGCTTTTTGATACCAGAGAGTTGACATGGTATTTTCTCTAGACCGTAGTTGGTCGTAAGTCATTGTAATCTGATTGTCAGATGAGTTATTAGCGGATGTTTGTGTTTCTGTGGATTTTGTGGCGCAGCTGGTCAATAAGATGACAGATGCAAGTGCAGAAACGATTGTAACAGTGGTTTTAGCTGTTTTCATAAAATGTCTCCTGTCTATTAATTTCAATAACAGTATAGCATGAGGGAATAGTTAAGGCAAGCGTTTTCCTAAATATGGACTTGATTTTTCAAAGAAAGATGTAGATAATTAACGGATTAGAGGAAGAGAAAAATATTTTAAAACCTTGAAAAATCTAGCTAAATAGGGTATAATGTAAATAATCATTTGTCGTAGGTTTTGTCTGAAATATTGTCCGGACAAGGCTCACAGCAGTTAAATCTCCTGAAAAAGTCGGATTTAGCTGCTCTTTTTGTGCTTTTTTTCAGTTTTTTTGACCTTTGTAACAAAGATTTAAAGATTCTGAAAATTAGTCGAGGGGGATAAGTTGATAGGGTTTTTAGAACCATCTAACGATAATTACTAGCTTAGATCACTAAGCTTGGAACTTTATTTAAAAAGGAGAATCATCTTGGCAGGACATGACGTTCAATACGGGAAACATCGTACCCGTCGTAGTTTTTCAAGAATCAAAGAAGTTCTTGACTTACCAAATTTGATTGAAATTCAAACTGATTCATTCAAAGATTTTCTAGACCATGGTCTGAAGGAAGTGTTTGAAGATGTATTGCCAATTTCAAACTTCACAGACACAATGGAGTTGGAATTTGTTGGCTACGAAATCAAAGAACCTAAATATACGCTTGAAGAAGCTCGTATCCATGATGCCAGCTACTCAGCACCTATCTTTGTAACCTTCCGCTTGATTAACAAAGAAACTGGCGAAATTAAAACCCAGGAAGTATTCTTTGGTGATTTCCCAATCATGACTGAGATGGGGACTTTCATCATCAACGGTGGTGAACGAATCATCGTATCACAGTTGGTACGTTCTCCAGGTGTTTACTTTAATGACAAGGTAGACAAAAATGGTAAAGTGGGCTACGGTTCAACTGTTATCCCTAACCGTGGAGCTTGGTTGGAACTTGAAAGCGACTCAAAAGATATTGCCTATACTCGTATCGACCGTACTCGTAAAATTCCGTTTACGACCTTAGTTCGTGCGCTTGGTTTCTCAGGCGATGATGAAATCTTTGATATCTTTGGTGACAGCGATCTTGTTCGTAACACTGTTGAAAAAGATATTCACAAGAACCCAATGGACTCTCGTACAGACGAAGCTTTGAAGGAAATCTACGAACGCCTTCGTCCAGGTGAGCCTAAGACTGCTGAAAGTTCACGTAGCTTACTTGTAGCTCGTTTCTTCGACCCACGTCGTTATGACTTGGCTGCAGTTGGTCGTTACAAGATCAATAAAAAACTCAATGTTAAAACACGTTTGCTCAACCAAACTATTGCTGAACCATTGGTAGATCCTGAAACTGGAGAAATCTTGGTAGAAGCTGGTACAATCATGACTCGTAGTGTGATTGAAAGCATTGAAAGCCATTTGGATGGCGACTTGAACAAGATTGTCTACATTCCAAATGATGCTGCTGTAGTAACAGAGCCAGTTGTTCTTCAAAAATTCAAGGTTGTTGCACCAACTGATCCAGATCGTGTTGTAACCATTATCGGTAACGCAAACCCAGATGATAAGGTTCGCACTATCACTCCGGCAGATATCCTTGCTGAAATGAGCTACTTCCTTAATTTGGCTGAAGGCATCGGTCGTATCGATGATATCGACCACCTCGGGAATCGTCGTATCCGTGCCGTCGGTGAATTGCTTGCCAACCAAGTGCGTCTTGGACTTTCACGTATGGAACGTAACGTTCGTGAACGTATGTCTGTTCAAGATAACGAAGTACTAACACCACAACAAATTATCAATATCCGTCCAGTAACTGCAGCAATCAAAGAATTCTTTGGTTCTTCTCAATTGTCACAGTTCATGGACCAACACAACCCACTTTCTGAGTTGTCACACAAACGTCGTTTGTCTGCCTTAGGACCTGGTGGTTTGACACGTGACCGCGCTGGATATGAAGTGCGTGACGTGCACTACACTCACTATGGTCGTATGTGTCCGATTGAAACACCTGAAGGGCCAAACATCGGTTTGATCAACAACTTGTCTTCATACGGGCACCTCAACAAGTATGGTTTCATTCAAACACCATATCGTAAGGTTGACCGTGCAACTGGAAAAGTAACCAACGAAATCGTTTGGTTGACAGCCGATGAAGAAGATGAGTTCACAGTAGCACAGGCTAACTCTAAATTGAACGCAGATGGCACTTTTGCTGAAAAAGTTGTCATGGGACGTCACCAAGGGGTTAACCAAGAATATCCAGCGTCAAGTGTTGATTACATGGATGTTTCTCCTAAGCAGGTAGTTGCCGTTGCGACAGCATGTATTCCTTTCTTGGAAAACGACGACTCCAACCGTGCCCTCATGGGTGCCAACATGCAACGTCAGGCTGTGCCATTGATTGATCCCAAAGCACCTTACGTGGGTACTGGTATGGAATACCAAGCAGCTCATGATTCAGGAGCTGCAGTTATTGCACAACATGGTGGTAAGGTTACCTATGCAGATGCTGACAAGGTAGAAGTTCGTCGTGAAGATGGCTCATTGGATGTTTACCACATTCAAAAATTCCGTCGTTCAAACTCAGGTACTGCCTACAACCAACGTACTCTCGTAAAAGTTGGCGATATCGTTGAAAAAGGTGATTTCATTGCTGACGGACCTTCTATGGAAAATGGAGAAATGGCGCTTGGACAAAACCCAATCGTTGCCTACATGACATGGGAAGGTTACAACTTCGAGGATGCCGTTATCATGAGCGAACGCTTGGTGAAAGATGATGTCTATACATCTGTCCACCTTGAAGAATACGAATCAGAAACACGCGATACAAAGCTTGGGCCTGAAGAAATCACTCGTGAAATTCCAAACGTTGGTGAAGATGCCCTTAAAGACCTTGACGAAATGGGTATTATCCGTATCGGTGCTGAGGTTAAAGAAGGGGATATCCTTGTAGGTAAAGTAACACCTAAGGGTGAAAAAGACCTTTCAGCTGAAGAACGTCTCTTGCACGCTATTTTCGGAGACAAATCTCGTGAAGTTCGCGATACTTCACTTCGCGTACCCCACGGTGCCGATGGTGTTGTTCGTGATGTTAAGATCTTTACACGTGCAAATGGTGATGAATTACAATCAGGTGTTAATATGCTGGTTCGTGTTTACATCGCTCAAAAACGTAAGATTAAGGTCGGAGACAAGATGGCCGGACGTCACGGAAACAAAGGGGTTGTCTCTCGTATCGTTCCTGTAGAAGATATGCCTTACCTTCCAGATGGAACTCCAGTCGATATCATGTTGAACCCACTTGGGGTGCCATCACGTATGAATATCGGTCAGGTTATGGAGCTTCACCTTGGTATGGCAGCTCGTACTCTTGGTATCCACATCGCAACACCGGTCTTTGATGGAGCAAGTTCAGAAGATCTTTGGTCAACTGTTAAGGAAGCAGGCATGGATAGCGATGCTAAGACTATCCTTTACGATGGACGTACTGGTGAACCATTTGATAACCGTGTGTCAGTTGGTGTCATGTACATGATCAAACTCCACCACATGGTTGATGATAAATTGCACGCTCGTTCTGTCGGACCTTACTCAACAGTTACGCAACAACCACTCGGAGGTAAAGCTCAGTTTGGTGGACAACGTTTCGGTGAGATGGAGGTTTGGGCGCTTGAAGCCTATGGTGCATCAAATGTCCTTCAAGAAATCTTGACTTATAAGTCTGACGATATCAACGGACGTTTGAAAGCCTATGAAGCTATTACAAAAGGAAAACCAATTCCAAAACCAGGTGTTCCAGAATCCTTCCGAGTTCTTGTTAAAGAATTACAATCACTTGGTCTTGACATGCGTGTTCTTGACGAAGATGATCAAGAAGTTGAACTTCGTGATCTTGACGAGGGCATGGACGAAGATGTCATCCACGTAGATGACCTTGAAAAAGCACGTAAAAAAGCTGCTGAAGAAGCAAAAGCTGCTTTTGAAGCTGAAGAAGGTGCAAAAGCGGAAGCAACAGAAGAAGCTACTGAACAAGAATAAGTAGCTCACCTAGAATAGAAAGGGAAGAAATAGTGGTTGACGTAAATCGTTTTAAAAGTATGCAAATCACACTAGCTTCTCCAAGCAAAGTCCGTTCATGGTCTTATGGAGAAGTCAAAAAACCTGAAACAATCAATTACCGTACGTTGAAACCAGAACGTGAAGGACTATTTGACGAAGTCATCTTTGGTCCTACAAAAGACTGGGAATGTGCTTGTGGTAAGTACAAACGCATTCGTTACAGAGGGATTGTTTGTGACCGTTGTGGTGTTGAAGTAACGCGTACAAAAGTTCGTCGTGAACGTATGGGACACATCGAGTTGAAAGCTCCTGTATCTCATATCTGGTATTTCAAGGGGATTCCAAGCCGTATGGGCTTGACCCTTGATATGAGTCCTCGTGCACTTGAGGAAGTTATCTACTTTGCAGCTTATGTGGTGATCGATCCGAAGGATACACCACTTGAGCACAAATCAATCATGACAGAGCGTGAATACCGTGAGCGCTTGCGTGAATATGGCTACGGATCATTCGTTGCTAAAATGGGTGCCGAAGCTATCCAAGACCTCTTGAAACAAGTAGATCTTGAAAAAGAAATTGCTGAGCTTAAAGAAGAATTGAAGACAGCAACTGGACAAAAACGTATCAAAGCTATCCGTCGTTTGGATGTTTTGGATGCCTTTTACAAGTCTGGAAACAAACCTGAATGGATGATTCTTAACATCCTTCCGGTTATTCCACCAGATCTTCGTCCAATGTTGCAGTTGGATGGTGGCCGTTTTGCCTCATCTGACTTGAACGACCTTTACCGTCGTGTTATCAACCGTAACAACCGTTTGGCTCGTTTGCTTGAGTTGAACGCACCAGGTATCATCGTTCAAAATGAGAAGCGTATGCTTCAAGAAGCGGTTGACGCTTTGATTGACAACGGTCGTCGTGGTCGTCCAATTACAGGACCAGGTAGCCGTCCACTTAAATCATTGAGCCACATGCTCAAAGGTAAACAAGGACGCTTCCGTCAAAACTTGCTCGGTAAACGTGTTGACTTTTCAGGACGTTCCGTTATCGCCGTTGGTCCAACTCTTAAGATGTACCAATGTGGTGTGCCACGTGAAATGGCTATCGAGCTCTTTAAACCATTTGTGATGCGTGAAATCGTAGCGCGTGATATCGTGCAAAACGTTAAAGCCGCTAAACGCTTGGTGGAACGTGGAGATGAGCGTATCTGGGATATCCTCGAAGAAGTTATCAAAGAACACCCAGTGCTTTTGAACCGCGCACCGACCCTTCACCGTTTGGGTATCCAAGCCTTTGAACCTGTCTTGATTGACGGTAAGGCCCTTCGCTTGCATCCGCTTGTCTGTGAAGCCTACAATGCTGACTTTGACGGGGACCAAATGGCCATCCACGTACCGCTTTCAGAAGAAGCCCAAGCAGAAGCTCGTATCTTGATGTTGGCTGCTGAGCACATCTTGAACCCGAAAGATGGTAAACCAGTTGTTACTCCATCTCAGGACATGGTTTTGGGTAACTACTACTTGACCATGGAAGAAGCTGGTCGTGAAGGTGAAGGAATGGTCTTCAAAGACCGTGACGAAGCTGTTATGGCTTACCGCAATGGCTATGTTCACCTCCACTCACGTGTTGGTATCGCAACAGACAGCCTCAACAAACCATGGACAGAAGAGCAAAAACACAAAATCTTGCTTACAACTGTTGGTAAGATCCTCTTCAACGATATCATGCCAGAAGGTCTACCCTACTTGCAAGAACCAAATAATGCCAACTTGACAGAAGGCGTTCCAGCTAAATACTTCTTGCCACTAGGTGGAAATATCAAGGAAGCTATCGATGGACTTGAACTCAACCCGCCATTCAAGAAGAAAAACCTTGGAAATATCATCGCTGAAATCTTCAAACGTTTCCGTACGACAGAAACATCTGCCCTACTTGACCGTATGAAGAACCTCGGTTACCACCATTCAACTCTTGCAGGTTTGACAGTGGGTATTGCTGATATTCCAGTCGTTGAAGACAAGGCTGAAATCATCGAAGAATCACACAAACGTGTAGAACAAATTACTAAACAATTCCGTCGTGGTATGATCACAGATGACGAACGCTACAATGCTGTTACAGCTGAATGGCGTGCTGCCCGTGAAAAACTCGAGAAACGTTTGGTTGCCAACCAAGATCCTAAGAACCCTATCGTTATGATGATGGACTCTGGAGCCCGTGGTAACATCTCAAACTTCTCACAGCTTGCCGGTATGCGTGGTCTGATGGCTGCTCCGAACGGACGTATCATGGAATTGCCAATCCTTTCAAACTTCCGCGAAGGTTTGTCAGTACTCGAAATGTTCTTCTCAACTCACGGTGCTCGTAAAGGTATGACTGATACGGCCCTTAAGACAGCCGACTCAGGTTACTTGACTCGTCGTTTGGTTGACGTTGCCCAAGACGTTATCATTCGTGAGGATGACTGTGGAACTGACCGTGGTCTCTTGATCCGTTCTATTACTGAAGGTAAAGAGATGATTGAGTCTCTTGAAGAACGTCTCAATGGTCGTTACACTAAGAAAACTGTTAAACACCCAGAAACTGGTGCAGTTATCATTGGTCCAAATGAATTGATCACAGAAGACAAGGCGCGTGAAATCGTCAATGCTGGTGTTGAAGAAGTGACTATCCGCTCTGTATTTACATGTAACACTCGTCATGGTGTCTGCCGCCACTGTTATGGTATCAACTTGGCGACTGGTGATGCGGTTGAAGTTGGTGAAGCAGTTGGTACAATTGCTGCTCAATCTATCGGGGAACCTGGTACACAGCTTACAATGCGTACCTTCCACACGGGTGGGGTTGCCTCAAATACCGATATCACTCAGGGTCTTCCTCGTGTCCAAGAAATCTTTGAAGCCCGCAATCCTAAAGGGGAAGCGGTTATCACAGAGGTCAAAGGACAAGTTACTGCTATCGAAGAAGATGCTTCAACTCGTACTAAGAAAGTCTTCGTTAAGGGTGAAACTGGAGAAGGCGAATACGTGGTACCATTTACAGCTCGTATGCGTGTTGAAGTTGGGGACCAAGTCTCTCGTGGTGCAGCATTGACAGAAGGTTCAATCCAACCAAAACGTCTCCTAGCTGTACGTGATGTCCTATCAGTTGAAACTTACCTCCTCGGTGAAGTACAAAAAGTTTACCGTAGCCAAGGGGTAGAAATCGGTGACAAACACATCGAGGTAATGGTTCGTCAAATGATCCGTAAAGTTCGTGTTATGGATCCAGGAGACACAGATCTTCTCATGGGAACTCTTATGGACATCAACGACTTTACAGATGCTAACAAGGATGTTCTTATCGCAGGTGGAGTGCCAGCGACTGGTCGTCCAGTCCTTATGGGAATCACCAAAGCCTCACTTGAAACAAATAGTTTCTTGTCAGCAGCTTCCTTCCAGGAAACAACTCGTGTCCTTACAGACGCAGCTATCCGTGGTAAGAAAGACCATCTCCTTGGTCTTAAGGAAAATGTTATCATCGGTAAGATTATCCCAGCTGGTACAGGTATGGCACGTTACCGTAACCTTGAACCACAAGCAGTCAACGAAGAGTCTTACCTAGCATCTTCACAAGAAGAAGCTCCAGTTGATACGACTGTAGAAGAAGCCATTGAAACTGTTGAAGTAAGCGAATAAGTAGGTGTTACTTAAGGTCTGATATAAAAAGGACTTTAGAAAACATTCACTATAAATTCTTAAACATTATATATTAGGTAAAAAAGCGAACAAGGCAGAATTCTGATTGTCAGAAAACTGAATTTGTTCGCTTTTTGTATTTAATGTTAGGTTTGCGTTCTACTCACATTTTCAATTCATAAAGAGCGAATTATTTTAACTTGCTCGAGATACAATACTATGCTACAATCATCTAAAACAAGCAAGAAAGAAATAACATGAAAACAGAATATCAAAAAATGATCGCGGGAGAACCCTATCACCCATTCGACCCAGACCTTCGTTCTCTAGCACAAACAGCACGACAAAAGCAAGCAGCTTTTAATGAAGAAGTCGACCCGGTAAAAGGCATGGAAATCATCAAAGGATGGTTTGGTTCTACCGGAGAAAACCTTTATGTCAATCCTCGATTGGTGGTGGATTATGGAGTTAATATCCATTTAGGAGAAAATTTTTATTCCAATTGGAATTTGACCATGTTGGACGTATGTCCGATTACTATTGGTGATAATGCCATGATTGGTCCTAATTGTCAGTTTTTAACACCTCTTCATCCGCTGGATCCCGATGAACGAAATTCAGGGCTAGAATTTGGCAAACCAATCACTATTGGTAAGAACTTTTGGGCAGGGGGAGGAGTTATCGTCCTTCCGGGTGTTACTTTAGGGGATAATGTTGTTGCAGGAGCAGGAGCGGTCATTACAAAATCCTTTGGTGACAACGTAGTTCTAGCAGGAAATCCAGCACGAGTTATCAAAGAGATTCCAGTTAAAGGAAATTAAAAGTTGTAGAAAGAGAAAGTGAAGTCTTTTTCAAAAGAGCTCTTTGAAATCGAAAAGTCTAACCAGTCTCAGTATCAAAAACTTATTGCTAGCAAAAAACGAGATCGGAATTTTTATCCCAGCCTCGTTTTTCGTCTTTAGAGATTTTTTCTCTTTTTAGCTTTTTTAGTCAATGCCACATCGCATTGATCAATATTTTGTGTAAGATAGCTAGTCACTTGGAAATCATCGACCTCTGTTTTTAGCTCGACTTCATAGACAATGCTAAGGTTGTCCCCTGCATTTGTGCTATTGATCGTAATCATGTCAATTTCTAAGCAGAATTGGTCAAGAGCAGATTGGATAGCATCTTGAATCTTCTCTTGATTAGCTACCGTGATTGTTAAAAGTCTACGGCGTTGATTGTCAGTTTTGACCTGTTGATTTTCCAAAAGGAACCAAACACCCAAGATAAAGAGGGTGAAGAGAATAGCCAAGAAGAGATAGCCTGTTCCACAAGCTAGACCGATAATCATGGCGAGGAAAATAGCAATCAGTTCTCTTGAACCACTGGTTGCAGAACGGAAACGAATCAAACTAAAGGTTCCGGCTACAGCAATTGACGTACCCAAGCTCCCATTGACCAGAAAAATAACCAAGGTCATAAGGCAGGGAAGCAGAGTCAAGCTGATAGCAAATTCTCTGGTGTAGAGGGTCCGATATTTGTAGGTCCAAGTAAGTGCCAAACCGAGAACTAGACTGACTAGAAGTGCCAGCAGTAGTTGGAAGGGATCTGCACTTGCAGTGGCGTTGTTGAAAATGGAATTAAATAGATTAAGCATAAGCGGTACCTGCGCTTTCTATACTAGGACGTGGCGCATAAGGAAGCCCTTGAGATTTGTGGTAAGCACAACTGTATTTTGAAAATTTGTGCTCCATCAAACCATACTTTTCTAGAATATCTTGTAACCACTGAGGTTTGTTTCCAGGAGCTTTAATCTCCATAATCACAGTATTGTCATCTAATAGAGGAGCCCCTTGATTTCCTGCGAAGAGACTGACATTTTCATCTCTATAGATTAGATTTTGGTCAATGGTGATACGAATTTTATGATAGTCGTAGCCCTTGATGTATTTTTTTTCTTTTAATGAATAACGATCGTAGTAGATGTACATACGAGGCTTGATAGCCTGCTTGTAATCTTGGTGAAGCTTTTTCACTTTTTCAATGACGACTGTATCAGTAATACTAGCATCCAAGTGCCCTTTGGTCATAAAATTAAGGATAGAAATAGGAGTTGAGAGTAGTCTAAATTTACGACCAACTCCTTCTTGGTCCTTGGTTTTGATTTCTAAAAATACTTGACTATCTGCTTTGGGTTGGCTGAGATAGGTCCGCATCCGAACCTTTTCTTTTCGTTTGTCGCCAAGATGCTCATCTTGGAGAATATCAAAGTCTTCTGTATCAAAGTAGATATTTGATATCGTTGAAATTGGATAGTCGTCTTCTACCGAATATTCCTTTAAATCTTGGATGAGTTTATCTAAAATTTCTTTGGAGATAATATATTTGGTTTCAATCCGCTTAAAAGTTGTTTCTAATGGTTTCATAAGTCTTTCTCCTCTTGCTTTCAGTTATACTATTTTTAAACAAGGTGAACTTGCTTGTCTACAATTCTAGAGGGGATTTCTAAAACTTTTGTTAAATTTAACTTAATTGAAACTAAACTTAAGAAAACTTTCAGAAAAAGTTTAGGCTTCTTTTAGGAAAGACCCGTAGACTAAGAGCATGTAAAATGAAAGACGAGGAAATGAGCATGAAAGCAAAAAAATGGACATTCCTATTAACAAGTATAACAACTCTAGCACTGGTGACAGCATGTGCCCAGTCAACTTCAAATACAACAGCTAGCAATAGTACTGCAACAACAACAGTAACTACTAATAAGAAAACATCTAGTTACTTTACAGATAAGGACTATGATACTTCTTATGATGAAAAAACAGCAGCAACTGTAACTCTGTCAGAATCAACGGCGACGGTATCAGGTGATGGAGTAGCCGTATCAGGTTCTACCGTTACAATCTCTAAGTCAGGAACTTATGTAATTTCTGGTCAATCCGACGGAGTTCAAATCAAGATTGAAGCTGGAAGTTCAGATGACGTACATATCATCCTAAACGGTGTAACCATGACCAATACCAATGCAGCTATTTCAGCAACATCAGCTGGACACGTCTACCTGACACTAGCAGACGGCACCACAAATAGCCTGTCAGATTCAGCTTCAAATAGTGACGAAAAAGCGGATGCAGCGCTCTTCTCTAAAGTGGACTTGACCATCAACGGTAAAGGAACTCTCAATGTAGATGGTAAGAAAAACAATGGTATCAAGGCAAATGATACACTTCACATCACAGGTGGAAGCTACAACATCACAGCAGTCGGGGATGCCTTTAATGTTAATGATGAACTCAACATTACCGGCACAACTATGACTATCGATGCCAAGGAAGACGGAGTTAAGGTCGACAATGATGAGGACACATCTGTAGGAACCATGTATCTCTCTGACAATACCATCACTGTTACTGCTGGAGATGATGGTATCCACGCATCAGGTGATTTGGTTATTGATAGTGGTACCTATACCGTTAAGAATTCTACAGAAGGGCTTGAAGGTAAGTCAATCACTATCAACGGTGGAGATATCGCCATCTATTCAACGGATGATGGTGTCAATGCAGCCAACAAAAATGCTCAACAAAGTGAAATTTTCTTCACTATGAATGGTGGGAACTTGACGGTTGAAGTTGGTCAAGGGGACACGGATCCAATTGACTCAAATGGTAATATTACAGTTAATGGAGGAACCATCAAAATGACTGGTCAAACTGGTTTTGACTTTGATGGAACAGCGACCTACACAGGCGGAGATATCTATCTCAATGGTGAAAAACAAACTGAGATTGTCAGTTCTATGCCTGGAGGCGGAGGGGCACCTGGCGGTGGCCCTCAAGGAAATGGAGGCCCTGGTGGACGACCATAAAATAAAAATCTCCTTTCTCGAAAGAGAAGGGAGATTTTTTTCAACTATCAACTTTCAACTTGACAAGTGAGTGGATACTCACTATAATAGTTTTATATTTCAAAAGTGAGTAAATACTCACCTAGGAGGATTCAAATGAAAAAATTGTTACATTTAAAAGATTTAGAAAAATCTTTTGGTCGTCAAATGGTCTTAGATCACGTTGGTTTTGATTTACAGCCTGGAGAAATCATTGGTCTAATCGGTCCATCAGGTGCTGGTAAATCAACTATGATTAAAACCATGCTAGGAATGGAAAAGGCGGATAGCGGTATCGCTTTAGTCTTGGACCATACTATGCCAAATCGTCATATTTTAGGTGATATTGGCTATATGGCTCAGTCTGATGCTCTTTATGAGGCCTTGTCAGGTCAAGAAAATCTAGAATTTTTTGGTCAGCTAAAAGGGCTATCCAAAAGAGATCTGACAGCTGAAATTGCCCATGTGGCTCAAGTTGTGGATCTGACAGAGCATTTGAATAAAACGGTATCCGGTTATTCTGGAGGAATGAAGCGACGCTTGTCTTTAGCCGTCGCGCTTCTGGGGAATCCTCAGCTCTTGATTTTGGACGAACCGACAGTTGGAATCGACCCTTCTCTTCGAAAGAAAATCTGGAAAGAATTATTCGCGCTTAGAGACAATGGGGTAGGGATATTAGTTACTACCCATGTTATGGATGAAGCAGAGTTAACGGATAAGGTCGGCTTATTATTAGGTGGAAAAATCATTGCTTTTGATACACCGCAACACTTAAAAGATAGTTATCAAGTTTCAAGTATTGAAGAAGTCTTTTTGAAAGCAGAAGGAGAGTAAGATGAGAACCATTGCTATTGCTAAAAAAGTTATCAAAGAATTGCTTCGTGACAAACGAACCTTGGCTATGATGTTTGTAGCGCCGGTATTTATTATGTGGCTGATGAACCTCATGTTTTCAGCTAGTACAACCGTGAATGTCAAGTTAGCGACACAAGATCTACCAACTGGTTTGGTAACAAAAATGGATGAGCTCGATCATGTGGACGTCGAGACTTATCAAGACTTAGATCAGGCTAAAAAAGCTCTAGCTGACGAGAAAGTAGATGCAGTCATATCGTATAAAGATGGTGAGTATCAGGTCGACTACGCAAATACGGATACTTCTAAAACAACTATGACACGACAAGTGTTACGAACAAGTATCGTCAATGAAGGCACCGATCAGTTATTATCTCGTGTCAAACAAGCTCTTCCACAATTGAAATTAGATGAAAAGGCGCCTGAAATCAAAGAATCTTACCAATATGGAGATAAAAATACTGGATTCTTTGCACGTATGATTCCAATTTTAATTGGCTTTGTGGTCTTCTTCTTTGTCTTTTTGATTTCTGGTATGGCACTGTTGAAAGAGCGAACAAGTGGAACCTTGGATCGCTTGTTAGCAACCCCAGTGAAACGTTCTGAAATCGTCTATGGCTATATGTTGTCTTACGGTATTATTGCGATTTTTCAAACGGCAGTTGTCGTTTTAGCAGCAATTTGGCTACTAGATGTAGAAGTTGTAGGAAATATTTTAAATGTTATAATAGTTAATGTGGTACTGGCTCTTGTAGCACTAGCTTTTGGAATTCTCTTGTCTACTCTAGCAAAATCAGAATTCCAAATGATGCAATTTATTCCTCTCGTGATTATGCCCCAACTTTTTTTCTCAGGAATTATTCCATTGTCATCCATGGGAGAATGGGCTCCAACTGTGGGGAAATTTTTGCCATTAACCTATTCTGGTGATGCAATAAGCCAGATTATTCTTTACGGACACAATCTTGGTGATATTTTGTCAAATCTTGGTGTTTTAATGATTTTCTTGATCATTTTAACAATTCTCAATATTGTTGGATTGCGTCGTTATCGTAAAGTTTAGAAATCAACATAAATAATGCTAAAAAGGTGTGAAGATTGGATGGATAAGACTGTTTTTGAATCGTTTGAAGATTACTTAGAAGAAGCGAATTACCCTCAAGGAAAGAAAAAAATCATGCAGGCAGCAGTGGATCTCATATCAACCAGGAGTTACCATGGGACCTCAACTCTTCACATAGCTGAGCGTGCTGGACTAAGCCAGGCAACTTTGTTTAAGTATTTTAAGACGAAGGATGATTTACTGACGGCTATTTTACATCCTGTAGTCCCAGGCATTCTCGGTAGTTTTTTTGAGGAACTCTTAGCTTTTGAAACGACAGAAGAGAGGGTTCGTTATCTCGTCCATAATCGTATGAGCTATCTCAAAAAAAATCGTGCCTTGATGAAAATCATTCTACAAGAGAGTTTTTCAAATAAAAAACTAAAAAATGAACAGATTTTTATCTGGAATGCTATTCAAGATAAACTTCGAGTGCTTCATAAGGAATTGCTAGCAGATCCACGTGTAAATCCAGAGATAACGATTCCTCAAATGGTTCGCATCTGTATAGGTCCATTGTTAGCTTACTTCTCTCAACTATATGTCGTTGGCGTCAATGGCGAAATGAGAGAAGAGGACTTAGGCTTATTGGAAAAACAAATCTTAGGTGGTTTGTGGAAATAGGAGGAGTATAGGAATTAGTTCTTTTTGCTTTAGGTTGAGCAACACATCATAAGAAGTATTTTCTAATATTAAAAAACATAATAATTTAAAGAAAAAACTCTTATCCCTAGCATATTAACAGCTTGGAATAAGAGTTTCTTATGTTATTAGGACGAGAAAGAATTATTCTCCGTCTTTTTTAAAGATGTTTTTTACGCCAGATACTGCACCTTCGACAGCTTCTTTTGCATCTTCAGCAACTTCTTTAGCTTTTGAAGCTACCTTTTCTGCAGCTCCTTCTGTTTGAGTTTTTGTATCGCCAGTTAGTTTACCAAAGCCTTCTTTAACAGAACCTTTAGCTTGGTTGAATTTTTCTTCGATTGACATGGGGGATACCTCCGTTAATTTTTTGTATTATCTAAATTACATCAGATATTGGTTTAAGTATATACCCTTTTATGCTAAAAAGCAAAAAACTGATACGAAAAGCATCAGTTTATTTTTTAATAGGTTACAACATTCAATTGACCTTTATCATATTCAGCGATAAAGATATTTGAGACTTCTTCGAAACCTTCTTCTTTCAATTTCTCAGTTAGCCACTCCTCGGATTTGCCAATGGTTTCTAGGATTTCAACTTGGACAACACCGTCTGTGATGACTGGGTACTTAGGATTTTCGTCACCCATTCTTACGACAATTAGTTGTCCGTTTTGCTCAATCACAGCTCTCTTGACATCCTTTAATTGAAAGATTCCTTGAGAGCGCAATTTAAGAGCTACATCTGCAGCCGCAAGACCTTTTGAGCGACAGGCTTCAGGATCTAACTTACCATTTTTAATGATAATAGTTGGTTTCCCGTCAATTAAGTGTTTGAAAAAGGAAATATTGGTATTCAACCATTTAAGGAGCAGGATGAGAATAGTCCAGATGATGAGGATAACAATGTATTGGATGATGGTAATAGAACTATTGTAGATAACCCCACCGATAATACCCCCGAGAACAAAGTTCTGGATTTGGTCCACTGCAGAACTTGGTGCTAGATTTCCTTTACCTGTTACGTTAATAACAAAAACAAGAGAAAGAAGCCCCAAGGCCAATTTAATTGCAATTGTAGCAAAAAAGCTTATCATTTTTCAACCTCCACGAGTTCAACATCTGATTTATAGAGTTCCATTTTTTCTAATAAATAGCTATCTTGGTCAGTCCCGCTAATGGCACGATAAAAATGTTCGCCAACCTTAATAATAGCTCCATCAGTTACTGCTGAGGTATTGACATAGACCTCTTTTTTATCTACACCTAATTCTTTTGAAACGACTTCGATAAAGTTTAGGGAAGAGCGGAATTGATTATCATTGGATTGACTGTTTTGAAGATTCGTAATGCTTATCAAAACGAATGCGATTAAGGTCAAAATAGAAATGAGCGATAATTCACGGAACTTGCTCCCTTTTTTATCTTTGAAAGCTTTAAATGCAAAAAATCCAGTCACGATAAGCAGTAAAGCTGATACGATAATCATGACCCAATTCTGTTGACTAATCTGACTGAGCACATAGTCATAGGAATAGAATTTCATAAAACTCCCTCACTTTTTTAAATTCAATCTATTATAAAATAATTCCTAAGCTATAGCAAGTTTATTATGACGAAAAAAGCATTTAATTGTTGTTTCCTACTTAAGGTAGGTTTTTTCTGATTTGACTTAGGCTTCCGTCTTGACTTTCGTTTTGCTTTTGTTATAATAGTACAAATTTAGAGGAGGTACTCTATGATTCAAAAACATGCCATTCCTATTTTAGAGTTTGATGATAATCCTCAGGCAGTCATCATGCCAAATCACGAAGGATTAGATTTACAGTTGCCAAAGAAGTGCATCTATGCATTTTTGGAAGAAGAGATTGACCGCTATGCTCAGGAAGTAGAAGCAGAGTGCGTAGGGGAGTTTGTTTCTGCCACTAAAACCTATCCTGTCTATGTCATGAGTTACAAGGGTGAGGAAGTATGTCTGGCTCAGGCTCCTGTTGGTTCTGCCCCTGCGGCCCAGTTTATGGACTGGTTGATTGGTTACGGTGTGGAGAAAATCATTTCCACGGGAACCTGCGGGGTGCTGAGTAATATAGAAGAAAATGCCTTTCTAGTTCCAGTTCGAGCCCTACGCGATGAAGGAGCCAGCTACCATTATGCGTCACCTTCTCGTTATATGGATGTACATGTAGAAGCGATTTCTGCTATCGAGCAAGTCTTGGAACAACTAGGTGTCCCTTACGAAGAAGTCATGACTTGGTCGACAGACGGATTTTACCGAGAAACAGCTGAAAAAGTTGCCTATCGCAAGGAAGAAGGCTGCGTAGTTGTGGAGATGGAGTGTGCAGCTCTTGCGGCAGTAGCTCAGCTTCGCGGAGCAGTTTGGGGTGAGTTGTTGTTTACGGCAGATTCTTTGGCAGATCTTGATAACTATGACCAACGCGATTGGGGTGCAGAAGCTTTTGATAAGGCGCTAGGTATCTGCCTTGAGATCGTTAGTCATATGTGAGTATTCTCAGATTTTTGTGGTACAATGTAGCTATGTTATTAAAATCAATTGTTGAAAAAATAAATACCATTCTAGGGCGTTTATCACCCGCTCGGAGAATCTTTTTAAGTTTTGCTTTGGTTATCCTCTTTGGGTCTTTCCTTTTGAGTCTGCCATTTGTACAATCTCCAACATCTCATGCCGGTTACTTTGATCATTTATTTACAGCCGTATCTATGGTCTGTGTGACAGGACTTTTTACCTTACCTGTCGCTTCGACCTACAATGTCTGGGGGCAGCTGATCTGTATGTTCTTGATTCAGATTGGTGGTTTGGGTCTCATGACCTTTATCGGAATTTTCTATATCCAGGGCAAGCAAAAACTCAGTCTTCGAGGTCGTGAAACGATTCTGGAAAGTTTTAGTTTTGAAGAAACTCAGTCTTTGAAGGATTTTCTACGTTCCATCTTTTTGACGACTTTTTTAGTAGAAGGTTTAGGAGCCTTTCTGCTGAGTTTTCGTTTTATCCCCGAGTTTGGCTGGGGGCGAGGTATTTTAACGTCTATCTTCTTGGCGATTTCAGCTTTCTGTAATGCTGGATTTGATAATTTTGGAAGTACGAGTTTGCTAGCCTTTCAGACAGATCCTTTGGTTAATCTAGTGATTGCTGGCTTGATTATTACAGGTGGTCTAGGTTTTATGGTCTGGTTTGATCTAGCCACTCAATTGGGAAAGAAGAAAAAACGCCGGCTTCGTTTCCATACTAAGCTAGTCCTCTTCTTAACAGCGGGGATTTTATTTGCTGGAACAGTTTCAACCCTCTTGATAGAGTGGAATAATTCGGGAACGATTGGCAATCTCAGCTTCCCGGATAAATTGCTGGTTAGTTTCTTCCAAACTGTCAGCATGAGAACAGCAGGTTTTGCTTCTATTGATTACACCCAGGCTCGGCCTGTTACTTTGCTTATTTATATTTTGCAGATGTTTCTGGGTGGAGCACCTGGAGGAACCGCAGGAGGACTTAAAATCACGACCTTCTTTGTTTTGTTGGTGTTCGCACGCAGTGAACTTTTAGGATTACCCCATGCCAATGTAGCTCGGAGAACAATTTTGCCTCGGACAGTCCAAAAATCTTTCAGTGTTTTTATCATCTTCTTGCTAACTTTCTTGCTGGGCTTGATCTTGTTAGGGGTAACCGCAGAAGGGAATCCGCGCTTTATCTACATCATGTTCGAGACAATTTCAGCGCTTGCCACGGTCGGAGTAACTGCAAATTTGACACCAGAGTTAGGTAGATTAGCTCTTAGCATTATCATGCTACTGATGTTTATCGGACGAATTGGACCACTGACGCTATTAGTTAGTTTGGCTGAGTATCAACCAGATAAGAAAGATATGATCCACTATATGAAAGCAGATATTACCATAGGATAAGAAAGGATAAACTATGTCAGATCGGACAATCGGAATTTTAGGTTTGGGTATTTTTGGGAGTAGTGTTCTGGCTGCTCTCGCTAAGCATGATGTAAATATCATAGCCATTGATGACCATGAGGAACGAATCAATCAATTTGAACCAGTCTTGGCGCGTGGCGTTGTTGGTGACATCACAGATGAGGACCTCTTGCTATCAGCCGGGATTGATACTTGTGATACAGTAGTCGTCGCAACTGGTGAAAATCTAGAGTCTAGTGTTCTAGCAGTCATGCATTGCAAGAGTCTGGGAGTACCAACTGTTATTGCTAAGGTTAAAAGCCATACAGCAAAAAAAGTCCTTGAAAAAATCGGCGCTGATTCAGTCATTTCACCAGAGTATGAAATGGGACGCTCTTTGGCACAGACGATTCTCTTCCATAATAGTGTAGATGTCTTTCAGTTAGACAAGAATGTTTCAATTGTCGAAATGAAAGTTCCTGTATCATGGGTAGGAAAGAGCCTTAGCCAATTAAATCTTAGAGGACGGTACAATCTCAATATCCTCGGTTTTCGTGACTACGAAAATGCTCCTTTGGATGTTCAATTTGGGCCGAATGATCTATTGAAAGCTGACTCCTATATCATGGCAGTGATCAATAACCAATATTTGGATACCCTAGCAAGCCTCAGTGAGTAGAAGAGGAGTGACTATTCTTTTTTTCAACGACTATTGAGTCAATATAAGTATTTTATAAGAGGGATTTAAGAAAAATTTTAACTTTTTCTTAATCCTTTTTAATTTTAGGAGATTATACTAGAGTCATCAAATAAAGAAAAACTCTAAGGAGAATCCTATGAAATTCAATCCAAATCAAAGATATACTCGTTGGTCTATTCGTCGTCTCAGTGTCGGTGTCGCCTCAGTTGTTGTTGCCAGTGGCTTCTTTGTTCTGGTCAGTCAACCAAGTTCTGTACGTGCCGATGTGGTCAATCCGACCCCTGCTCAAGTCGTGCCAGATGCAGATTCAGTGAGTGCAAAGAGCGACTTACCAGTAGAGATACTCAAAGAAGCAGTTGATACAGTTCTTCCTTTAGAACAGGCAGACTCAGCACCTAAAGCAAGCTTGGATACTATAAGCTCTCCAGAAAAAGCGGATGTGGCTGCTAAAGACCAAGTAGTAGCACCAAAAGAAGAAGTGCAAGCAAAACCAGAATCTAAGAAACAAACAGAAGATACGGTTAAACCTGCAACAAATTCTGCTCCTGTAGTCTCTGGACAAGACCGTGAGGCAAGTGAAGCTCAACCAGCAACCACTCCAGCTCAAGTACAAAAAGGCGTGGTTGATAATACCAAAGACACAGTTGATGTCCCAGCTACTTACTTGGACAAGGCCAACTTCCCAGGCCCATTCACAGCTGGTGTTAATCAAGTTATTCCATACGAATTCTTCGCTGGCGACGGCATGTTGACTCGCCTCATCTTAAAAGCATCCGATAAGGCCCCATGGTCAGACAACGGTTCAGCTAAAAATTCCGCTCTCCCACCAGTAGAGAAATTGGGGAAAGGCCTTTACTTCTATGAAGTGGATTTGGCCGGCACTCAAGGTAAATCAGATAAAGAGCTGCTTGACTTGTTAAAACAAAACGGCACTCAAAGCTATAAAGCTACTATTAAAGTGTACGGTGCGAAAGATGGCAAAGCAGATTTGAGCAACCTCGTAGCGACTAAGGATTTGACAGTGAACTTGAATGGACATCAGTCTCTTATTCCGATGCAGTCAGGTTTCGTTCCATCTTCTAATGGTTCAGCTATGCCGACTCCAATGATGAATAGTCATCAAGGTGCTTCTAATATGAAAGCTCAAATGCCAGTTGCTAGTCAGGATAAGATGATGCCTAACAAAGAGCAGGACAAAACAATGAATGCTAGCCAGCCTATGGCAGCTCCAAGTATGAAGCAAGACCAAGTTGCAGCAACCTCAAGCAAAATGCCTGATGAAGGCAAGATGACATCTACAAGACATGCTTCCATATACTGGTGGAGCCCAAACATCAATGGCTACTCTTGGATTCTTTGGACTCGCCTTGGCTGGACTGTTAGGTGGACTCGGTTTGAAAGCTAAAAAAGAGGAAAATGACTAGTCTAGCTACAGACTTTCTATCTAGGATATGAAAAATCCAGATATGGTTTAGAATGTTCGTAAAGAGATTAAAATAGTGTTATACTATTGTAGTATAGCACTGTTTTTTTCAAAGGAGAGACAGATGGGAAAGACCATTTTACTCGTTGACGACGAGGTAGAAATCACAGATATTCATCAACGCTATCTGGTTCAGGCAGGGTATCAGGTTTTGGTGGCTCATGATGGAGTAGAGGCCTTGGAAATCTTCAAGCGAAAACCGATTGATTTGATTATTACAGATATCATGATGCCTCGGATGGATGGTTATGATTTGATTAGTGAGGTTCAGTATCAATCTCCAGATCAGCCTTTTCTCTTTATAACGGCTAAGACAAGCGAGCAGGACAAGATTTACGGCCTAAGCCTGGGGGCAGATGACTTTATTGCCAAACCATTTAGTCCTCGTGAGCTTGTTTTACGTGTCCACAATATCTTGCGTCGCCTTCATCGTGGGGGTGAGATAGAGGTTGTCAGCCTCGGGGATTTACGAATGAATCACGGTAGTCATGAGGCTCAAGTAGGAGATGTAGCACTTGATTTGACAGTCAAATCCTTCGAGCTTTTATGGATTTTAGCCAGCAATCCAAAGCGAGTTTTCTCTAAGACAGATCTTTATGAAAAGGTCTGGCAAGAAGACTATGTGGATGATACCAATACCTTAAATGTTCATATTCATGCTCTTCGACAGGAGTTGGCTAAATATGCTAGTGCAGAAACGCCCACCATAAAAACAGTTTGGGGTTTGGGCTACAAAATTGAGAAAGCACGAGGTAGTCAATGAAATTAAAAAGTTATATTCTAGTAGGTTATATCATTTCAACACTCCTAACAATTATCGTAGTTTTTTGGGCAGTCCAGCGAATGTTAATTGACGAAAGAGAGATTTATTTCCTAGTGGGTATGACTCTCATGGCAAGTTTTGTCGGTGCTGGGATTAGTCTATTTCTCCTATCACCTGTCTTTACTTCATTGGACAAACTCAAGGAACATGCTAAGCGAGTAGCAGACAAGGATTTTCCTTCAAATCTGGAGGTTCAAGGGCCTGTAGAATTTCAGCAATTAGGCCAGGCTTTTAATGAAATGTCACATGATTTACAGGCGACCTTTGATTCTTTGGAAGAAAGCGAACGAGAAAAGGGCTTGATGATTGCCCAGCTTTCGCATGATATCAAGACTCCCATCACCTCTATCCAAGCGACGGTAGAAGGAATTTTGGATGGAGTTATCAAAGAAGGAGAACAAGCCCATTATTTAGCAACCATTGGACGCCAGACAGAAAGGCTCAATAAACTGGTTGAAGAGTTGAATTTTTTGACTCTAAATACAGCTAGAAATCAGGAGAAGACGACTGGAAAAGACAGCATTTTTCTGGATCAACTTTTGATTGAGTGCATGAGTGAGTTTCAATTTTTGATTGAGCAGGAGGAGCGAGATGTCCACTTACAGGTAATTCCTGAGTCTGCTCGAATTGAAGGAGATTATGCCAAACTTTCTCGTATCTTGGTTAATCTGGTCAATAACGCTTTTAAATACTCTGCTCCAGGGACCAAGCTGGAGGTGGTAGCTAAGCTTGAGGATAACAAGCTGTCAATCAGTGTGACGGATGAGGGACAGGGGATTGCCCCAGAGGACTTGGAGAATATTTTCAAGCGCCTTTATCGTGTCGAAACTTCGCGTAACATGAAAACAGGTGGTCATGGCTTAGGCCTTGCGATTGCGCGTGAATTGGCCCATCAATTAGGTGGAGAAATCACAGTTACCAGCCAGTACGGTCTAGGAAGCACCTTTACCCTCCTTCTCAACCTTTCTGGTAGTAAAAATAAAGCTTAACCCCCCTTTACAAATCCAGCCATTCATGGTAAAATGGATTTTGTGTGAAATATCAGCAGGAAAGCATGAAGCTCGTCAACAGGTGTCTTATAATAAGTAACCTTGGCTGTTTAGGCGAAGGGCATCTGCACGAATCAGGGCTTTCTAAGTGACTATTTCCACCGAATATTATTTATATCAGGAGGACATTTACATGTCACGTTATACAGGACCATCTTGGAAACAAGCTCGTCGCCTTGGCCTTTCACTTACAGGTACAGGTAAAGAATTGGCACGTCGTAACTACGTACCAGGACAACACGGACCAAACAACCGTTCTAAATTGTCAGAATACGGTTTGCAATTGGCTGAAAAACAAAAACTTCGTTTCACTTACGGTGTAGGTGAAAAACAATTCCGTAACTTGTTCGTACAAGCTACAAAAATCAAAGGCGGAATCCTAGGTTTCAACTTCATGCTTCTTTTGGAACGTCGTTTGGATAACGTTGTTTACCGTCTTGGTCTTGCGACTACTCGTCGTCAAGCTCGTCAATTCGTAAACCACGGTCACATCCTTGTTGACGGAAAACGCGTTGATATCCCATCATACCGTGTAAATCCAGGTCAAGTGATCTCAGTTCGTGAAAAATCATTGAAAGTTCCAGCTATCCTTGAAGCAGTAGAAGCAACTCTTGGACGTCCAGCATTCGTATCATTCGATGCTGAAAAATTGGAAGGTTCATTGACTCGTTTGCCAGAACGTGACGAGATCAACCCAGAAATCAACGAAGCCCTTGTCGTTGAATTCTACAACAAAATGCTTTAATTTTAAGATTTGTTTTACAAAAAGCCTACAACAGTGGGCTTTTTGCTTTGTCTGAAAATTAGACCATGAAAAACTAGCAAGCTTTATGTGAATTACAAACTCATAATCAATAACATTACAGACTTGAAAAAATACAAGACAGAAATTAAAGCCCCTCTTTCCCCCTTTCTCTGCTATACTACAAGCAGAGAAAGGGGGAAAGCAAATG
>NZ_JVKV01000016.1 GCF_001072375.1 Streptococcus pseudopneumoniae
TTAACAGAAAGCGTATCTAACAAATTGAAGTCTTGGAAGACAAAGCCTAATTTTTCACGACGGAAGCTTGATGCTTCAGAATTTTTAATGGTAGCTGTGTCAGTTCCGTTTAGGAAGACCTGCCCACGCGTTGGCTTGTCAAGCATAGCAAGAATATTGAGTAGGGTTGATTTACCAGAACCAGACTCACCCATGATAGCAACGTAGTCGCCTTTTTCAACGGTAAAGTGAATATCTTTCAGGGCTTCTACTTGGTTGCCTTGAAAGCGAGTTTTATAAATCTTTTGAACGTGTTTTACATCTAATAGTGTCATTTTAACTTCTCCTTTTTAATATCCCATTAGTTGAAACTGAGCCTGCATAATAGCGCAACCGAGCTGAACTCGCTCGATCTCTTTTGGACTTGGTTTACTAGTATGTTTCTTTTGTAAAATATTTTTCATAGTTTCGCTCCTTTATCTTTATGCTATAAGTTTACTCCAAATAAAGAGGACTTGCCATAACATAACCTTACAAATGGAGCTTTAATCTTACATTTTTGTAAGATTAAAATTTTTTATCTGATTGAAACCTATTTTCTTACCATAACAAGGTCTAAAGAAGAGCCTGAAAGGATTCTTCCAAGCTCTTAGCAATTCTTTTCATTCGATCAGTAGGTTTACTTCTGAAAACTTGATACGCACAATCGTACCTTGACCAAGTTCAGATTCAATACGGATTTGATGTCCTAATTCTTGGGTGATTTTTTGGGTCAAGTAGAGTCCAAGACCAGATGACTGCTGGGTCATGCGACCATTGTAGCCTGAAAATCCGCGTTCAAAAACTCGCAATTGATCACTGTTTTTAATGCCAATCCCAGTATCTTTGATGCAAAGTTCTTGATCTTCCATATAGATCTCAATTCCACCTTCATTTGTGTATTTGAGGCTATTTGAAAGGATTTGTTCAATAACTACTAACAGCCATTTTTTATCCGTCACAATGCTTCTATCCAAGTCATGCAGATTAACACTTAATCCTTTCTGGATAAAGAAAATGGCATATTTGCGAATGACTTCCTTGACCAAATCCTCCACATTTTCTTTCTTCAACACCAGATCGTCATGGAAGCTCTCTAAGCGTAGGTATTGGAGAACGAGGTTTGTATAGGAATCAATCTTAAAAATTTCCTGTTCCAACTGTTGTTTTAGTTGGCGATCTTCCACCTCACTCACGAGAAGTTTACTGGCTGAAATGGGTGTTTTTATCTGATGCACCCAGAGAGTATAGTAGTCCACCAAATCATTATAGCGATTTTCCGCATCTGATTTCTTTTGATAGAGTTCTTCTTCACTTTTCTCTAGTTTTTCAGTTAGTAGGGCCTCCATTGGTGACTTGGCTTCTCTTTTTCCGTAAAACAATTCCTTACGATATCGTTGCAATTCTATCAAGAAATCATAGACCAAAAACAAAAGTGTCAAAAAGGTAGATAGAAAGAAGAAATAGTTAAAGTAGGGCACTTGGTTATCAAATAAGACCTCAAAGAGAAAAAGTAAACCTGTAAGTAAGAGAATAAACACGAAAAAACGGCTACGCGAACGGATATAAGCTAGAAAATAACTTTTAAAATCAAGCATGTTTCAATCCGTACCCTATTCCTTTCTTGGTTTCGATAAAACCAATCAAACCTTCTTCCTCCAATTTCTTGCGCAAGCGCGCGACATTTACGGACAAGGTATTATCATCGATAAAAAAGTCACTATTCCAGAGCTCCCGCATCAAATCGTCACGCGCTACGATATTTCCCGCATGCTCAAATAAGACACGTAAAATCTGAAATTCATTCTTGGTTAAACTGATAGCTTTGCCATTGACATGCACATCCATAGACTTGGTATTGAGGATAACTCCAGCATACTCTAAGAGACTTTCATCCCGTCCAAACTCATAGGAACGACGCAATAAGCCCTGTACCTTGGCTAAAAGAACCTGCTGGTCAAAAGGTTTGGTTACAAAGTCATCCGCCCCCATATTAATGGCCATCACAATGTCCATAGCCTGGTCTCTCGAAGACAGAAACATAATGGGAACTTTAGAAATCTTGCGAATTTCCTGGCACCAGTGATAGCCATTAAAGAGAGGCAAGCCGATATCCATGAGAACCAGATGAGGCTCAGACTGAACAAATAGTGTTAGAACTTCCATGAAGTCTTCTACCATGACTACCTCAAATCCCCATTCAGAGAGCATTTTCCCAACTTGTTGACGGATAACTGGATCATCTTCTACTAGTAAAATCTTATGCATCTGCTCCTCCTTTTTCTATATTATAGCAAAATTCTCCTCACTACTAGCGAAATTGATGTAAATCTGATAAGATAAAAGTTAAGAAAGGAGTTCCCATGGCCAATATTTTTGACTACCTAACTGATGTTCAATACGATTCTTTTTATGATCTTCCCTTAAATGAACTGGATATACTTGCTCTGACTGAGTTGACCTATCTTTCTTTTGATAACCTATTGGACCAGCCTGTCAATCGTTTAAGCGATGTCGCAACACGTGTCCCTCGAGAAAGCACCATGTTGACCAATAAAGAACGTCTTCAACTCCTCGATCAGTTATCCCAGCACAAACGTTTTAAAAATAGCAAACTCTCTAACTTTATTAACGAGATTGATACGGAGCAACAGAAACAGTTCGCTGCTATGACCTATCGCCTTGATTTAGATACTTATCTGATTGTCTTTCGAGGTACAGACGATAGTATTATTGGTTGGAAGGAAGATTTCCACATGACCTACATGAAGGAAATCCCTGCCCAAAAACATGCTCTTGAATACTTGGAAGAATTCTTTACTCAGCATCCAAAACAAAAAGTAATGGTTGCTGGACATTCTAAAGGTGGAAATCTAGCCGTCTATGCTGCCAGTCAAATTCGACCTGAATTGCAAGACAAGATATCTGCAGTTTATACCTATGATGCCCCTGGTTTGCAGGCTCATCTGACTGAGACCACTGGTTATCAAGATGTTATTCCAAAAGTTCACCGTTTCGTCCCACAAGGTTCTGTCATCGGCATGATGCTGGAAGTTCCTGATACTCCTACCGTCGTCAAATCTACGGCTCTCGGAGGAATCGCCCAACACAGCACCTTTAGTTGGCAAACTGATGATAATCACTTTGTCCAACTAGAGGCCATCAGTAGCGAGAGTCTCCAAATTAAAGACACTCTCAAAGAATGGGTGGATAGTGTTCCCGATGAGGAATTGGAGCTCTACTTCGATCTCTTTTTTGGAACCATCCTAGAATCTGGAATTAGCTCCATTAATGAACTGTCTTCTAAAAATGCTATTGACCATGTTCGACAACTTGTTTCTCAAGCTCAGACATTGGAGCCCGAGCAAGTCGAAATCTTAAAAAATCTGACACAACTCCTGCTGGATGCACGCTTCCAAGCCTGGAAAAAACATTTTTAAAAAGTTAAAAGTCCCTTCCTTTATGGAGGGACTCTTTTGTTGATTCCTTATTTTGTGCTTCTGTGTTATACTAGAAACTGTAAATCTTTGAAAGAGGAAATCCTATGAAAATTCATAAAACTGTGAATCCTGTCGCCTATGAAAATACTTATTATCTTGAAGGGGAGCAACACCTGATTGTAGTCGATCCTGGTAGCCATTGGGAGGCCATTCGCAAGACTATCGAGACCATCAATAAACCGGTCTGTGCGATTCTCCTGACCCACACCCACTACGATCATATTATGAGTCTGGACTTGGTCAGAGATACTTTTGGAAATCCTCCAGTGTATGTGGCAGAAAGTGAAGCATCTTGGCTCTATACTCCTGTTAATAATCTTTCTGGCCTTCCTCGACACGACGATATGGCAGATGTCGTATGTAAACCAGCTGAACACACCTTTGTCTTTCATGAAGAATACCAGATTGAGGAGTTTCGTTTTACGGTACTTCCAACTCCAGGCCACTCTATCGGTGGAGTATCCTTTGTCTTTCCTGATGCCCAACTAGTCATAACAGGAGATGCTCTTTTCCGAGAAACCATTGGCCGAACAGACCTACCTACAGGTAGCATGGAACAACTCCTTCATAGTATCCAAACCCAGCTCTTCACTCTCCCAAACTACGATGTCTATCCTGGACACGGACCTGCTACGACCATCGCTCACGAAAAAACCTTTAATCCATTTTTCTAGCAAACTAAAAACCAAGGATGTTTGATCCTTGGTTTTTTGATTACCAAATAATCACACGATCTTCTGGTGAACGCCACATGCCGTCGCCTTCTTTAACATCATAGGTCGTAAAGAAGTCATCGAAGTTTGGCACTTGGACATTGACACGGAGTTTAGCTGGCGCGTGCACGTCAACGCTAGCCATGAGTTTCATCAACTCTGGACGGCCTTTCATACGCCAGATACGCGCAAAGTTATGGAAGAATTCTTCAGCTGAGAAGTCAGGTTCTCTCTTGGCAGCTTCTAGCGCTGCAGCTATTCCTCCTAAGTCCGCAACGTTTTCTGATACAGTTAGCTTCCCGTTAATGGTTGCTCCGTAAGATTCCTGACCATCAAACTGGTCGATAACCTTCTGCGTTTTCTCTTTAAAGGCTGCATAGTCGCTCTCAGTCCACCAATCCTTGAGACTTCCATTTTCATCAAAGGAAGCTCCATTAGTATCAAAGGCGTGAGAAATTTCATGGGCAATAACTGCTCCGATACCACCATAGTTGGCAGAAGATGACTGATGCAAGTCATAGAATGGCGCCTGTAAGATAGCGGCTGGAAAAACAATCAAGTTCTTTTGTGGATTGTAGTAAGCATTGACCATGTGAGCAGGCATGCCCCACTCCTTGTAGTCTACTGGCTGATTCCACTTACTCCAGCTGTGTTTGATTTCTACACGCGCAAAGGATAGGGCATTCTCAAAGAGGCTAGCGTTTTCGTCTACTACCTTGTCCTTGTAACGAGCTGGCAATTCTTCTGGGTAACCGATATAAGGCTTGATGACATTGAGTTTGACGATAGCTTTTTCTCGTGTTTCAGGAGTGAGCCAGTCGTTTTTGGCCAAGCGTTCCTTATAAACATCAATCATAGTTGCCACTTTTTTCTCAACATCCGCCTTTGCTTCTGGAGAGAATTTTTCGTGGGCATACCAAAGGCCAAGGGCTTGTTTGAATGGTCCTTGCGCTAAGTGGTAAGCTGCCTTGCGTTTGTCTTGAGCCTCTGGAACTCCTGAAAGAGCTCGTCCGTAGGCACCTGACAAGATACGAATCTCATCTGTCAAATAGCTCGTTGAAAGATTGACTACACCTAAGATCAAGCCTGCCTTGAGCAAAGGCCAAGCTTCTTCACTATAGAATTGCTCTGCTGCTTGCCAGAAACGTTCTTCATCTACGATAATCTTGTCTGGTGTTTGTCCAATCACCGCTTGGAAAAAATCATCTAAAGGAAGTGCAGGAGCAAACTTTTTGAAATCTTCATAAGAATATGGATGGTAGAGTTTAGCATATTCTGAACTTTCTTCATTAGAGAGGACTACTGCTGCGATACGGCGGTCCAATTCCAATCGTTTCTCTAGCAAGTCTTCGATTTCTTCATCTGAGAAGTTATAGGCTTTGAGGAGATTAGAAGTACTTTCTTTCCAAAGGTTCAATAATTCCTCACGCTGAGGATGGTCTTCCGCATAGTAGGTTGTGTCAGGCAAGATAGTTCCTGGAGCACTAGCCCAGAGAACATTGGTTCTAGCATCCATAAAGTCTGGTGATACTCCAAATGGAAGGAAGTTTGGTTTACCAGCTAATTCAAATGCTGCTAGTTTACTTGCGAAATCCGCAAAACTTTCTAAATTCTGGTATTCCTTCAATAAAGGAAGGACTGGTTCAATTCCATCTGCTTCTCGCTTATCGAAATCTCTGACCATACTATGGTACTTGACAAAATTTGCCAAGATAGCATCTTCTGGCACATCTTCTCCTGCCAACCACTTGTCTGTCGTCGTTAGCATCAACTCTTCAATTTCTTCGTCAAGGTCGATAAAACCACCTGTTCTCGATTTATCTGCTGGAATAACAGCAGTCTTTTCCCACTCACCATTTATGGCATCATAAAAATCATCTTGATAACGTGTCATCTTGTTCTCGCTTTCCTAATTTCACTTATTCTTAGCTTAGCAAAAATCCCTTGGGAATGCAATTAAAAATGCCGCCTCCTCCTATTTGATTTCATCATTAATATTTTAAATTTTTACCAAAATTAACTTGACTTAAAAATAAAATTAAGGTATATTAAAATCCAGGAGGAATACAACTGTATGATACGTATCGAAAACCTCAGTGTCTCCTACAAAGAAACGTTGGCACTAAAGGATATTTCACTAGTGCTCCAAGGACCAACGATTACCGGAATCATCGGTCCAAACGGCGCTGGGAAATCAACATTATTAAAAGGTATGCTGGGAATTATCCCACATCAAGGTCAGGCATTTCTCGATGACAAGGAAGTTAAAAAATCCTTACATCGAGTTGCCTATGTCGAGCAAAAAATTCATATTGACTACAACTTTCCCATCAAGGTCAAGGAATGCGTCTCGTTAGGACTATTTCCCTCTATTCCTCTCTTTCGAAGTTTAAATGCTAAACATTGGAAGAAAGTGCAAGAGGCCCTTGAAATCGTCGACCTAGCTGACTACGCTGAACGTCAAATCAGTCAACTGTCTGGAGGTCAGTTCCAGCGGGTCTTGATTGCCAGATGTTTGGTGCAGGAAGCCGACTATATCCTCTTAGATGAACCCTTTGTTGGGATTGACTCAGTCAGTGAGGAAATCATCATGAATACGCTGAGAGATCTGAAAAAAGCTGGGAAGACGGTTCTCATCGTTCACCACGACCTCAGCAAGGTTCCCAACTACTTCGATCAAGTCTTGCTTGTCAATCGAGAAGTGATTGCTTTTGGTCCGACCAAAGAAACCTTTACCCAAGCCAATCTCAAAGAAGCTTACGGTAATCGACTCTTTTTCAATGGAGGTGACCTATGATTGCAGAATTTATCGATGGATTGCAAAAATTCCATTTCTTACAAAATGCCTTGATAACAGCTATTGTTATCGGGGTCGTAGCTGGAGCTGTAGGATGTTTCATCATTCTACGTGGGATGTCACTCATGGGAGATGCCATTTCACATGCTGTCTTACCAGGTGTAGCCCTCTCCTTCATCTTGGGCATTGACTTCTTTATCGGAGCCATTGTCTTTGGACTGCTAGCTGCTATCATCATTACCTACATCAAGGGAAACTCGATTGTCAAAAGCGATACCGCCATCGGCATTACCTTTTCTTCTTTCTTAGCCCTCGGTATCATCTTGATTAGTGTCGCTAAAAGTTCAACTGACCTTTTCCATATCCTTTTTGGTAATATTCTTGCTGTTCAAGATACAGATATGTTTATTACTATGGGTGTAGGGGCAGCCATTCTCTTGTTAATCTGGATTTTCTTCAAGCAACTCTTGATAACGTCCTTTGATGAACTCTTGGCTAAAGCCATGGGAATGCCTGTCAATTTCTATCACTACTTACTCATGGTACTCCTAACTCTCGTGTCTGTGACAGCCATGCAAAGTGTCGGAACTATCCTGATTGTAGCCATGCTGATTACACCAGCTGCAACAGCTTATCTTTATGCTAATAGCCTGAAAAGCATGATTTTCCTTTCCTCAACCTTTGGAGCTACTGCTTCAGTTTTGGGACTCTTTATCGGTTATAGCTTTAACGTTGCGGCAGGTTCTAGTATCGTGCTCACAGCTGCTAGTTTCTTTCTCATTAGCTTCTTTATCGCTCCAAAACAACGATATTTGAAACTGAAAAATAAACATTTGTTAAAATAAGGGGTAAAGCCCCAATAAATTGGAGGATCTAATGAAAAAATTAGGTACATTGTTCGTTCTTTTTCTTTCCGTCATTGCCCTTGTAGCATGTGCTAGCGGAAAAAAAGATGCAGCTTCTGGTCAAAAACTAAAAGTTGTTGCTACAAACTCAATCATCGCTGATATTACTAAAAATATTGCTGGTGACAAGATTGATCTTCACAGTATCGTTCCTGTTGGTCAAGACCCGCACGAATACGAACCGCTTCCTGAAGACGTCAAGAAAACTTCTGAGGCTGATTTGATTTTCTATAACGGTATCAACCTTGAAACAGGTGGAAATGCTTGGTTTACAAAATTGGTAGAAAATGCTAAGAAAACTGAAAACAAAGACTACTTTGCAGTCAGCGAAGGCGTTGATGTTATCTACCTTGAAGGTCAAAATGAAAAAGGTAAAGAAGACCCACACGCTTGGCTTAACCTTGAAAACGGTATGATTTTTGCTAAAAATATCGCCAAACAATTGAGCGCTAAAGACCCTAGCAACAAGGAATTCTACGAAAAAAATCTCAAAGAATATACTGAAAAACTAGACAAGCTTGACAAGGAAGCTAAGGAGAAATTTAACAACATCCCTGCTGACAAGAAACTCATCGTAACAAGCGAAGGATGCTTCAAATACTTCTCTAAAGCTTACGGTGTCCCAAGTGCCTACATTTGGGAAATCAACACTGAAGAAGAAGGAACACCTGACCAAATCAAGACTTTGGTTGAAAAACTTCGCCAAATGAAAGTTCCATCACTCTTTGTTGAATCCAGTGTCGATGATCGTCCAATGAAGACTGTTTCTAAAGACACAAACATCCCAATCTATGCTCAAATCTTTACGGACTCAATCGCTGAAGAAGGTAAAGAAGGCGACAGCTACTACAACATGATGAAATACAACCTTGAAAAGATTGCTGAAGGATTGGCAAAATAAAAATTTAAAAAACGTCATTCTCCTTGAATTGGCGTTTTTTGATTCAAATTCCGGTCAAATTATTGGGAAAATCTGACGTTTCAATGTAAAATGAAAGAAAAAAGATTGGAGTAGCTTATGACTACATTCCTTGGAAATCCTGTAACTTTTACAGGAAAACAACTACAAGTAGGAGACAAGGCTCTTGACTTCTCTCTAACAACAACTGACCTTTCTAAAAAATCACTGGCTGACTTTGATGGTAAGAAAAAGATTTTGAGTGTCATTCCTTCTATTGACACCGGCATCTGCTCACTTCAGACTCGTCGATTTAACCAAGAATTGGCCAGCTTAGAAAACACTGTTGTCCTCACTGTTTCTATGGATCTTCCATTCGCTCAAAAACGTTGGTGTGGGGCAGAAGGAATTGAAAATGCTATCATGCTTTCAGACTACTTCGACCACTCCTTTGGACGAGATTACGCCCTCTTAATCAATGAATGGCATCTGCTCGCACGCGCGGTTTTTGTTCTCGATACTGACAATATCATACGCTATGTTGAGTATGTGGACAATATCAATTCCGAGCCAAACTTTGAAGCAGCCATTGAAGCAGCAAAGTCGCTTGACTAAAAGAAAGACCACTTATAACAAGGCAGAAAGCTAGAGAAATCTAGCTTTTTTTGGTATACTAGATGGAGATAATAAACAAGGAAATGCGAATGACACCAAATAAAGAAGATTACTTAAAATGTATTTATGAGATTGGCATGGAAGTTCCTAAGATTACCAATAAAGAAATCGCTGCTCGGATGCAGGTATCACCTCCTGCGGTAACCGAGATGATCAAGCGCATGCAGTCTGAAAATCTCATCTTAAAAGATAAGAAAAAAGGATACTTGCTAACCGATATTGGTCTAACACTTGTATCAGAACTTTATCGTAAACATCGTCTGATTGAGGTTTTTCTGGTCCACCATCTAGACTATACCAGTGACCAAATTCATGAGGAAGCTGAAGTATTAGAACATACCGTTTCAGACTTTTTTGTAGAGAGATTAGAAAGAATGCTAGGTTTCCCAAAGACCTGCCCTCATGGTGGTACCATTCCTGCTAAAGGAGAGCTTTTGGTTGAAATCAACAACCTACCACTATCAGAAACCAAAGAAGCTGGAACCTATCTCCTGACTCGCGTTCACGATAGTTTTGATCTCCTAAAATATCTGGAAAAACATGCTATCAATATCGGAGACAAACTCCAAGTTCAACAGTTTGATGGCTTCTCTAATACCTTCACTCTGATTCACAAGAATGAAGAACTCCAAGTCAGCCTCGAAATCGCTAAACAACTCTATGTTGAAAAAATGAACTAATTTCTCAAGTCCCCTACCAACCCTGAAAGCTTGATTTTCAGGGTTTTATTTCTAGCATTTGATGTTACTCTCATTTTGTTGTAGAATGTTTGTAAAAAAAAAGAAAGATATTTTAACCTATGAAAAAATCACTAAAAATTTTTGCGACATCCAAATGGTTTGACCTCTTTGGGGTTGCTCTGGTCGTTGGAATTGCGATCGCATCTGGTTACCTCAACTCCCGTCTCGATAAATTCGTAAACTGGGGTCCATGGACTGCCCTTGTGCCCTTTGGATTGATTTCCGTAACCAACGTTGGGATTTCCATGTTGTCCACTCGTTTCACGGGAAAATTAAGCAAATGGGGAAATTACTTTGGCATTGTCAATACGATTTTGTCCGGCACCATTGACTATATCCTTGGAAATAAGGCAGCCATTATCACCTATCCTGTCACCTTCCTCATTTATACCTTTGCTATTAAGAAATGGGAAGCTTCGCAAGAAGGCAGACCCAACCAAATGAGCCAAAAACAGATAAAATTAGCTACCATCATCATTTCAATCATCGCCTTCCTCTTTGCATTTATGACCAACTATATCGGCTATGGAGGAAAGATGAATCTCCTTGCCTACGTAACAACTATTGCCTTTGCACTCTCCCTCATTGCCAATGCTTTGAATGCATTGAAACTGACAACTCAGTGGGGATTTTGGTTGATTTACAATTTCGTTCAGCTGACAAAGGCTGGCATTCAAGGAAACTTTGCCAATATCGGAAAATACATTTTTTATATCCTCAATGCAATCGGAGCTTTATTTGTCTGGAATGATGAAGAAGTGGAAAAATAGAAGGAAACTCAAATAAAGAAAGCAAGCCGACTTAATAGAATCTCCTTACTAAAATTTTTTATCATTTTACTTGTAACTCCCATTCTTTTGGAGTAGAATGAAGCTAGATAAAAGAGGGAGGTCATCTTATGAAAAATCTCTTTAGAATCCATTTTACAGCCATCGTAGTCAGCGATTTGCTACTGTTGGTAACTTTCAGACCCCGATACGAACTTTCTTTGGAGAGAGGCCTGATTTTTTGCTTCATTTTCATCCTTGCTCAAGGACTACTGCTATTTCGCTTGGTCAATCGACTCAAAAAACATTTCTCTGAGATTTATCCTCAGATGAACAAAAAAATTCGCCTTTACTACTTAGAGATTCTCTCCGCTGACCTACTATTATTTGTCTTTTTAGCCATCACTGGCCCTCAACATTTTTACTCTCTTACTCCAGTCTTTACTTCCTGTCATTCTACTTTTTATTATATAACGGCTAGCCACCTAAGAGAAAACTATCCAGACTTTTATGACAAACATATCCCTTTGTGGGAGTGTCTCTAAGGAAAAAAAGGTTTTATCATGAAAAAAATCATCTACATCAAAACCATTCAACTCCTCATCATCGATGGAATCATGCTGGCATTTTTGACATTTAAAGAGGGGCTCACTTGGGATTGGATTTTGATTTACAATGGTTGGCTCATCTTCTTTCACCCTGTGCTGTTTACCTATCTTTCCAACCAACTTTGTGACCACTTTAGTCAACTCTATTCCCAGATTAGATCGAGATTCTGGCGTTTTGCCTTACAAATCCTCCTATGGGATAACCTGATAATTCTCTCCTTGCTGTTTTTAAGTGGTATCCCACTTTTCCTTCAGGGAAGTCTCCTCATCCTAGGATATCTCATCCCTTCCTATCGCACCTGCCAAAGCCTGAA
Organism: Streptococcus pseudopneumoniae; assembly: GCF_001072375.1. GTDB lineage: Bacteria > Bacillota > Bacilli > Lactobacillales > Streptococcaceae > Streptococcus > Streptococcus pseudopneumoniae_L. The sequence continues at coordinate 11,936 of NZ_JVKV01000016.1, forward strand.
AAGAGACTTCCCCCAAGCCTATCAAGAACCCATTTCATTTTGGAATATTTTGTGATAGATAAGAAAAACCAAGCCCGCGAGCTTGGTTTTTCTTATCTATTTTTGGTGTCAAGGATGATGGTTACTGGGCCATCATTGACCAGTTCCACCTGCATATCTGCTCCAAAGACTCCTGTCTCAACAGGAACTTCCTTGGCTAGTTCTTGGTTAAATTCTTGATAGAAAGCTTCCGCCATATCCGGTTTAGCAGCGCCTGTAAAGGCTGGACGATTGCCTTTTTTGGTATCTGCAAACAGAGTAAACTGAGAGATGGAGAGGATTTGGCCTTGAATATCCTTAACCGATAAGTTCATCTTGCCTTCAGCATCTGAGAAAATCCGCATATTGACAAGCTTTCTGACTGCATAATCCAAATCTTCTTTTTGATCCTCAGGTCCAACACCTACTAAGAGTAAGAGCCCCTGCTGGATTTTCCCATATACTTGACCTTCAATAGAAACTTGAGCTTTCTTGACACGCTGAACGACAATTTTCATAGCAATCCTTTCTGATGATATCAAGCCAACTTAACCATTGGTACGTTTAACCGAGTAGACTTCTGGTACACTCTTAATCTTATCAACTACGGTGGTCAGCATTGAAAGATTTGAAATTCCAAAGGAAACATGGATATTAGCAAATTTCATATCCTTGGTTGGTTGGGCATTAACTGTTGAGATATTCTTAGTTGTATTTGATAGGACTTGCAAGATATCATTCAATAGACCAGAACGGTTGAGTCCATAGATGTCAATATGAGCCATATATTCCTTACTTGAGAATTGGTCTTCCCATTCAACATCTAGTAGACGTTGTTCGTAGTTTTCCTGTGAACGAAGGTTCATACAGTCCACACGGTGGATGGCAACTCCACGTCCTTTTGTAATATAGCCGACGATATCATCACCTGGAACAGGGTTACAACATTTGGCAATCCGGATCAAGAGCCCAGAAGCACCTTGGATGACTACTCCACCCTCATGCTTAACCTTAAGCGTGTCCTTGTTCTCCACCTTGACTTCGCCACCCTTGACCAGTTCTTCAGCTTCTGCCTTAGCTTTGGCACGCTCTTCTTCACGACGTTCCTTCTCAGTCAAACGGTTAAAGACAGTGATGGCTCCGATTTCTCCAAAACCAATCGCAGCAAATAGCGCTTCCTCTGTCTTGTAGCTGGTTTTTTGAAGGACTTCATCCATGTGGCGTTTGTCCATAAATTTATTGGCCACATAGCCATTTTCTTGGAGCTGACTAATCAGCAATTCACGGCCTTTATTGATGGACAATTCTTTGTCTTGGTTTTTAAAAAACTGACGAATTTTATTGCGTGCCTTGCTGGTCTTGACCATATTGAGCCAGTCACGGCTTGGTCCAAATGAATTTGGATTAGTGATGATTTCAACCTGGTCACCCGTTTTTAACTTGGTCGTCAATGGAACCATGCGGCCATTAACCTTGGCACCAGTCGCTTTTTCCCCAATCTTTGTATGAATTTCATAAGCAAAGTCAATCGGACCTGAATCTTTTGGAAGTGAACGAACCGCCCCATCTGGAGTAAAGACATAAATCTCCTCAGCCAGATAGTTTTCCTTGACAGTATCCACAAATTCCTTGGCATCATCTGCTTGATCTTGGAGCTCCATCATCTCCTTGATCCAGTTCATTCCAATAGCAGATTCCTTGCTATTAACCTGACCCTTGATTCCTTTTTTGTAAGCCCAGTGAGCCGCAACCCCGTACTCAGCAACCTCGTGCATCTCCTTAGTACGAATCTGGAACTCAATCGGCCCTTTTGGTCCATAAACAGTCGTATGGATAGACTGGTAACCATTGGCCTTACGATTGGCAATATAGTCTTTAAAACGTCCCGGCATCGGTTTCCAAAGCTCATGAACGTAGCCCAACATCGCATAGACATCACTCTGAGTGTCTAGGATACAACGAATAGCAATCAGGTCATAGATCTCCTCAAAGCGTTTTTTCTTGTCCTGCATCTTGCGATAGATAGAGTAGATATGCTTTGGACGACCGTAGATTTTTCCTGTAAGATGGCGCTCAGATGAGTATTCCTCGAGTTTCGTCACAACTTCATCGACCAAGGCTTCACGCTCTTGACGTTTTTCCTTCATCATGTGACTAATCTTGTAAAATTCAGTTGGATTGAGATAACGGAAAGAGAGATCTTCCAGTTCCCACTTCACACTTGAAATCCCCAGACGGTGAGCAAGTGGTGCATAGATTTCCATCGTTTCTCTGGAAATACGTTCCTGCTTGTCCTTACGAAGGTGCTTAAGGGTGCGCATATTATGCAGGCGGTCAGATAGTTTGACCAAGATAACACGGATATCTTCTGACATAGCCATGAGCATCTTGCGATGATTCTCAGCCAGCTGCTCCTCGATAGACTTATACTCAACCTTACCAAGCTTGGTAACACCATCTACAATCACTCGAACATCGTGACCAAATTCGCGTTCTAAGTCATCTAAAGTAGCATCTGTGTCTTCTACCACGTCATGCAAAAAACCACAGGCAACAGTGACAGCATCTAGCTTGAGTTTAGCCAAGATACCTGCTACCTGAATAGGGTGGATAATATAAGGCTCACCTGATTTACGATATTGGCCACTATGGCATTCTACAGCGTAAACCAAGGCCTTGTGTACAAAAGCCACATCTTCTTTCGATAAATATTTTTGCGTTAAAGCGACGACTTCATCGCCTGAATAAATTACTTCTTTCGGCATGCATACTCTCCAATTCTTCCTACCATTTTAACACTTTTTTGAGGATATGAAAACTAGTAAAGCCCATTATGTAAGAGTTTGCTAAACTTGATAAAAAAACACTACTAGAAAAACTCTAGTAGTGCTCATTGTTTAAAATCTATCTTAGTAAACTGTTCTTTCAGTTTCTACGTCGAAGAAGTGTGCTTTGTTCAAGTCAAATCCAAGTTCAACTGTTGCACCTGCTTGCAAGTAGTCACGAGCGTCAACTTTTGCAACGAATTCATCTTTACCAACTTGGCAGTATAGGTGAGATTCTGAACCAAGCAATTCTGATACAGAGATTGTTGCTTTCACAACTGATTCTGGGAATGTTTCAAGGAAAGCAGGTTCTGCATTTACGTCTTCTGGACGGATACCGAAGATCAATTCTTTTCCTTCGTAGCCTTTTTCACGAAGAACTTTCAAAGCACCTTCTGGAACTTTCAAAGTAAATCCGTCAGCAGCGATGTGGTCACCATTCAATTTAACGTTGATGAAGTTCATAGCTGGGCTTCCGATAAATCCTGCTACGAATTTGTTCACTGGGTTTTTGTAAACTTCTTGAGGAGTACCGATTTGTTCAACACGTCCGATAGTACCTGTACCAGCAGGGTTTTTAGTTGCTGACATGATAACGATACGGTCTGCAAGTGTCATCGCTTCTGTTTGGTCGTGAGTTACGTAGATAGTTGTAGCTCCGATACGACGGTGGATTTTAGCAATTTCAGCACGCATGGATACACGAAGTTTAGCATCCAAGTTTGACAAAGGTTCGTCCATCAAGAATACTTTTGCATCACGGACGATCGCACGACCCATGGCAACACGTTGACGTTGACCACCTGAAAGGTCAGCTGGTTTACGATCCAAGAATTCTTTCAAACCAAGAATTTCAGCTGCTTCTTGTACACGTTTGTCAATGTCTTCTTTGCTGTATTTACGCAATTTCAAACCAAAAGCCATGTTATCGTATACAGTCATGTGTGGGTAAAGAGCGTAGTTTTGGAATACCATGGCAATGTCACGGTCTTTTGGAGCCACGTCGTTGACAACCACGCCATCGATAGATGCAGTACCTTCTGTGATGTCTTCAAGACCTGCAATCATACGAAGTGTAGTTGATTTACCACATCCTGAAGGTCCTACGAAAACGATGAACTCTTTGTCTTTGATGTTCAAGTTGAAATCTTCAACTGAGTAGTGTTCGCTATTTGGATATTTTTTGTAAATATTTTTAAGATTTAATTCTACCATTTCGGTGAACTCCTTTTGTCATTTGATAGTTTTATTATAGATGAAAACGCTTTACATTTCTATGGCAAGGTGACCAAAAAAATAAAAAAGTTCTGTGCAACTTGCACAAAACTTTAGATTATATCTGGTAAAATAAACTGATAACACAAGGTCAAATCAGTCAATTCTTTCAACTGCAGTCCTGTCAGTTCTTCCCACTTATCAATCTTGTATTGGAGAGAATTGCGGTGCAGATAGAGCTGCTGTGCTGTTTTAGTCAGGACTGCACTGTTTTCCCACAGTGAAAGGATGATTTCCTGAATCTGATCTTGATCCAAAATCATCTGGTGTAGATAATCTTTGATCAAAGCAAGATTCACCATTTTTTCACCCATACTCCAAAGGTAGAGCTGAGAAAACGTATGGAATCCTTGATGACCTTGACGCCACCAGTTTTTAAACAAGTCACGTTCTGCTTTGATCAAGTCTGGCAGCGCCTGATGTCCAGTTTGTGACCATACCTGACCAAGCATGATGGACAAACGCACCCCAAAGTCGTATTCTACGGCTTCCAAGGTATCCATCAAGATTGAGCGAACCGAGGTATACTTGTCCTGCTGGAGAACAAAAAGGTAATCCTGAGCTCCAACCTGAAGCACTGTCTCGCAATTAGGAAAAAGGGTTTTCATCATATCCAACCAAGAGGTCAGGTTTTCCTGTTGGTAATAGGAAAGGTGACAATAGACAACTTGTAGCTTTTTAAAGCTTTGCGGTGCTTGCCCCTTGCCCTCTATCAAATAGCTATACCAGGGATTGAGAGAGATCGTTTGCTCCTGCTGAGTTAAGAGAGCCACCAACTGTTTTTCACGTTCGCTAAGTCCAGCTTCTTCCAGTAAAACCCACTGATTTGAGGATACCGGAAGCGTCAGATAGCCTTCCTTGTCGACTGGCTGGTCTACGATTTGAGCTTGTGGAAACCAATCTAGTAATTCTTTTACAATCATTTCCTAGCCCTCCACTTTTTGGATACACCAAGAAATCAAGGTTTCTAGGCGTTCCACATTTTCAGTCATATGAAGATAGCCCATGACCGCTTCAAAACCAGTAGACATACGATAGGTCACCACATCCGCATTCTTAGCCTTGGTATGGCTGTTGGTGTTGCGACCCCGTTTATAGATTTCTTCTTCTTTTTCCGTTAGGACTTCTTCTTCCAGCATGAGGGAAATCAAATGTGCCTGAGCCTTGGCCGACACATACTTGGTTGCCTCTTGGTGAAGTTTATTGGGCTTGGTCATGCCTTTGAGAATGAGATGGCGACGGATATACATAGAATAAACTGCATCTCCTTCAAAAGCTAGAGCAATCCCGTTAATGAGATTGACATCAATCACGTGTCCACCTCACTCCATCCTTGGTGTCAAGTAGCTTAATCCCTTGTGCAGCTAGTTGATCACGGATTTGGTCAGCTGTCGCAAAGTCACGATTGGCACGCGCTTCTTGGCGTTTTTGAATCAAGGCTTCAATCTCCTCATCCAAAACTTCTTCGACAAAGACCACTCCAAAGACTTCTAGCATGGCTGCAAGAGTTTCCTTAACACTTGCATCATAGTTGCCTGAGTTGATCCATTTAGCCATTTCAAAGACAACTGTGATTCCATTAGCTGTATTAAAATCCTCATCCATAGCAGCTACAAACTTATCTTTAAATGCCTGTAACTCTTGAGTATCTACAGTTCCAGTAAATGGTTGCTCGTAAGTGTTCTTCAAATACTTGAGATTAGTCTCGGCATCACGCACTGCTTTTTCCGTAAAGTTGATAGGCTTACGGTAGTGTTGAGTCGCAAAGAAGAAACGAAGCACTTGACCATCGATCGTTTCGAGGGCATCGTGTACTGTAATGAAGTTCCCCAAAGACTTAGACATCTTGACATTGTCGATATTGACAAAACCATTGTGCATCCAGTAGTTGGCAAAGGTCTTGCCTGTTTTTGCTTCTGACTGAGCAATTTCATTGGTATGGTGAGGAAACTCAAGGTCAGCACCACCACCGTGAATATCGATGGTATCTCCTAAAATCTCTGTTGACATGACCGAACACTCGATATGCCAGCCTGGGCGACCTGGTCCCCATGGGCTCTCCCAAGAAATCTCACCTGGTTTGGCTGCTTTCCAGAGGGCAAAGTCTACAGGATTTTCCTTACGAGCAGTTTCCTCATCTGTACGACCTGAGGCACCTAGCTCCAAGTCTTCTAGTGTTTTATTGGCTAACTTAGCATAGTTGTGAGATTTTTCCACACGGAAATAGACATCCCCTTGACTCTCATAGGCAAAGCCTTTTTCGATTAAATCTTCCACAAAGCGGATGATATCAGCCATAAACTCGACTACACGAGGATGGCGAGTTGCAGGTTTCACACCAAGAGCCGTCACGTCTTCACGAAAAGCCGCAATGTACTTGTCCGCTACTTCTTGAGGTGTGATGCCTTCTTCCTTGGCACGGTTGATAATCTTATCATCCACATCTGTGAAGTTAGAAATGTAGGCAACTTCATAACCACGGTATTCAAAATAGCGACGAATCGTATCAAAAGCCACCGTTGAACGGGCATTCCCCACGTGGATATAGTTATAAACTGTCGGCCCACAGACATACATCTTAACCTTGCCGTCCTCGATTGGGACAAATTCTCGCAAATCACGAGACATAGTGTCATAGATTTTAATCACTCACTGACTCCTTTCTCTTTCTTGTTTATCGTAAAGAGTAGTTTCAATCCAGCTCTCTGGCAATTACTAAGGCTATCTCAAAGAAAGTCATAGCATCTGCTTTTCTTTCTTCGCGTCTGGCATCCCACTCATGATTATGATGGTCGACATAGTCAGCTGTATAGAAAAATTGATAGACCTTGGCTTGTCGATATTGGGCCCAGGCCATGATAGCCGAAGCTTCCATATCTACAACTCTAGCTCCTGCTGCTAGTCTTCGTTTGACCTTAGCAGCTGTCTCACGATAGAAGGCATCTGTGGTCCAAGACTTTGTTCGAATATGCTCAACACCAGCTTTATCCAAGGCGTTTTCCATAGTTAAGAGTAGAGATCGCTCATAGGCTATTTCATCACTTGCTGGAGCATAGTGATAACTAGTACCTTCATCACGTAAAGCCGAACTTGGTAGGATAATCTTATCTGCTTGAATAGACTGGTCTAGAACTCCGCAAGATCCCAAAACAATAAAGTTCTTAAATCCTCTTGCTTTTAGTTCTTCTAAGAGTCCAACAACCATTGGAGCTCCAATAGTAGCCATAGAAACTGCTACCTTACTCCCATCTTTTTCATAGATATACCATGGCAGTTTGCCATTTAGATTGGTAAGATAGCCACCTTCGTAGACACCATCTATCTGCTTTACTCGTTCAAGGATTTCTCCATTAAAAGACAAGATAATGGTATCACAAACTTCTCCACCACTAAGGAGGCTTCGATCAGTTGGCTCGATAACAGCAGGTACATTTTCAAATTCTTCTAATAGCATTTATTACTCTTTCGCATTCAGATAAACCACTTGGGTTTGTTTGACAAAGCCAATCTTTTCATATAAACGTTTGGCACCTACGTTGCTGTCCTCTACTGCAATCTGAAATTCCTTATCATTTTGCTCAATCAGTTGGTTGACGAGGGATTTTGCTAAGTAGCTTCCATAACCTTTTCCACGATTGACTTCAGCAATCGCAAGTCCATAAAGGTAATTGCATTTTCCAGACACATCGACCGTACAAACGCCAATCACTTGACCTTCTTTGAGTAATATGTAAAGCAGACTATCAGGATCCTTCAAGGCCTCCGAAATGTATCTGTGGCTCACTTCCGGTGCTTCCACTTCATCTGAAAAGGTTTGGTGGTGGAGCTGGGCAATGGCTTCAAGATAAGAAGGTTCTGCCAAGAGCACATCGACATCCGAACGGGAATCTAATGCATAAGCAGTTCGATCACGTCCTAACCAGGTTTCTGTCTCTTCATCCTCGACCAATCCCCAGTTACTGACAAAATCAGGATGACGGTCTAGAAAAATACGTTCTGTCTGAAAAGTCACTGAACGAATAGGGAAAGAAGTCATTTCTTTCTCAAAGCTAGTAAACAAAGCACGTGCAATTCCCTGACGGCGATGATTGGGATGAACCAGTATCGTCACTTCCACATCTTGGTCATCAGCATAGACAGTTAACAAACCAACCAGTTCGCCTTTTTCGTAAAAAAGGAAAAATGCAGGCATGCTTAGGTCAAAATTAAGCATGTTAGAAAGATAAGGATCACGATAAGTTCCATCATAGACTTGGCAACAGTTAATTAGTTTTTTCGCCTCAGATAACTCCTCTTGGCTTAACTTATTTCTTGCTTGAATCATATAGATATCCTCTACAGCTCGGACGATCTATGACTAGCATCTCTCGCTTGCTCGAGTTTATTGACGTAGTATTCCCGTTTTCCTTCAACTTCATGAATGGTTGGTTCATCCTTTTGCCCATGCACTCGGACAATCTTAGCAGGAATACCGACAACCGTCACATCGCTAGGAACATCTGCTACAACAACTGCTGCAGCACCGACTTTGGCATTTTCACCGATTTCTACAGGTCCGATGACTTGGGCATGAGCAGATATGAGAGCTCCCTTACGCACGGTCGGATGGCGTTTGCCAACATCCTTCCCTGTCCCACCAAGGGTTACCCCATGGTAGAGAAGAACCCCTTTTTCAACGATAGCCGTCTCCCCAATCACAAGGCCAGAACCGTGGTCGATAAAGACACCTGATTCGATCTGTGCTCCTGGGTGGATCTCAATCTGAGTCCAAAAACGCCAAAACTGGCTATGCATACGAGCTAAGAGCTTAAAGCCATTCTTCCATAGAAAATGAGAGAGACGGTGGGCAGCCAAGGCTTTCACACCAGGATAGGTCAAAAGAACCTCCAAAGTGGTGCGAGCCGCTGGATCATTTTCTTTTACGATATCAATGGTTTCACGCCACCATCCCATACAATTCTCCTTTTCTTATTCTGAGTCTTTTGGTGTTTCTGTAGTTTCTTTCTTAGGTTTATTGTCCTTGTGGTGGTGACGAGGACGATCGCCATGACGATGACCCTTTTCACCTTTTTCTTCTGAATGTTCAGGTTTCGGTGGACGTGGCAAAAGTGCTTTCATCGAAGCATCTACGCGACCTTTTTCGTCAATCTTGATAATCTTAACATCCACTTCATCACCAATGGCTACCAAGTCTTCGACACGGTTAGTGCGAGTCCAAGCCATTTCAGAGATATGGACGAGGGCATCTGTCTTGTCAAAGAGGTTGACAAAGGCACCGAATTTTTCGATACGCACAACTTTGGCATGGTAAACTTCATCCACCTTCGCTTCACGAACCAAACCAGCAATGATTTCTTTAGCGCGGTTAATGGCAGCTTGGTCACTAGAGTAGATAGATACGTTACCTTCTTCGTCGATATCAATCTTAACGCCTGTTTCAGCGATGATCTTATCAATCGTTTCTCCACCTTTACCGATGACAATCTTAATCTTGTCCACATCAATCTTGATGGTATCAATTTTCGGAGCAGTTGGAGCCAATTCTGGACGAACTTCTGGAATAGTAGCTTCGATGACGTCAAGGATTTCAAAACGAGCTTTCTTGGCTTGAGCAAGAGCTTCAGTCAAGATTTCTGCAGTGATCCCTTGGATCTTGATATCCATCTGAAGGGCTGTAATCCCATCGCGAGTACCTGCAACCTTGAAGTCCATATCCCCAAAGTGGTCTTCCAAACCTTGGATATCTGTCAATACTGTATAGTTGTTACCATCTGAGATAAGTCCCATAGCAATCCCTGCTACTGGCGCCTTGATTGGCACACCACCAGCCATAAGGGCAAGAGTGCCGGCACAGATAGAGGCTTGAGATGAAGAACCGTTTGATTCCAAGACTTCTGCTACCAGACGGATCGCATATGGGAATTCTTCCAAGCTTGGCAATACTTGAGCAAGAGCACGCTCCCCAAGAGCACCGTGACCAATTTCACGACGACCAGGTGCACCGTAACGTCCAGTTTCCCCTACAGAGTATTGTGGGAAGTTATAGTGGTGCATAAAGCGTTTCTTGTACTCTGGATCCAAACCATCGATGATTTGCGTTTCACCCATTGGTGCCAAAGTCAAGATAGAGAGAGCCTGAGTTTGTCCACGAGTGAAGAGACCTGAACCGTGTACACGAGGAAGGAAGTCAACAACCGCATCCAAAGGACGGATTTCATCGACCTTACGGCCGTCAGGACGAACCTTGTCTTCTGTGATCAAACGGCGCACTTCTGCGTGTTCCATTTGTTCCAAGATTTCAGCCACATCACGCATGATTCGGTCAAATTCTTCGTGGTCTGCATATTTTTCTTCGTAAACTGCTGTTACTTGATCTTTTACTGCTTGAGTCGCAGCTTCACGAGCTAATTTTTCTTCTACTTGGACCGCTTTTTGGAGGTCACTGTTGTAGGCTGCGATAATTTCAGCTTGCAATTCAGCATCTACATGAAGCAATTCTACTTCTGCTTTTTCCTTACCGACTGCCGCAACGATTTCTTCTTGGAAGGCAATCAATTCTTTAACGGCTTCGTGTCCTTTAAGAAGAGCTTCCAACATGATTTCTTCTGACAATTCTTTTGCACCAGACTCTACCATGTTGATAGCATGCTTAGTACCAGCTACTGTCAATTCAAGAAGCGATTGCTCTGCTTGTTCTTGAGTTGGGTTGATGACGATTTCTCCATCAACATAGCCTACTTGTACCCCAGCGATTGGTCCGTCAAATGGAATGTCTGAGATAGACAAGGCCAATGATGAACCAAACATGGCTGCCATTGGTGCAGATGCATTTTCATCGTAAGAAAGGACAGTGTTGATGACTTGCACTTCGTTACGGAAACCTTCCGCAAACATTGGACGGATTGGACGGTCAATCAAACGCGCTGTCAAAGTCGCATCTGTTGAAGGACGTCCTTCACGTTTCATAAAGCCACCAGGAAATTTCCCAGCCGCATACATTTTTTCTTCGTAGTTGACTTGAAGCGGGAAGAAATCCCCAGTTGCCATCTTCTTAGACATAACGGCAGCAGTCAAGACAGTTGACTCACCGTAACGTACCACAACAGAGCCATTTGCTTGCTTAGCAACCTGACCAGTCTCTACGATCAACTCACGACCCGCAAAAGTCGTTTGAAACACATGTTTTGTCATTTTAATCCCCTTTGGATTGATAAAATTATACGCCTTGCCTACAAAAATCAGGATACAAAGGGCGTTAAGAATCCCGTATGAAAATAGGAGATTGACGCAGTGTGCGGTGCACACCAGGAAATCTATCTTTTTCACTAGGGATTTAGCCCGTGTTCAACTCCGAAAATACTTTAGATTTGATTCTTTAACTCACATCTCTTTGACATAAGATTAAGACTACTTAAATATCGTTTATACCCTCATCTTTGTATCAAGTACGTACAGAGTCTATTTTATCATATTTTTCTTAAAAAGTGCTGGCTTTTCTATTAAAAAGGAACCATTCCTCCATGAAAAGAAGAATGGTTTGCTTTTTATTATCCTAAAGATTGGTGATTAAACAAGGCATGGGTTGCTTGGTGAATGTACTGAGCAGTATCTGCATTGTTCATGGTGTAGAGATGCACGCCTGCTACGTCTTGCGTTACCAAGTCCACGATTTGGTCCACGGCATAGGCAAGTCCTGCTGCTCTGAGTGACTCAGGGTCATTCTCATACTTGTCCAAGATAGCCTTAAACTTACGTGGGAGATGGATATTCTCACAAGTCTTCAAGAGACGAAGAGCTTGGTTACGATTCAGGATTGGCATAATTCCTGCATGAATCGGTACATCAATACCAGCCAAGGTGCACTTATCCTGGAAATCGTAGAAACGCTCATTGTCAAAGAAAAGCTGAGTGACAAGACTTGAACAGCCTGCATCTACTTTTCTTTTCAGATTTTGAATATCTGAGATTTGGTTTGGTGAATCAGGGTGCCCTTCTGGGTAACAAGCGCCAATAATTTCAAAGTGTGGCGCCTGCTCCTTGATGAATTCAATCAAGTCAGTCGCGTAACGGAAATCTTTTTGTGGCTCCACATCCGGAATAATATCTCCACGAAGAGCCAAGATTTTCTGAACCCCAACCTTATCCAAATCTGCAATAGTCTCAGCTACCTTATCCTTAGTTAGGTAGATAGCTGGCAAGTGAGCAATGGTCGGAATCTCCAAGTCATTTTGGATATAATCTGCCAAACGAACCGTCGTCTCCTTGATATTAAATTTATTATTGCTGGCAGTTACACTGATAAAGTGTGGTGCCAAGCCCTGCATGTCTTTCAGAGCTGCAATAATTTTGTCATTGCCTACTGCTGGGTTTGGAGGGAAAACTTCAAATGAGAGTGACGGTGTTTGACGTGACATATTTATGAACCTTTTCTAGTTGATTTCTTACTGATCAACCATGTATAGAGAACTGTCTTTTCTTACAATTTCTCACGCGCAGCTTTCGCAGCGTCTACAAGGCGGATCAAGCTTTCTTTCGTTTCTGGGATACCACGTGTTTTCAAACCACAGTCAGGGTTGATCCAAACTTTCTTGCTAGGTACTTTCGCAAGGATAGCTTCGATGGTGTGGTCGATTTCGCCTTCGTTAGGCACACGAGGTGAGTGGATATCGTAAACCCCAGGTCCAACTTCTGTTTGGAAGTTTTTCGCTTTGAGTTCGTCCAAGATTTCAAGGTTTGAACGGCTAGCTTCAAATGAGATAACGTCTGCATCCATGTTGTCGATAGCTGGGATGATATCTGTAAATTCTGAGTAACACATGTGAGTGTGGATTTGTGTGTCTGGCGCTACTGTTGAGTGTACCAAGCGGAAGGCTGGAATAGCCCAGTCAAGGTAGTCTTCGTACCAGTCGCTACGACGGAGTGGCAATTTCTCACGAAGGGCAGCCTCGTCGATTTGGATGATTTTCACGCCTGCAGCTTCAAGGTCAAGAACTTCATCCTTGATAGCAAGAGCGATTTGAAGAGTAGAATCCTTGATAGAGATGTCTTCACGTGGGAATGACCAGTTAAGGATGGTAACAGGTCCAGTCAACATACCTTTAACAGGTTTGTCAGTACGGCTTTGTGCGTAGCTAGACCATTTCACAGTGATTGGGTTGAGACGAGTGACATCGCCCCAGATGATTGGTGGTTTAACCCCACGCATACCGTATGATTGTACCCAACCATTCTTAGAGAAGAGGTAACCTGACAAGTTTTGACCGAAGTACTCAACCATGTCATTACGCTCGAATTCACCATGTACAAGCACGTCAAATCCAACTTCTTCTTGCCATTTGATCCATTCGTTGATGGTTTCAGCAAGGAAGGCATCGTATTCTTCTTGAGACAATTCACCCTTACGGAAGGCCAAACGTTTAGCACGAACTTCTTTTGTTTGAGGGAATGAACCAATAGTTGTTGTTGGAAGAGCTGGAAGTTTGAAGGCATCTTCTTGGATAGCTTCACGTTCAGCAAAGGCTGGCAAACGAGTGTAGTCTGCGTCTGTCAATCCAGCGATACGAGCACGAAGTTCCGCATTTTCACCAACACGTTCAGTCGCAAAGAGTTCTTTGTTTGCTGCAAGAGCTTCTGCACCTTGACCGTTGCGGATAGCATCCAAGTCACGGATTTCATCCAATTTTTCAACTGCAAATGCAAAGTGGTTCAAGATAGCTGGTTCAAAATCTTCATTAGCAGTTGTAAATGGCACGTGAAGAAGTGAGCATGAGCTTGTCAAAACGATGTTTTCAGCTGGGATTTGCTCAAGAATAGCCAAGCTCTTTTCGTAGTTGTTGCGCCAGATGTTCTTACCATTGACAATACCTGCATAAAGAGTCTTGTCAGCTGGGAAGCCACCTTTAACGAGTTCAAGAGTTTTCTTACCTTCAACGAAGTCAAGACCGATTGCATCTATTGGCAATTTCACAAGGTCAGCGTAGACGTCACGAACGTCACCGAAGTAAGTTTGAAGCAAGACTTCAAGACCTTTTTTATCAGCCAAGAGTTTGTTGTAGATGTTCAAGAAGAGTGCTTTTTCTTCTTCTGTCAAGTCTTTGACAAGAGCAGCTTCATCGAGTTGGATACGAGTTGCACCAAGTTCAGCCAATTTCGCAAAAACATCTTGGTAAGCAGCTACTAAGCTATCTACGAAGTCTTCTGCTTTCACACCTTCTTCAAAGTCTGACAATTGAAGGAACGTGAATGGACCTACAAGGACAGGACGAGTGTTAAGACCAAGTTCTTTTGCTTCTTGGAACTCATCGAAAATCTTGTGACCAGCCAATTTTACTTGAGTGTCTTTTTCAAATTTAGGAACGATGTAGTGGTAGTTAGTGTTGAACCATTTCTTCATCGGAAGGGCACGAACATCCCCTTTTTCTCCTTGGTAACCACGTCCCAAAGCAAAGTAACGTTCAAGGTCTGACAATTCCAAGTTTTGCACTGAAGCAGGAACTACGTTGAAAAGGAAGGCAGCATCAAGGAAGTTGTCATAGTGAGAAAAGTCATTTGATGGGATTTCAGTGATGCCTTTTTCTTTGACGATATTCCAGTGTTTTGCACGCAATTCTTTCGCAGCAGCCAAGAGTTCTTCTTCTGAGATTTCTTTTCTAAAGTATTTTTCAGTTGTAAATTTTAATTCGCGGAATTCACCCAAACGAGGGAAACCGATAATTGTAGTTGACATGTTTTGTCCTCCAAAAATTGTTGTTGAAACTATCTTAACAGAAAAGAAACTGTCTGTATAATTGTAAAAAATTAGGCTTTGATATAGTTTGAAACTATATCTCGATTTAAAAGACAAAAAAAGATTTGGAGAAGATTCCCCAAATCCTTTGATAGATACAGATTAGTAGGCTTTCAAGGTTGCTGTGTTCTGCGCAAAAAAATATTGAATTGAAAGCTACCTATGGCTTGTTATTAGAAAAGACTATAGGCACTGATTCTCAACTATTTTCCTGTTCAAGCGGTACAACCGCTAGTGTCTTTCCTAAGCTGGCTAAAACTTTCAAGACCGTATCCAACTGAGGACTGGTCTTACCTGTTTCCATTCTTGCTATGACAGGCTGGCTCACTCCACTAAGTTCTTCTAGCTTTTTCTGACTAATCCCTTGCTCACGTCTAGCTTCAATTAACTCACTCATGATTGCCACCCGCATATCACTTTCAAGGATTTCCTCCTTGGTGAAGAGTTGGGACCGGACATCCTTCCAGTTACTTCCAATAGCACTATTTTTCATCACTTAACCCTCTTTCTTTTAAGTCCTTCAGTTCACGCTTGGCTTTTTTAAATTATAACTTAAAAGTTATTAAAAGTAAATCCAAATACTTATAAAAAGAAGAGGCTGGGACAAAAGACCTAGCCTCTCAATTTTCTATGGGTTGTCGAGCAAGGCGCAGTGGTTGAGTGGACTCTACTACGCTGATTTCATCAGCTTTTACAGCCCTACTCAACT
>NZ_JVKV01000017.1 GCF_001072375.1 Streptococcus pseudopneumoniae
CACCTCCAGGTCCAGTAACACCTCCAGGTCCAGTAACGCCTCCAGGTCCAGTAACACCACCAAGTTCAGTTACACCTCCAGCACCAGTAACATCGTCAACGCCTGAAAAGAAAAAGACTAATGAGTTACCGAAAACAGGTGAACAGAAAACTACAGTCTTAATCGTTTTAGGAGTAGCACTTGGTTTAGTTGGATTGAGTTTGGTTGCCAAACGTAAAAAATAGTATAAGAAAAAGAATCATTTTCTAAAATATAATCAGGAAGTATTTCTGATATAAGATTTAAGAGAGGACGTCAAACTCCTCTCTTTTTTTGCTTAAGGGTAGAACTCTTAATTGATTTGTTTAGTATATTTATAATTTCAATAAAAATAAACCGTTTTCACTTGACAAAAATTGGTCTATACCATATAATAAAATAAAGAATATGGAGGACAAAATTATGAAAGTTATTCAAGTGGAAAATCCAATTGAAGGTGGAAAAGTTGCTTTTGATATCTTAAAAGAAAAATTGGAAAACGGGGCACAAACATTAGGGCTTGCAACAGGAAGTAGCCCTCTGGAATTTTACCAACGAATCGTTGAGAGTGATCTTGATTTTTCAAATCTCACAAGTGTAAACTTGGATGAGTACGTAGGTCTTGATGGGGATAATCCTCAATCATACCGTTACTTTATGCAAGAAAATCTATTTAACAAGAAACCATTTAAAGAAAGTTTCTTGCCACGTGGTGTCAAGGATAATGCAGAAGCAGAAGTAGAACGCTACAACCAAATTCTTGCTGACCATCCAGTTGACCTACAAATCTTAGGAATTGGTCGCAATGGTCATATTGGCTTTAACGAACCAGGCACACCATTTGATAGCCAAACTCACCTTGTAGAGCTTGACCAGTCTACAATCGAAGCTAACGCGCGCTTCTTTGAGAAGATTGAAGATGTTCCAACACAAGCTATTTCAATGGGGATTAAAAATATTTTGGATGCTAAATCTATCCTTCTCTTTGCTTATGGGGAATCAAAAGCAGAAGCTATCGCTGGAACTGTTGAAGGTCCTGTGACAGAAAGTCTTCCAGCAAGCAGTCTGCAAAACCATCCAGATGTGACTATTATCGCAGATGCAGCAGCACTCAGCTTGTTAAAGAAATAAGATTTTTATCATTAAAGACCATTCGATCCTATGGATTGGGTGGTTTTTTGATCTGGATATGTTCAAAAATGAATACAGTTTTTCTGAAAGTGGTACAATAGTTCTAATAGTAGGATGTATGATAGATTTTCCCTTGAAAAGAAGAATATATAATCTTCATTTTTTGAGAATTATCAATTCTTGAAAAAGAAATGTTATAGGTATTGATATGAAGAAGATAAATTTGATTGTTCTGCACTTTCTGCTTTTTGTCAGTATTTAGCAAAGATAGAAGCTATCAGTTTAGGTCAACTAAAGGATTTACATTTTATTCAAGAGCAGATACTTAAACATCTTGTCTGGCATTTTGATAGTCAGGATCTGTATACCATTTCTGATTTACCGTCAGATTATGGGGAATATCTAGATTCCATTGAGTGTGAAATAAATAAATTATTTGGCAGTCTGGAATGAATTTTATAAGTGGAGAACTAGGTTAGGTGTAAGGGGGAAATTTTTTTAAAATCAAATGGAATGATTTGGGAGAATTTCATTTTTTTCTTGACAATTTTCTTTATTCCGTGTAAAATAGAATAGATCTTGAACTTGAAGGGAGTGAAAAAAATGTCTAAAACAGTAGTACGTAAGAATGAATCTCTTGACGATGCTCTTCGTCGTTTCAAACGTGCAGTTACTAAAGCTGGTACTCTTCAAGAAACACGCAAACGTGAATTCTATGAAAAACCTTCTGTAAAACGTAAACGTAAATCAGAAGCAGCTCGTAAACGTAAAAAATTCTAATTAATAAGAAAGGCTAGACTTGTCTAGTCTTTTTTTGTTAACTTCTAAGAGTCTGTTTAATCCCTTTTGATTGTTAAAATTATAAAGGTTACTTTCTTAAATAAATACCTCAAATACTGTTAAAAACATAAACTTCCTACTACAATTTGATATAATAGTAGGGAGAACTCGATTGAAGGAGAAAATTATGTCGGTTTTAGTCAAAGAAGTGATTGATAAGCTCAGATTAGACATTGTCTATGGTGAGCCAGAATTACTTGAAAAAGAAATCAATACAGGCGATATTTGTCGTCCAGGTCTCGAAATGACAGGCTATTTTGATTACTATACCCCAGAGCGGATTCAACTACTGGGGATGAAAGAGTGGTCTTATCTGATTAGCATGTCTTCTCATAACCGCTACCATATTTTGCAGAAATTGTTCCAACCGGAAACACCTGCAGTTATTGTTGCGCGTGGTTTAGTAGTTCCAGAGGAAATGCTAAAGGCTGCTAGAGAATGTAAAATCGCTATTTTAACGAGTCGTACAGCAACAAGTCGTCTGTCTGGGGAATTATCAAGTTACCTAGATTCTCGTTTGGCTGAGCGTGAAAGTGTACATGGTGTCTTGATGGATATCTATGGTATGGGTGTGTTAATCCAGGGCGACAGTGGTATTGGTAAGAGTGAGACAGGTCTAGAACTCGTGAAACGAGGACACCGTTTGGTGGCTGATGACCGTGTAGATATCTTTGCTAAGGATGAAATGACTCTCTGGGGTGAACCAGCTGAAATCTTGAAGCATTTACTTGAGATTCGTGGTGTTGGTATTATAGATGTGATGAGTCTTTATGGTGCCAGTGCAGTTAAGGATTCTTCACAAGTTCAGTTAGCTGTCTATCTTGAAAATTATGACACGCAAAAGACTTTTGATCGTCTAGGCAATAATGCTGAGGAATTGGAGATTTCTGGAGTATCCATTCCACGTATCCGCATTCCTGTAAAAACAGGACGTAATATTTCTGTAGTTATCGAAGCGGCAGCGATGAATTATCGTGCTAAGGAAATGGGCTTTGATGCTACTCGCTTGTTTGAAGAAAGATTGACAAATCTGATTGCAAAGAACGAGGTGAAAGATGATTGATCCAATCGCTTTTCAAATTGGTCCTTTAGCTGTTAGATGGTATGCACTCTGCATTGTTTCAGGTCTTGTTTTAGCGGTATATCTTGCTAGTAAAGAAGCGCCTAAAAAGAAGATTTTATCTGATGATATTTTGGACTTTATCTTAATTGCTTTTCCTTTATCCATCATTGGTGCTAGACTCTACTATGTTATTTTTAGATTTGATTATTATAGCCAACATCTAGGAGAGATTTTTGCTATTTGGAATGGTGGGCTTGCGATTTATGGTGGTTTAATTACTGGAGCGATTGTTCTCTATATCTTTGCTGATCGCAAATTAATCAATACTTGGGATTTCTTAGATATTGCAGCTCCGAGCGTCATGATTGCTCAGAGTCTAGGACGTTGGGGAAACTTCTTTAACCAAGAAGCTTATGGAGCAGTCGTTGAAAATCTTGATTACTTACCTGATTTTATTAAGAATCAGATGTATATTGATGGCTCTTACCGCCAACCAACCTTCTTATACGAATCTATCTGGAATCTGATCGGTTTTGCCTTGATTGTCATTTTTAGACGCCGATTAAAGAATATCCGTCGTGGTCATATCACTGCTTTTTATCTAATTTGGTACGGATTTGGACGTATGATTATTGAGGGCATGCGTACGGATAGTCTCATGTTCTTTGGACTCCGAGTATCCCAGTGGTTGTCTGCCCTATTGATTGGCCTTGGTATTTATATCATCTTTTATCAAAATCGGAAAAAAGCACCATTTTATAATGTAAAAAAGGAGAATTAAAATGTTAGAAGTGGCTTATATTATTGTAGCGATTGCCTTGGTTGTCTTTTTAGTTTATCTGATTATTACTCTTCAAAAAGTTGGTCGTGTAATTGATGAAACTGAAAAAACTGTTAAAACTTTAACATCAGATGTAGATGTAACTCTTCATCAAACAAATGAATTGCTTACAAAGGTCAACGTTCTTGTTGATGATATCAATGTCAAAGTTGCTACAATTGATCCCCTCTTTACAGCTGTTGCAGACCTTTCTGTTTCTGTTTCTGACCTAAATGAGCAAGCACGTGTTTTGAGTAAAAAGGCCTCATCTGCTGGATCAAAAACTATAAAAACTGGTGCAGGTTTGTCTGCTATTCGTGTTGCAAGTAAATTTTTTAAAAAATAAAAAAGGAGTTGACTAATGGGAAAACTATCATCTATCCTTTTAGGAACTGTTTCAGGTGTTGCAGCTGCCTTGTTTCTAACAAGTGACAAAGGAAAACAAGTTAGAAGCCAAGCACAAGAATTTTTAGAAGATCTAAAAGAAGATCCTGAGTATGCTAAAGAGCAGGTTTGTGAAAAATTAACGGATGTCAAAGAACAAACCAAAGAATTTGTTCTGAAAACAAAAGAGCAGATTGAATCTGGGGAAATTACTCTTGACACTGTTCTTGATAAAGCAAAATATCATGCTCAACAAGCGACTGAAGCTTCAAAAGAAACCTTGAATCATTTTAAATCACAACTGGAAGAGAAAGTAGTTGTGGAAGAAAAAGAAAATGGCCAAGAAATTGTCATTGAGCTTCAAGAAAATTAACATAGAATCACCATTTCTTGGTTTTCTAGAAAATCAAGAATGGTGATTTTTTTCTTGAGTGAACTCTTTGTGGTATAATAAATACTATGCAGAAGAAACCGACATCAGCCTATGTGCATATTCCGTTTTGCACACAGATTTGTTATTATTGTGACTTTTCAAAGGTCTTTATTAAAAATCAGCCAG
Organism: Streptococcus pseudopneumoniae; assembly: GCF_001072375.1. Classification (GTDB taxonomy): domain Bacteria; phylum Bacillota; class Bacilli; order Lactobacillales; family Streptococcaceae; genus Streptococcus; species Streptococcus pseudopneumoniae_L. Next base: position 4,816 of record NZ_JVKV01000017.1, read on the forward strand.
TAGACAGCTATCTAGAGCATCTACTGCAAGAATTTCATTCTTATGATATTCAAAAATTGCGTACACTCTATATTGGTGGTGGGACACCGACAGCCTTGTCTGCTTCTCAATTGGAAACTTTGTTAGATGGATTGACTAAAAACCTGGACTTGTCAATGTTGGAAGAGTTAACCATTGAGGCTAATCCTGGTGACCTGGATGCTGATAAGATTGCAGTCTTGCAAAATTCTGCAGTCAATCGTGTCTCCTTAGGAGTTCAGACCTTTGATGACAAAATGCTGAAAAAGATTGGGCGTAGTCATACTGAAAAGGATATTTATGAAAATATCGATCGCCTTAAACTAGCTGGTTTTGACAATATTTCCATTGACTTAATTTACGCACTTCCTGGTCAGACTATGGAACAAGTTAAGGACAATGTTGCCAAGGCAATTGCTCTTGATATTCCTCATATGAGCCTCTATAGCTTAATTTTAGAAAATCATACGGTCTTTATGAATCGTATGAGACGAGGGAAATTACCACTTCCTAAGGAAGAATTAGAAGCAGAGATGTTTGAGTATATCATTGCAGAGCTAGAAAGAGCTGGCTTTGAGCACTATGAGATTTCTAACTTTTCTAAACCAGGCTTTGAAAGTCGTCACAATCTTATGTACTGGGACAATGCTGAGTATTATGGAATTGGTGCTGGTGCGTCTGGCTATGTAGACGGTGTTCGCTATAAAAACCATGGGCCGATCCGCCATTATTTAAAGGCAGTAGAAGATGGGAATGCTCGCATAAATGAAGAACACTTGAGTAAGAGAGAACGAATGGAAGAAGAGATGTTCCTTGGACTTCGTAAGAAGTCAGGAGTTTCTATGACACGTTTTGAAGAAAAATTTGAACGGTCTTTCCAGGAACTTTATGGAGATATTGTTAGAGAATTGATTCAACAAGGTCTTATGCAGGTTGAGGGTGATTGTGTTCGTATGACTAAGAGAGGGCTCTTCTTAGGTGATACAGTAGCAGAACGATTTATATTGGAGTAAAATTATGGGCTTAACTTATCAAATGAAGATGAAAATTCCTTTTGATATGGCTGATATGAATGGCCATATCAAGCTACCAGATGTGATCTTGTTGTCCCTCCAGGTCTCAGGGATGCAGTCAATTGAACTGGGAGTGAGTGATAAGGATGTTTTAGAACAGTATAATCTGGTCTGGATTATCACAGATTATGATATTGACGTGGTTCGTTTGCCTCGTTTTGCTGAGGAAATCACCATTGAAACAGAAGCTTTGACCTATAATCGTCTCTTTTGTTACCGCCGATTTACTATTTATGATGAAGATGGTCAAGAAATCATTCATATGGTAGCTACCTTTGTCCTTATGGATCGTGAGAGTCGAAAGGTTCATCCTGTAGTACCAGAAATTGTCGCCCCTTACCAATCTGAGTTTTCTAAGAAACTGGTCCGTGGGCCAAAATATACAGAGCTGGAAGAAGCAATAAGCAAGGACTACCATGTTCGTTTCTATGACTTAGATATGAATGGTCACGTCAATAACAGCAAATATCTGGATTGGATTTTTGAGGTCATGGGAGCCGATTTTCTTACCAACCATATTCCCAAAAAAATCAACCTCAAATATGTCAAGGAAGTTCGACCAGGCGGAATGATTACTTCTAGTTATGAATTGAATGAACTAGAAAGCAATCACCAAGTCTCAAGTGATGGCGACATCAATGCTCAAGCAAAGATAACTTGGCAAGAAATTAACAAATATTAGAAAGAAAGATATGACTTATAAAGGATATTTAATTGATTTAGACGGAACAATCTATAAGGGGAAAGATAGAATCCCAGCAGGAGAAGCTTTTGTTCATGAGTTACAAAAAAGAGAGATTCCTTATCTTTTCGTAACAAATAACACTACTCGTACACCTGAGAGTGTCCAAGAGATGTTGGCTAATCACTTCAACATTGACACGCCTGTATCAACCATTTATACTGCAACCTTAGCGACTATTGATTACATGAATGACCTAGGACTTGAAAAGACAGTCTATGTCATCGGAGAAGCAGGGCTCAAGGAAGCCATTCAAGCAGCTGGTTATGTTGAAGATAAAGAAAACCCAGCCTATGTTGTTGTTGGTTTGGACTGGCAAGTAGACTATGAAAAATTTGCTACGGCAACCCTAGCTATCCATAAAGGTGCTCATTTTATCGGTACCAACCCAGATTTGAATATTCCAACAGAACGTGGACTTTTACCTGGTGCTGGTTCACTGATTACTCTTCTAGAAGCAGCAACTCGCGTAAAACCAGTTTATATTGGAAAACCTAATGCGATTATTATGGATAAGGCTGTTGAACACCTAGGACTTGAGCGCCAAGAAATTGTCATGGTAGGGGATAACTACCTGACTGATATTCGAGCTGGTATTGACAATGGCATTCCTAGTCTTTTGGTAACGACAGGATTTACAAAACCTGAAGAAGTAGCAGACTTGCCAATTGCACCAACTCATGTCCTTTCAAGTCTAGCGGAGTGGAATTTCGATGAAAACTAAGTTTACTTTTGTAGGAAGTATTCTCTTTCTCCTCTCGGTTGCTATTTTATTGACCATTTACCTAGCTTGGTTGGTCTATCCTCAGGAAATTTCTTGGTTAAACTTGACAAATCGTGTTCATCTGCAACCTCAGACCATCCAGCATAATTTTAATGTTTTGATGGATTATTTGACCAATCCATTAAATCAAGCATTGGGAATGCCAGATTTTCCTTCATCAGCTTCTGGCATCCATCATTTTGCAGTTGTGAAGGGACTCTTCCATCTAGCGCAAGGAGTAGCGATAGTTACCTTACCGATATTCTATCTTTTTTGGAAGCAGGTCATTCAGAAAGGATTTCTATCTCTGTACCGTAGAGGTCTCTTAATCATGCTCTCGCTACCTTTGGTACTTGGGTTAGTTGGTGTCTTCATCGGATTTGAGCAGTTCTTTACTTTGTTTCATCAAATTCTTTTTGTAGGTGATGATACCTGGCTATTTGATCCGGCAAAGGATCCAGTCATTCTTATCCTACCAGAGGACTTTTTCCTCCATGCCTTTCTTCTATTTTTCTGCTTGTATGAATTGATTTTTGGATTTATGTACCTTCAGAGTCGAAAAACAAATAGATAAGTGAAGAAAAGTATTACTGATTCCAAATAAAATGTAGGAAAAACTATCGTTTATAACATGAATATTTCTATATTTAAGCAAAACATTCATATGTGATTCCCAAAAACCTATTTTTCTTGAAAAAGTAGGTTTTTTTACGGAAATAACTAGTCAAGCGCTTTATTTTTTTGTATAATAGAAATAGAAAAGTATGTAAAGAAGAGGAAAGCATGATTACACTATTTTTATCACCGAGTTGTACATCATGTCGTAAAGCAAAGGCCTGGCTTGAGAAGCATAAAGTGCCCTTCCAAGAGCATAATATTATGACCAGCCCTTTAACGAGAAAAGAACTGCAACACATTCTTTCCTTGACCGAAAATGGTACTGATGACATCATCTCGACTCGTTCAAAGATTTTTCAAAAATTGAATATTGATGTAGAGAGTATCTCAGTATCGGAGTTGCTTCATTTAATTGAGCAGTATCCAAGTCTTTTGCGTCGTCCGATTATTATTGATGCCAAGCGGATGCAAATCGGTTTTAATGAAGATGAGATTCGTGCTTTTCTCCCTCGTAGTTACCGTAAACAAGAACTGAAAGAAGCTACATTGAGAGCTGGTATTAATTAGATGAATAAACAGTATAGTTACCCACTAGATTTGTCGTGGAGCACTGAAGAACTTGCTTCAGTGCTTTCTTTTTTTAATGATGTTGAAGCAGCCTATGAGACTAAGGTAGAAGCAAAGAAACTACTAGATTCCTACAAGGGATTCAAAGCGGTTGTTCCAAGCAAGAGTGAAGAGAAACGCTTGGGCCGTGAATTTGAAACTGCGAGTGGTTACTCCTTCTATCGAGCTGTCCAATTGGCCAAAGAACAAGGGGAAGGGAAGATTTCGCTTGGAAAATAAATTTGTGTTTGCTAAAGAGATTGTCAAGGAAGCAGGAGACTATATTCTAGCTCACATGCAGGAAGAATTGCATATTGAGAGAAAATCATCCCCTACAGACTTGGTGACTCGTTTGGACAAGGAAGTTCAGAATTTTTTGATTGATAAGATTCGTTCGCATTTTCCGGATGACCAATTTTGTGCAGAAGAGGGATGTTTACGTGCTTCAGTTGGACATGGATCTGTTTGGGTCATTGATCCCATTGATGGTACCAACAACTTTGTCGCCCAAGGTGATGATTTTGCCATTATGGTAGCTTATTTTGAGAATGGTGTGGGTCAGTTTGGGATCATTTATGATGTTATGAAAGGTCATTGTTATCATGGAGGAGGTGCTTTTCGGGCCTGTCTCAATGAAGAACCCTTGCCTAGTTTTAAAGATAAGCCCTTGCGAGATTTTCTAATTGCGAGTAATGCTGGCATGTTGGAAACAAACGCCTGGGGTGTCGCAGAATTGGCTAATGCTTCACTTGGTGTACGAATATATGGAAGTGCGGCTATTAGTTTTTCAAAAATATTATCTGGTCAGCTATTGACCTATATCACCTATCTCCAACCTTGGGACTATGCTGCAGCTGGTATCATTGGAAAAAGTTTAGGTTATCAGATTGTAACCTTAAATGGAGAACCGGTGGATTTTCAGACACGACAACCAATCATGATGGTTCCAACAGACAAGTTGGCAGAAATCCAATCCTATATCTATGAAAGGAAATAAACTTACATGCAATTTCCAGAAGGATTTGTAAAAAAATATGAAGCAATATTGGGAGATGAGGCAAGAGCTTTTCTTGCCTCTTTTGATGATGAGGCAGTTTCCGCCTTTC
>NZ_JVKV01000018.1 GCF_001072375.1 Streptococcus pseudopneumoniae
CTGTTTCTCTATATCGTCCTTCCTGACGTCTAAAAAACATTTTTTTATCTCCTTATGTTCGGATTTTAGGAAAATAAAACTCTTATCCCGCTTCTTATTATACCAGTTTTCATAAAATAATAAAAGAAAAAAGAAAAGATATTTTATAGGAATTCATTAGATTAATACTAAAAAAAGCATCGAAAATTCGATGCCTTAGTTTTACACTCCAAGTTGAATATCAGGATAATTTTTTGAGATAAGACTCCAAAGTTCTTCAAGGTCTTCTTGAACTGTTTTTGTTGATTTCAAAACCATATCTTGTTTTTTCTTGCCATTCTTACGGATATAACAAAATTGATAAATTTTTTTCGAAAACAATGATTTATTAATCTTCGTTTCTACAAGATAAAGATGGTCTACATCTCTTAGATCTAAAGCTTGCGTTCCTTTATAGTAGGTGATGAGGTGGTTTTTATAGAGAATTACTTTTAGATTTTCATCATAAAATTCTGCTAAACCAGCCATATTTTCAACGTTTCCTTGCAATTCAGGATAGGCTTGATAAATTTCTTCCAGAGAAGCAATCGTTTTTTTCCGAATAAGAAAGGCACTTACTACTAAAAACACTCCTGTTCCTCCAAAGAAAATCACCCCAATGATAAATATCCAGCCATCATTGGCATGTTCGGTCGTACTTAAATAAAGATTGCTATTCATATTTTGATAAACAACCGATGATGGTTCAAGGATAGACTTTAAAAAGCCTGATAAATCAACAATACGATTATTTCTCGACTTATTCTTTTTGGTAGCAAGTGGTTGTAGTTGAGTTCCAATTATGGTTGCTGGATGATCGTAAAGCGTTCCAGCCTCTGCTTGCTCCATGATACTCTTAATTGTGGCATCATTCTCACTAGCTTCAATCACTGCATATTTCCCATCTCCGTCTTTACTATATTGGACAAGATAAAGTACACTTCCGCCTTCAACTTCCCCTACCACTTCTGGATAGATATCATAAACCGGCATTCGTACTTCAACTCCTGAATAACTATTACTGGCAAATTCTTTTGTGGGATTTTTATGCTTACTCCCCAAAAATCCCATCAATCCTGCCAAAGCCAAAAAAATCAGCGCAATGACTAGGGCAGAAATAAATCCTTTATTTCTTTTTTCCTTAAACATAAGTGTCTCCTTTAGTTTGATAATTAAATTGTATCAAAATTGATCAGTTTTTAAAATACATTTTTAGATTGTTAATTTCCTATCTAAAAAGAGTTTGAGAAAATCCCAAACTCTACTATTTTTTGATTTTATTTTCTAGCTATCTTTTCATCTTCTTCTAATTGCTTAACTAATTGATCAACGCTATCAAATTTTACCATATCCCGGATACGGTCCAACCAGGAAACGATGACAGTTTCGCCATAGATATCGTCGGAAAAATCAAAGATATGAACTTCAAAACGCTCTTCTTCGCCATCAAAGGTTTCATTTTTACCTAGACTCGCCATACCACGATAGACTTTTCTTTGAATTTCAACGTCAACAGCATAAACACCATCAGCTGGCATATATGTCCGATCCAAGTTGACTAGATTAGCTGTTGGGAAGCCAATAGTTCGACCTCGAGCATTTCCGTGAACCACTACACCTCTCGTTGGTAAAGGGAATCCCAAAAGTTTGCCTGCTTCTTTTACATCTCCTTCTAGAATGGCTTGGCGAATGCGCGTTGAACTAATTTTCCCCTTTTCGTCCTCAACTGGTGGAACAATAACTACTTCTCCATGGAAGAGTTCTTTTAAATCCTCAGCTGTTTTTCTATCTGAACCAAGAGTATAGTCAAAACCAACTACAATCGTATCTGCCTTTGCTTCCTTGACGTAGGTATCAATGAATTCTTTTGCAGTCATATTTGCTACTCGACTAGTGAAATCCATCAAATACAAGCTCTCAACTCCAGCTCGCTTCAATCGACGTTCACGTTCACTAGCATTCAAAATATGCAATAAGTGTTCAGGTGAGTATTGATTCAGAGTTAGCTTTGGTGATTCGTTAAAAGTTACTAAAGCTACTCCTTGGCGCTTTTCAGCAGCAATGTTAGAAGCTATATCAAATAATTTTTGATGTCCAAGGTGAACTCCATCAAAATAACCAAGTACAAGGACGTTTGGTCCTGGTGTTGCAATATCTTTTTCTGTTTTAATAGGTACTGTAATAATCATAGTATTTATTATACCAGAAAAATGGCGCTTTCAAAACAATTTAGACTGAATTCAGGACATAAAACTTAGAGCAAACTTTCTCTGACTTCTTTTCGCAACATTTCTAGACTTTGGATCCCGTACTTATCCATGACTTTTGGTAGATTTTCGATAATATCTGGACAAGCATAGGGATTGGTAAAGTTGGCTGTTCCGACACCGATTGCTGAGGCTCCTGCCAGATACATTTCTAAGGCAGCTTCAGCTGAATCAACTCCTCCCATCCCAATGATTGGAAGCTTAGTTGTTTGAGCTACTTGACGGATTAGTTTTAGGGCTACAGGAAATACTGCAGGTCCAGACATGCCACCTGTTCCATTGGCGAGGATTGGTTTTCTAGTCTTGAGATTAAAACGCATCCCTACAAGTGTATTAATCATGGTCAAACCACTAGCACCGGCATCTTCTGCAGCCTTAGCAATGGTTACGATGTCAGTAACGCTTGGAGTCAATTTGACGTAAACGGGCACATCTGATGCTTCTACGGCAGCCTTCACCACATCATAGGCTAACTCAGGATCTTGTCCAATTAATAGTCCATGATTACCGTGATCAACGTTAGGACAAGAGATATTGAGCTCGATGGCTTTCACGTTAGTTACTTTTGAAATACCATGAGAAACTGCTGCGTATTCTTGTTTTGAAAAGCCAGCAACATTGGCGATAATAGGGAGATTTGGATATTCTCTTTCAAGCCATGGTAGTTTCTCAGAGAGAACGACCTCTAAACCTGGATTTTGTAAACCAATAGCGTTGAGCATACCTGCAGGTGTTTCTGCCACTCGTGGAGTTGGATTTCCAAACCTTGGTTCAAGCGTAGTAGCCTTTATCATGATGGATCCTAAGAGGTCTAAATCATAGTATTTGGCATACTCTTGACCAAAACCAAAACAACCTGAAGCAGGAATGATAGGGTTCTTTAATTCTAAACCCGGTAGAGAAACTTGTAATCGATTTGCAGTCATGACACGCTCCTTATAAAACTACTGTTCCTGTTTTAAATACAGGCCCATCTTCACACACACGTTGACTAACTGTTTCACTATCTGGTACTTTCAAGACGCAAGCGTAGCAAGCCCCCATACCACAGGCCATACGGGATTCAAGAGATAGATAAGCTCTTGGATGTTCGGAAAAGGTTTGATTGATATATTTCATCATACCAGGTGCACCGCATGAGTAAATTGCATCGAATTCGTTATCAAATTTCTTAATCACAACTGAGACATTACCCTTGAAGCCATAAGAGCCATCATCAGTCGTTACAAAGACTTTGCTGTATTGGGATAATTCATCTTCCAAAATAACTGCATCTTTGGTCGCAAATCCTAGAACCGTTGTGACATCTACACCACGCTCATGCAGTTGCTTAGCTACTTCAAATAAAGGAGGCACACCAATTCCGCCACCAACTAAGAGAACACGACTATGCTGCTCTAAATCAGATAAATCAAAACCATTCCCCTGAGGTCCCATAACATCTAAGCTATCACCTGTTTTTAAGGTTGAAAAAATTGCCGTGCCAGAACCTTCGATACGATAGATAAGACGGCATTGTTTATTAGCCTTATCTATAGACGAGATTGAAATCGGACGCCGCAAGAGATGAGCATCATCAGGAACTCGTAAATGAAGAAATTGGCCTGCTTTCATAGCTTCAACCATTTCTCCTTGAAGTAGGAGTTCAAAGATCGCTGGTGCGATTTCCTGTTGAGATACTACTTTCATGGTTTCCAAGCGAATGGCACCCATGCGTTTTTTACAATTTGGATTCATAACTTTTCCTCCTTAAATTTCAAGGGGTTCAGAAAAAGAAAAACCTTGCAATCGCAAGGTTTCAGTAAGATACTTACAGAAAAGAATCAAATAAACTTTGTTTATTCGAAGTTTGTGTAATCTATTTTCTATCTGACACCTTGTGAGCCTCTCTGGACTTCCCTTAAAGGTTAAATTTTTACTAGTATACTGTATCAACCCTAAAAAGTCAAGCAAAAATAGGTAAGGTGTCAGACGTATTTTAGTTTACTTATTTTTGTGAAGAAAGAATCTGCTCCAATTTTTGATAATCTTTTACACTATCGATTTCATAGATAGAGTTTTCTTCCAATTCCTCTACGTAAACATCCAGTTCTTTGATATTATCTTTAACCATGTTGTCCCAGTAGAGATCTACAAATTCGCCGCTTGCATAGGCTTTGTCGATAAATCCAACAATTTTCTCCGCTGTTGGAGCATCCCAGAATGACACACCACTCAGGATGCGACCATTCTTACTATCAACGATGATATCTTGAACTTTATAATCTTCTCCGTAAACTAGGAACCATTCATTGTCACAGTCTTCACGATAAACGCTGAAGTATGTTGAACGCTCGATGTCATTGCGGAACATATTTTTGAAAAGATAGTTATCCGCATCGATAACGTAGCTGTTAGCCAACTCTTCTTTTACCAAGTAAAGTGAGTAAAAATTATTGTAATCAGCGTACTTGTCGTTGAAGACCAAACGAACGCCATACTTCTCTTTAAGGTAGTCGAATTGTTCTTTCAAATAACCTACAACGATGATAATATCATCAATTCCACGTTCTTTTAAAAATTCAATTTGATATTCAACCAAAGGTTTTTGATTAACTTGTACCAAGGCTTTGGGAGTGTTTTCTGTCATAGGTCTTAAACGAGTTCCCAATCCCGCTGCTAAGATGATCGCTTTCACGCGTTTTCTCCTTTATTCTTTAATGATAATATAAACACCAGCCATTACAACAAATGAAGTTATAATGGTCAAGACAGTCAGAGGTGTCCCCAAGAACATTGCTGCAAACAGGACAGTCCAAACTACATAACTGACATTTAAACCAGTTGCTTTTGCTGGTTGCAATCGATTGATAGCCATATAGTAGGCAAGATAAGAAATCATATTAAATGCTGCAAAGACAATTAATAGACCAAACAATTGGCCATTTGCCACTTCTGCAAATGAATGATGCGAGAAGAGAACAATGACAAGATAGGACAAGAAGGATGTGACTTGTCGTATCAAGAGTGCTTCGAGTTCACTGAGTTCACTTTCCATAGCAAATGAGCTCAGAACACTTTCACTTCCCCAAGCAAAAGCACAAATCAAAGCACATAGAATACCTATGTAGAAAGAATTAACCTGCTCTGCTTTATAGGTCTGAGCAATAATCCCAGCAATGATTAGAAAGATACCAAAAATTGTATTTTTGGAAATCTTGTGCTTCAAAAAGAAGAAGGCAAGCAAGACTGAGACTGCCGGATAAATAGCTGAGACTGACGAAGCTAATGAACTTCCAATATACTTAACCGCATAGAGATTGGCCTGCATACCAATCGGACCGGCTAGTAAAGCTCCGATGATAACACTGACATTTCGAATGTTCAAGAAGATTGAAAAACGAACTCTGCCTTCCTTAACTAGAAGATATCCTAGCAAGATAAAAATACTTAGGAAATCGTGTGCTGCTGCTACTACAAAGGGCGATAAATCCGTGAATATTGAAAAGATATAAGCACTAATAGTTAATCCTAATCCCCAGAACACACCTGATAGTAGCCCAAAAGAAACTCCATTTTTAGCCTTCATTAGAACCTCCCATATAATCCAATTCCTTCACAGCTCTATTGTAACGAGAGATTCCATAATCTCCGAAATCTGCACCATTTTCTTCTTTGTAGATAGTCCAGAGACTCCAAATAATATCTTGCAATATTTTGTAGATACGAATTTTCTCTCTAGAAACGGGAGTCTTATCACTCTCATAATGACTTAGGAAGTCTTCTTCCTCTGCACTTGTAAATTCAGATTCTAGGAAGAGGGCTGCCAAATCCCACATAGGATCATTCATAGATGAATATTCCCAATCAATGAGATAAAGATGTCCATCTGATCCTTCAATAAAGTTTTCAGGGACCAAATCAATATGACACGATTTCTTATCCATTCCAATTTCTTCAAGTTGGTCTTTCAGAGAAAATACAGATTTTCTGACAACTTCATAGTTCGGATAGGAAATCTCCCCTTGAATCAATGATTCATATTTTTTAATTTCCTCAAAAGGAGCAAACTCTCCTTTTAATTCTTTACCCGAAGCATGAATCGTTTGTAAAATTGGAGCTATCTTCTCAAATTTAGTTTTAATGGTAGTTGAATCAAGTGTCTCTGCATTTTCGATGTATTGATTGACCTTGATACCTGCTTCGATATCAAAAAGATAATTTTCTACATCTAATTTCAAATCCTTCAACAATTCAAGATTGAACTTTTCATTCTGGCGGTTGATTAATTTATCTGTACCTTTTCCGAAAAACTTAACGATATACTGATTTGAGCTTGTTTTGACCAAGTAGTTTTGATTGGTCATACCACCTAATTGTTCAACGCTCAGAATATCTTCATCAGTTGATAGTAAAGAGGTAAGTTTTTCCTTAATATTTTTTTCCACAATCGTCCTCCATTAGACTTCCCACTTAAAGACTGTCTTAAATGCGGTATTTAAGTCAGTTGCAAAAACTCGGTGAATATCTTTGATTTCTCTGACTGGTTCTTCTAAATAAATGATATTTTTCAAACGATTGGCAAATCTCTTAATCTCAATCATTTGGATAGCTTTTTCGAAGTCAATTCGTCCTGAACGCGAAGAACCTACTAATAATAAACCTTTTTCGAGGGAATCTCGAGTATTGATATTTACCTTGTACTCACTAACACCCATCATCAAAATTGTTCCCTGTGGTTTGATGTAACGAATGAGATCATTAATAGCAGGTCCACAACCATCACCACCACAACATTCAAAACCATGATCAAAACTAAGGTCTTCTGGAATACTGTCAGTGATATAACGTTCATTCGCAAATGAGAAGAGTTCAAGTTTCTCCCAATGACGGCCAATGACAATAATCTCTGCTTCAGGCAAGGTATAGTTGATAATATTTGCCATTACAAAGGCTAGACTACCATCTCCAATAACTGCAATACGCTGACGTCTGCTGTGAGAAACTGTCAAGAAACGATTCATGGCGTGCATACCCACACTGACAAACTCAGTAATGGCAGCTACTGTATCTTCTATGTCCTCGTAAGCTACCACACGATCCTTAGGTAGAGAAACAAATTCTCGCATAAAGCCATCATAACCACTAGACAAGAAATAGGTTCCAGTCATATAGTTTTCATAAAATTCCTCATCACTCTGCATAGGTGGTTGATTGGGAATCATGACGACCTTCTGGCCAACTTTGTAGGTACCTGTGGGATCAGAAATAACAGTCCCACAAGACTCGTGAATCATAGCCATTGGAAGCTTTTTAGATAATATTTTGGGATCACGTTTTCCTTGATAGTAACGTTGATCCGCATGACAAACCGCCATAAAGTTTGATCGAATAAGGATATGATTCTCTTGATCAATCTCCTCTTCTTGATATTTGATATTGATAAACTTTGGTTTCGTCAGTTGATAAATTTGATTAATCATGTTTTTAGTCTTTCTCAATCATGCTTTTAGCAATCTTCAAGTCTGTAACTGTTGTGATTTTTAGATTTGAGTATTCACCTTTTGCCAAGGCAACATCTTTACCCTTAATGACAAAGATTTTACATGCATCTGTCAAAATTTCTTTTTCTTCTGCTGATAAAGAACCATACAATTCAATAAAGTCTTTACAACGGAAGGTTTGTGGAGTCTGTCCTTGGTATAGATGAGCGCGATTTGGAATATCTGTGATAAACTGACCATTTGTACTTTCAACAATGGTATCCACCGCTTCAACCACGGTATCGACAGCATCATGGTTTTTAGCGAGTTCAATATTGTCTTGAATCATTCGAAGAGTGATGAAAGGACGAACTGAATCATGCGTCACCACAATATCATCTGCTGTCAGTGGACGGTAAGCATCAATAGCTTCAATAATTTTTTCAATACTAGAATTACGATCCGCACCACCTTTTGTGATGATAATACGATACTTGTGGAGTGGTAGGAATTTTTCAACTAAATCTTCTGCGTGTGTAACCCAGTCACCATGAACTCCAACTACAATCTTTTCAATACTTGGTTCCAAGACAAATTTTTCAATAGTATGAATTAAAATTGGGCGATCTCCCAACTCAAGAAATTGTTTGGGTAAATTACTAATTCCCATACGCGTGCCAGTTCCACCTGCTAAAATTCCAGCATAAATCATATTGATACTCCTTTAGTTTGTTTTAAAAAACTCATTCTTTTCTATTATATCATAATCTAGCACTATCTTAAAAAAATACTAGGTCACTCTAGCTAGAAACTAGTATCAAGAGCATGGATTTAGAAAAATTGAGTTCTAATCTGACATTTCTAGGTCTCGATTAATATAGAGTTCTTTAGAATAGTATAGAAAACTTAAAGAAATCTTAAAATGAATTAAGATAGAAAAAGAGTACTAAAATTAAAAATAGACTTTTCTAGTTAAAATTGTTAAAATAATAGGGAAAATAAAAGAAAAGGAAGCTATATACCACCATGATGAATATGCAAAACATGATGCGTCAAGCTCAAAAACTTCAAAAACAAATGGAGCAAAGTCAGGCTGAACTTGCTGCTACAGAATTTGTTGGAACTTCTGCCCAAAACCTTGTAACTGCTACACTAACAGGAGACAAGAAAATTGTTAGGATTGACTTCAATCCAGCAGTTGTTGACCCAGAAGATATTGAAACTCTATCAGATATGACAGTTCAAGCAGTCAATGCTGCTCTTGAACAAATTGATGAAGCAACTAAAAAGAAACTAGGGGCTTTTGCTGGTAAATTACCATTCTAATAGCATAAAAAGAGGCTGATGTTCAATTCAGCCTCTTTTGTCTTACCTAGAAAGTAAATATTTCTGTTGCTTTCTTGAGAAGCAAGTCCGTATATTCAGGATCCTCCTGAGCGGTCTCAAGCTCTTCTTTAATTCTTTCCAAATCATCTGTTATCATACCATCAACTCCCAAACGTAGGGACTTATCAAAGGATTCCGAACCATTGATTGTCCATACATAGAGTTTTTGTTTTGTATTCCAAAGCTTGGTTACAAAATATTCATCTAAGGTAGAATATTCCATGGTATAACCTGTAGCATTTGTTCTTGGAAAAACGGAATTATAGGGCAGTATGAAATAGACTGGAATCTCTTTATCATACTGGGTAACTTTTTCAATAACATGATAATCCAAAGATTGCATCTGATGCCCATAGATTTTAATTTTTGCTCCATATTTATCTAGAAAACGATCCATCATCTGAGCACTATCTTTTCGACTCGTTTTAATTTCGATCAACAATTTCTGATGAAGGTCATTGGCACGATTTATATAATCGTCAAAGCTAGATATTTTAGTCTGATAACCATTTTCATAAATATCTAATTGCTTCAATTCATCTAAAGTTAAGTCTTGTGGTGTTACATTTAATCCCGCTAAACTTTTTAGATTCGCATCATGCATCATGACAAACTGACCATCCTTTGTTTCTTGCACATCCATCTCAACTAAATCTGGTTTTAACTGAGCTGTTTTTTCTAAGGATTCAACTGTATTTTGGACACCATTCCCATTAGAAACTCCTCTGTGAGAGATGACAAGTGGAGGATTGACTACGGGTGCTTCGAGATAAATATAGCCTTCAATCGCAAAAAAGATACTTGCACACCCCATTACACCCCATCTCATGATATGATCTTTCTTTCGTCTTGGCATAATATCCAACTCCTCACCAGTTAAAAAGGAGGTAAACTTAACCAAGAAGTAAGTCAAAGCCATATAGTGGATATTTTTAATCAAAATATAGTTTGAAATAGCAAGAACCAATGATTCTCGATGTGTGAGACCATCTACTAAAAACTGGCCAACCAATAGTGGGATTAGAAGTAAGTAAAAGAAAAGATTCGTTTTGACAAGGATTAGAAAGAGATGCCAAGCGTAAAACCAAAAATGATTCCTGGTTTTTTCTAGACTGTAGACTACAGCATCCTTAACTGTCATCTTGTCATAAAAAATTTTAGGAAGGGCAAACATCACTCTTACTGAGATGTAGAGAAATAGGATGGTTAAGATAAAAATAGATAACCACCACATCCAGTACTTGTCTTCCATATAAGTTTGAATAAACTCAGGTATCACTATTTTATTAAAATAATAAATTTTAAAAATCTTCCTGATAAACGGAAAAATCATAGCAATATATACGAAGATAAACAAGGCCTTGGAAAGAGTCAGACGTTTCATGAAGGCTATACTCTCACGAAAGACCTTGCGACTATACTCAATCAAGGTTCGTTTTTCATGATAGAGAAGGTGTCGAGCCCCAATGAAGAGAAGACTAATTTGAAAATAGGCTACTAAAAGGTTAAGGGCTATTAAGATTAAAAAACCAAAGCTGACTAAAGGCGCATGTTTTAAAATTTCAAAAACATTGTTATAGGAAATAAACAAATAGCCCGTCTGACTTAGTAAAAAGCCTGCTATCAATGAGTTCAATGGCAACCAAATATAATCTACCAGCATGAAGATTAGAAAAAATAGAAAGAGGATTTTATCAAGATTGAGGTAAATCTTTTTAAAACCCAATTTTTTAGGCTTTTCAGGTTTCATAAAACCTCCTAATCAAATAATTGTGATAAATCTAGTCCACCAAAAGGATTAGAGTTAAGACTACTCTTGACGTCCAGTAAGATTTTACTTTCATCAGATTCTAAAAAAGCTTCATAAACACGCGCAGTCATACGAGCATCCTCTAAACTGTTATGAGATTGTCCCTTAAATCCTAGAAAACTTGCAACAGTTTGTAACTTGAGATTGGCAATACCATGAAGATCAGAACTACGTCGTTTAAAAGCTTCATCATAGAGATCCACTTGATATTGGCTACTATAATCCAAACCATGTTCCAATAGAATCGGTAAATCACTCTTAGTTGCATTATAGCCAACGATAGGTAATTGACCAATAAAGGCTTGAAAAGCTTTGAGAACATCTTCCACCTTCGGAGCATCCTTCAAGGTTTCAGATGTGATACCCGTTAAACCGTTTATAAAACTTTTCAATGGTACATCCGTATGAACATATGAGTCAAATGCTCCTACTTCTTCACCATCTTTAAAACGGACTGCAGATACCTGAATCAAGTGAGTTTTATCTTGGTGTTTATTAAATTCCAAATCAAATGAAATGTAATCTCTTAATTTTTCCATCTTATCCATTCCTTACTGTATTTGAAAAAGAAACTACTTGGTTATACCTAGAAACCAAGCAGTTTTTTCTTATCCTCCAAATAAGCGAGCAAAGAAGCCTTTCTTCGTTGCTTGTACTTCTTGCTTAGCCTGATCCAACTCCAACTGAAGGTTTTCTTGATCCTTCATGGCTTGTAGGGTTAACTGTTGTTGTTGATCCAATTGCTTATCTTTTTCTGCGATTTGACGGTCTTTGACACGCATCTGTTCATCTTTTTCAGCCAACTGTTTGTCTTTGGCCTTTAATTGCTCATAAAGACGGATGATTTCTGCATTCTTTTCATCAACAAGAATCTCCATTAATTCACGTTGCTTCACATCATCACTAACAGGTTCATCTTCAAAAATGGTTTTTTTGTAGATTTCTTCAAGCTTAATCAAGCCACTGCGAGTTACCACAGTGACTCCTTTATCATTTTTAGTCGTATCTTCTTCAGGTAATTCCTTGACACGGTTATTGATTGCTTGGCGGGACAAGCCCAAGACCTCAGCAATCTCACTTACAGTCATCTCAATACTCATAATATCCTCTGAAAGTTTTCTAGCTTTTCTTTATTTAAATATTATCATAAGCAAGCAAAACTGTCAAATATCACCGTGTTTTCAACCCTTTTTCATAAGTTTTTCGGGTCTAAACTGAACTGTCTTTTAGCATTTTTTAAAACTAAAAATCAGTTTGCGATTTTACCACCAGCTCTAATCAAATGAAAACCTTTCTTGGTTTATAAAGAGTATCCCGTTTCTCTAAAATGGCTAATAACTTATCACCTTCAAAACCAGCCAATTCCTTCTCAGTTTGTTCCAATTCAATAAAGCGACCAAAACGCACTTCTTCTGCCTGCTCTGGAGTCAAATATACCTTGACCAAGTCACCTGTCCCAATCTCTAAGGGATGAAGAAAGTCCAGTTGACCAGCCTCTACTTTTTCAGCAATTTCTTCCAAGGTAAGAGCGTCTTCTAATTGTAAACCCGCTGCACTAGTTCGAGTCAGATGTGACATATGAGCTGCATAGCCAAGTTTTTCTCCTAAGTCAACCGACAAGGTACGAATATAGGTTCCCTTACTGCATTTTACACGAAAAGTAAATCGTGCAAGTTCGCTCTCATAAGAAATCGGACTTGTCCGTTCAAATTGATAAATGGTTACCTGACGTTCTGGACGTTCCACTTCCTGACCAGCACGCGCATATTCATAAAGTTTGCGCCCATTGACCTTGACAGCGGAATACATTGGGGGAATCTGAATAATAGGTCCAGTCAGACTTGCAATCGCTTCATCAACAAGTTTTTCATCTAAGGGAGACAATACTGGTGTCTCAGCAACCACCTCACCACTAGCATCCTCGGTTGTTGTAGAATATCCCAGAGTAATTTCACCCTCGTAAATCTTACCTTCGTCCTGCATAAACTCGACCATGCGAGTTGCCTTACCAACGGCAATCGGCAAAACACCCACCACATCAGGATCTAGCGTCCCACCATGACCAATCTTCTTGGTTCCCAAAATCTTACGCAATTTAAAAACCGCATCATGAGAGGTCATCCCCGCCTCTTTTTTTAAGTTGATAATACCGTTCATTGATTAACTTTCTAAAAATACTAAAACTCTTTTTTGGAAATCCTTATTCTGTTCATAGAGTGCATGTCCACACCCTGGTAAAATAATCAGTTGGCTACCTCTGATATGATGATGCAATCCAAACGAACCATCTACGCCAAGAACATCATCTTTTTCTGTTCCAATGATTAACGTAGGGCAGTTGATTTTTTCCAAAAAATCTAGACTATCATGTTTCAAACAAGATACAGACTGAATATCAATACGTTGTTTATCTTTAATATGACCAAAAATTCCCATTATTCGATAAAGGTATTTAAATTTTCCAAAGGATTTAGTCGTGTAAGAATGACGAGCGATATCAATCATCAGATCTTTATAAGTTCCTGTTTGACTCAGGTTCAGCCAACAACTAATTCTATCCCTACCTAGATTACTTAGTTTTGCAGTTGTAACAGCCAAAACTAACTTTTCAACCTTTTCTGGAAAGTTTACAGCTAGCCATTGGGCAATCATTCCACCTTGCGAAATCCCCATAACATAGGCACTGGTAATATTCAATACCTCCATTGCTTCTGCTACATCTGCTGCCATATCTCGCGTCGTATAGCCCTGTCTCAGCTCATTGATTCGAGAAAAAACATAAATTTTGTAACGTTTGGCAAGTATACGGTATGTGATTGAAAAAGACATATCCATACCTTTAACCGTCTGAATCCCATCCCCCAACCCTGGTATGATAACGAGAGACTTCTTTCCTTTACCAAAGGTCACATAGTCCATGCTCTTATCGTTAAAATATAAGGTTTTCCCTTTTGTTGAAGACATTACTTCGTTCCCTCTACTATTTTTTCACGATTTATCTATGCTGAGTTTTTAAATGCAAGGCAAAGCCGGCAGTCACTTTTTCAAATCCAACTGCCTGATAAAACTGATGTGCAGCATTTCGTTCAGCGGTTAATCCACTATTTAGAGCCAGTGCCTTAACTCCTTCTTTTACAGCTTGTTTTTTCAATTCATCGATTAGCCTACTAGCAATTCCTTGTCGTCTTGTTTCTTTTGCAACTGACAAAGCTAAAATACGATAGTAAGATCCATCTTCTTCAAAAAAGAAGAGCTTTGCATAACCTAAGAAACCTAAAATTTCTCCGTTTCTTTCAGCTAGAAGACAGCCATAATGTGATTGAGAAAGAATCATTTCTAAACGTCGAGACAGATTAGAAGCGGTCGTTGGATAGCCCAAGTCTTCGTATAAAGACAGTAGGGCTTCAGCATCTTTCATGGTTGCTTTTCGTATCTGCATAGGATCCTCCTAGTCTTCCTTCAAGGCATCAAATTTCGCTTTCATAGTTGGATTTTTTCTTGTCAATTTTTTAACGGAAACATCATCCAATTTGTTGTTAGCAAGGCGCAGTTGGTTTTCTGATGTGGTCAGGAATTTCTTGACTTCTTCCATCCGTTTAATGGCCTTGTCAATTTCATCGATGGCCTTGCCGAAGTTGACCGAAGCTGAATTGTAGTTCTTAGCAAAGGCTACCTTGAAAGCATCCAAGTCTTCCTCGAAATGCGTAATGTCAATATTTTGTTCACGAACAAGTGCTAATTCCTGCTTGTATTTAAGAGAATTAAGGGCAGCGTTGCGCAAAAGTCCAATCAACTGAATAAAGAACTGGGGACGAATGACATACATCTTCTCATATTCGTGGCTGACATCGACAATCCCAGTATTGAAGTAATCATTGTCAGCCTCAAGCATACTTACCAAAACTGCATACTCACAGTTTTTCTCACGACGATCCTTATCCAACTCCTTGTAGAAATCAGCATTCTTGTGTTTCTTCTCTGTCCCGTCTGCTTCATTTTTCATCTCAAACATGATGGAAATGAATTCTAGTCCATTTTCATCAAAATCACGGAAGATAAAATCACCCTTAGAACCACGTGCTGAAACCTTGTTGTCTTTTTCAAAGTAGGCATTTGGAAAGGCAAAGCTTCGAACCTTGTTGAATTCACTTTCTGCATAGTGTTCCAAACTTTCACCGATTGCCTTGGTTGATTGTTGCGCCTTGAAATTCTTGTAAAATTCAACCTGCTCACTGGCTGCCTTTAGCTGGGCTTCATAATTTTGTTTTACAGAAGCAAGAGAAAGTTCGTTTTCTTTTTCTTGTAGAAGGAGCTGATTTTTAACCTGATCGCGTTCTTTTTCAAGATCAGAAAGAGTTTTTTGTAATTGATTTTCATGCTCTAAGCGCAAGGTAGCCAATTGATTCTCAAGAGCTTGGACCTCTTTTTCTTTTTCTAACAGACTTTGGCTAGCACTTTGCTCTACTTCCTTCTTAGCCAATTCTTTTTCAGTATCGAAATTTTGGATTTGAGTTTGTAGCTGGGCAATTTCTTGATCTTTTTGAGCCAGTTTTGCCTGTTGTTCATTTAAGGCTTTTTGTTCTACTAATGTCAATTCTTGCTTGATTCGCTCATGCAATTCCTTATCAAACTCTACAGTTCGAACTTGAGAAATCAATTCTGCATATTGGCTTTCATTGACTGTAAATACTTCGCCACAATTGGGACATTTAATCTCGTTCATGTTATTCCTCTATATTTATCTATTCTACATTCATTATAGCATGGATAAACAAAAAGAAAAAGTTGGAATGAATCCAACTTTTAATCTACGTATGTATCTTCGTTTTTATTTAAGAAGGCGTAAGGTAATCCCATCAGTAGACCACCACCAATAAAGTTACCAATAAAGGTTACACCCCAGTGACGAAGAATATTTCCAATACCGAAGTTTGCAATTGAATCAGCAGCAACACTGAATTTCACGATAGCAAATGATGCAAAGTTTGCGGCAATGTGCTCGTTTGTTAAGAATACAAACATGTAAATCGCAGATAGAACCAACCAAAGTTTGGCACCACCATCTTTGACTAAAACAAATGAAAGAATCGCGATATTTACAAAGACATTAGCCAAGATAGCTTCAAGTAAGACTAGTTCATTTGAACGGCCCAACTTCATTTCCACAACTCCAGAAATAAAGCTATCATGTGTTAGGTTTGCATAAGCTGCTGAATGGGCGAAGCCCCATCCTGCTATAAGAGCACCGATCAAATTAAAGAGTGTACAATATAGAAGGATTTCAGCTGTTTTTCTCCAGCTAATCTTTTTCAAAAAGCTACCAGCTGTCAAGAACATCATGTTAGATGTTACCAATTCAGCATTCAAGAAGACAATGTAAGCCAATCCCCAAGCGAAAACAAATGGGAAGAGGAAACGTCCACTACCTGGAGCAATCTTATTAATCAAGTCAGCTCCAACTGCACCAGCTGCTGTACTAAATGTTAAGAATGCACCAGCAAACATTGAACGGATAGCGTACTTGAATTTACTTTGACTGTAAAGACTTTCCTTTTTCTTACAAGCAAACTCAATTTTTGAGATAAATTCTGAAGAAACCATATAAACTCCTAAAACTTTTATTTGTGAATATTATAACATAAAATCGAAATTATGGGAAGGCTTTCTTAATTCTATTTACAAAATTTTTATCACTTTTAGCAATCGTTTCCATTTGCTTTGTATCAGCATCTTTAATGTTTTCAACTCTTTATTTTCAAATTCTCCACTCTATATATTTAATATATGTTTTCGTTTTGTTTTATACTGAATTTACAAAAGAGTCTCTTTAGTTTTCAGCTAAAGTCCATGTACTAATAATATGTTTGAATTTATAGACAGTGAAAATAACGTTTTTATCAAAAGGTTCTTTGGACAAAAAAATCGAGGTCTGGATTTTTAGTCCCGACCTCCTCAATTATTAATATTCATTTTATTTTCAAAAGCTTGTCCTAATCAACATAGGTCTCTTCATTTCTATTAAGATAAGCGTATGGTAAACCTATCAGGAATCCTCCACCTATCAAATTAGCAATGAAGGTAACACTCCAATGACGGAGGATATTTGGAATATCAAAGTTAGCAATTTGGTCAGAAACAATACTGAATTTAATAATACTAAAAGACGAAAAATTAGCTGCAATATGCTCGTTTGATAAGAAAACAAACATAGAAATAGCTGACAAGATAATCCAGAGTTTGGCATTGCTATCCTTGATCAAAATTGAAGAAAGAATGGCAATATTTACGAACATATTTGCCAAAATCCCCTCCAACAAGACCAACTCACTAGGTCGTGCCAACTTCTTAGCTACAATCTTTGGAAGATAACTGTCGTGTGTCAGGTGTGAAAAAGCCGATGAATTAGCAAAGCACCAACCTGCTAACAGAGCACCAACTAAGTTGAAAAAGGCACAATAAAGTAAAATGATAAAGGCTTTTTTCCAATCAATCTTCTTCAAAAATGTTCCAGCTGTCAAGTACATCATATTTGAGGTGACCAACTCGGCATTCAAGAAAACGATATAGGCAAGTCCCCATGCAAATACAAAGGGAAATAGGAAATAACCAGCACTTGGAACGATGCTATTGAGTAGATCAGCACCTATGGCCCCAGCGGCTGTACTAAAGGTTAAGAAAGCACCTGCAAACATCGAGCGAATGGCATATTTAAACTTACTTTGGTCAAATAAACTTTCTTTCTTATGACAATAATAATCAATCTTTGAAATAAATTCTGACGAACTCATATAAACCCCTTAAAATATAATCATTAATATTATAACATAAAATATTTTAAGTGGAATAAATTTTTTTCTTTACATTTGAATGTTAGCAAAAGCTTCAATTTCTTCTGCAGTCAATCCTACCAGCTCTGAAACCCACAAGCCGATAATATCGGACAAAATAGAATCACAAACATATTCATCCTCAGCATGACCATATTTACAAGTGAAAAGAGGGGTTCTTATGGCTGATTGATAAAATTTTAAGGCTAACTCTTGCAGTTTCTCAGGGTGAAATTCGAGTCCCAACTTTTGTGCAAGTCCAGTTCTCACTTTATCCCAATCTTCACCTTTTGACTGATAATTTTCTCGTGCTTTGTCGATAAATCCCTGACTGAATTTTTCCAACAAATGCTTGTTTTGATAGAGCAAACGACAAGAAAAATCAGAGATAGAACCAGCATGAAGTAAGAAGGTAAGCAAGTCATCAAGGCTTTCTGCTACCCGACCAACTTGGCCTTCACTCCCTATAAAGCCGATACTATCATCTTCAAGAATTACATATTCTCCCCCGCTACCGTCTTTAGCAAAGGCTATGGGCGAAAGAGAATAAACTTCATTGTACTGAGAAAATTCAACCTCTTTCAACTGGTCATAAAAGAGAATATCGCATTCTTGCATCAATAAAATTCTTAGTTGTTTATCTTCTCTTATTACTTGTAGTTGATTCATATTAGCTACTCTCCTGGCTTTGATAATTGTTACAAGTGACAACAATTCAATTTTAGTAATCGACTCTTAATAATAATAGATTTTAATATGGCACTTCTTGGCCACATTGGCAAGATTTTTCAATAACTCCTCGTTTCTTTTGCTTTTTCCAAAATGAAAAGTAAAAGATTTTCCATCTTTCCTTGTAAAGTACAGATGATACCTGTCCCCATTCATTCTTCTCCCTCGAACGTAATCAATATCAATCTGTCTAATTTCAGCTAGAGGAACAATCCTTTTTCTAAAAAGAATAATCGTGTGAATGTATAATCTTCCCTTTGCAATATGAAAAGGATCCAACATACTCCCACCACTTTTTAAAGATGTCTTAACTCTTTGGAAAAAAAGATAGAAATAAAATAGTGCTAAAAAAATAAACAAAAATCTAATGACCTGATTTTTCCAAAGGACTTCAAAAACTGAAATACGATAACCATACATATTAAAATAATCCCTTTTTTCTTTATTATACCACTTTTGTTGAGCTTCTAGGTTCATGGATAAAGAAAAAAACTGAACAAAGTTCAGCCATTTTCAATAATATTTCATGTGATATCTTTATCTAGTCAAATCAAGACGTTTACCGATTTTTCCGATAAGAATAGCACCAACAATGAGTGAAGCGAATTCTCCGATAGCAGTTGTAAACCAAGTTAAGAAGAAAGGTGCTTCTGCTACGATGTTCAATTCAGCAGCAATGGTGATCATTGAAATCGAAAAAAGAATTGAAAAGAAGAAATGATCTTTTCGGATCAATCCATTAAAAAGATAGTCTTTTTTATATTTGCTAAACAACCATACGCCTAAACTTAGGAAGACAAGAGTTGATCCTCCACCAACCGCGACATCGATGATTCCAAAACTGAAGAAATTAGCAATCATACAGCCAAGAGTAACACCGATAATGTACTTAGGATTGTAAAAGGCAAGAAAATTCATCATTTCAGAGATACGGAACTGATAAGCACCGTAACTGATAGCATTAAGGGGTGGTGTGATTGTCAAAACCACATAAATTGCTGCGACAATGGCAATGTCTGCCAAATCACGGACAGTAAGTTTTTTCATCTATTATTCTCCTTTAGCGATTAACCCGCGTATAATATGCTTGGTGAAAGAAGCTAAGCACCAAGGGTTGAACAAGTCAACCTTTCAAGTATAGCACATTTATGTCCTTTATGCTATACTATTTTTATGAAAACATGTATAAAAAATTTTTTCGACAATGAAATCCTCTCCTACTTATTTTTCGGGGTTGCAACCACTCTTGTTTCTATCATTGTTCGTATCACCAATTTTTACTTTTTCCAACAAGAATTATGGGCGACTGCTCTGGGAAATATAGCTGGAATTCTCTTTGCTTTTTTCACCAATGATACCATTGTTTTTAAACAGAAACGAAAAAATTGGTTCAAGCGTCTGATAAAATTTACGACTGCAAGATTCATTACCTTCCTCTTAGACCTGCTTCTGACCTTTATTTTTGTGACAAGTTTCCCCCATATTATCGGTCAATTTGTAGGTGATAATCTCAATACTATCAATACAATTGAGACTATTTTTGCACAAGTTACTATCATAGTCCTCAACTATATTTTCAGTAAAGTTTTTGTTTTTAAAAAACACTAAGCATATTTCTTGCATTCAACAGATGATTAAGTTATAATTTAGATTGTAAAAATTTCGAAAGGAAAAAGAAAATGTTAAAAGATCTTAAAGAATTTTTGCTCCGCGGTAACGTTGTAGACCTTGCTGTCGGTGTGATCATCGCTTCTGCTTTTGGTGCTATCGTTACTTCATTTGTTAATGATATCATCACTCCACTCCTATTGAACCCAGCCTTGGAAGCTGCGAAAGTACAAAACATCGCTGAGCTTGCATGGAATGGTGTTACATATGGTAAATTCTTGAGTGCTGTTATCAACTTCCTTGTAGTTGGTACTGTTCTATTCTTTGTGATTAAAGCAATGGAAAAAGCTCAAAGCCTTACTAAAAAAGAAGAGGTTGTTGAAGAAGCACCTGCTGGTCCAACTGAGTTGGAAGTTCTTCAAGAAATCAAAGCTCTTCTTGAGAAAAACTAATCATATAGAGGATTCGGTTCAATACTGAATCCTTTTTTATTCTCCTTTTGCTGAGTTTAGAAAAAACTTGAGTTCAGCTCTCTTTTTTGATATAATAATTAAAGTTTCCACCCTTAGTGTAATGGATATCACGTAAGATTCCGGTTCTTGAGATGGGGGTTCGATTCCCTCAGGGTGGATAGATTTAAACGAAAAACAGCGAAGTCGCTGTTTTTTTCTGTATTAATCTTGTCTTTGAATATAGATCATTGATACCAACGAAAGTAAAATAACTCCAAGTCCGATGATTAAAAAGGAAACTAATTGCACACTTGGTAGAAAGGTCATCAAACCTTTCGCAATTGGCATAAAGAGAATTGCCAGTGTAAAAATGGTACTCAATACCCTTCCCAGATAGTCTCCATCAACCTTGGTTTGTACCTGAGTAAAGAAGTGAATATTAAAAATTGTCATAAATAATTCACAAACTAGGTTTCCTGAAAAAGTAAGAAGATTAGGCAATGGTAAGCCCATCATGAAAACTCCTACTCCTGTTAAAATCAATAAGAATAAAAGTGTATTCATACTAGATTTAAATTTATTTGCTATCAGTGCTCCGATGATTGAGCCAATCGCACCCATGGTTAAGATAGTCGCATAGGCTCCCTCTACACCATAGAGTTTATTTGAAAAAGGAAGCAAAAACTCAAAAGCTGCAAAAAAGAAATTCACACTTGAAGCCACTAACAAGAGAAAGAAAATTTCCTTTTGATGCCTGATATAGTGCAAGCCATCTTTGATATCCGCAAAAATATCTTTTCCAGTAAAAGGTTTCTGCTCTTGAACCTTTGGTTCTTCTTTTGGAAGTAAAGCAACCAGAACAAAAGCGATGAAAAAGGTCAAAGCATCTAATAAGAGCGTCAGATGGAGACTAGCAAATTGTAAAACAAGGAAAGAAAGCACTGGAGAACTGACTCCTACAACCTGTAAAACTAACTCCAAGCGAGAGTTATATATCACTATCTCGTCCTTTGCTACAACTTCAGTTATAATAGCTTTATTGGCAGTTCGAGAAAATGCAAAGGCAATCGCTTGAACAATATTAGCAAAGATCAAAGCTCCAATCATCCAGTTATCATTTCTGATAAAGGAAATGGTCAGACAGAGAATCCCACAAACCAAGTCTGTTGTCATCAAAATCTTGCGACGCGAAAAACGGTCTGAAATCACGCCTCCAAAGGGATTAACTAGTATGGATGTAACGAGTTCAGAGATCTGATAAATCCCTAGAACGGTTTGCCCAATCGTTCCCATCGATGCCAACCAAACACTATTTCCATAATCATAGAGCATATTTCCTAGTTTGTTAATAGCTCCACGACTAATCAACTGTACTGCATATCGATTCATAAAAACTCCTCTCAAATTTTGAAACTATTGTATCAAAACTTGAAGGAGTTTCTCATTTTTCCCTTATTTGGGAAATTAATCTTTTACAAATTTATCGTAATGTTCCTGATAGTAAGCTACCTGCTCCGGAAGACCTAGCACATCAAAAATATGCATGGCTTCCTGCATTTGTTTACAACCTTCTTCTTTTTGCCCCTTCTGATAAAGAGCAAATCCTTTAAGAAAGTGGAATACATTACGCTCATAGAGTTTGATGCTCTTGCCTATAATCTTCCCTATATAAGCTTCAAAGTAGCTGGCATTTTCAAAAGCAAGATGTTCTAAACAATGCTGGTAACAATTAAGAGCTAAAATCAAGACCAATTTTCGATGGCGACCAATTTCTTTATAGAAATTTTCCCTCTCCATCACTTCTCTACCAAGGCGAGTAACATAGTCCACATCATAAAAGCTGTAGAGATTGCCAAACAGAATCAACTCATACATGGTCCATTCGTCTGTTTGAAAAAGATAATCCGCCACCTTATCCAGATCAGCTTGCTTCATAGTGAAGCTAGCATCTCTTTGACAAATCAGACCTTGTAACAAAATCCAGTTCAGCTCAAAATAGAGGGGATTTGTTGAACTCTTAGCTTTTTCAAGTTGTTCTTCTTGAAGTTTTTGAAAACCTGCAATATCATTTGAGTAGTAAAGCGGAATAATCTGAGCCATCAAGCTCACATGCTCATGATGTTGAAAATTTCTAGTCTTATCCATAAAATTCTCAATCGTCACGTGAATATTATCTAATATTTCAAAGAAACGAGATGCAGCCAGATCCGACTCCCCCAATTCAAAGCGGGATAATTGGGAGGTCGAACAGGCCTCTCCTGCAGCTTCTTTTAGAGAGTAATTTTTACTGATTCGAAATTCACGAAAGACTTTTCCAAGATTTTCCATCTTACACCTGCTCCGACAATTCTTCCCACTCCAGCATAGCTTCTTCTTGACGATGGCTAATTTTATCCAGTTCTGCTTGTAATTGCATGAGTTCATCTGCATCATTGGTGGTATGCATTTGTTCAGAGATAGCTTGGGCTTGAGTTTCCAGTTCTTCGATTTCTGTCTCAAGACTTTCAATTTGTCTCATTAACTTACGAAGTTCTTTTTGACTCTCTTTTTGCGCTTGGTAGTCATTAACTGGAGAAACTTCTTTTTCTTGGTTAACAGCTGCCGCTTCTTCCGCTTGACTAGCTACTAGCTCTGCTTTTTTATCAACATAATAGTCATAATCACCTAGATAAAGAGTTGAGCCATTTTCAGATAATTCCAGCACATGAGTGGCTACACGGTTGATAAAGTAACGGTCGTGGCTGACAAAGAGAAGAGTTCCATCAAAGTCAATCAGTGCATTTTCCAGAACTTCCTTGCTATCAATGTCCAAGTGGTTAGTCGGCTCATCGAGAATCAAGAAATTGTTGTTTTCCATGGAAAGTTTAGCCAGAAGCAATCGAGCTTTCTCTCCACCTGAAAGCATGCCAACTGATTTCTTAACATCATCACCAGAGAAAAGAAAGGCACCTAGGCGATTACGGATTTCCAGTTCAGGAGTCAACTTGAAATCATTCCAGAGTTCGTCTAAGACTGTATTACTCGGTGTCAGTTTGCTCTGAGTCTGGTCATAGTAACCAAGGTCAACATTGGCACCAAAGCGCTTCTCACCCTTGATAAAGGGAATTTGGTCCACAATAGACTTGATAAAGGTTGACTTACCAATACCGTTAGGACCAACAATGGCAATAGCGTTCATCTTACGAAGATCAAGGTTGATAGGTTCAGATAAGATTTCACCATCATAGCCAATAGCAGCATTCTCCACCGTCAAAACAACATTACCAGATACTCTATCAGAGTGAAAAGTCATATTAGCTGATTTTTTACCAGCTTCAGGCTTGTCCAATCGTTCCATTTTCTCCAGTTGTTTGCGCCGAGATTGAGCACGTTTGGTTGTCGATGCGCGAACAAGATTTCGGTTAACAAAGTCTTCTAATGCAGCAATTTCCTTCTGTTGCTTTTCGTAGTTTTTAGCTTCAGTTGCTAGCTTCTGCTCCTTCTGCTCCACAAAACTTGAGTAGTTTCCTACATATCTATCTAAAGAATGTTTGGTTAAGTCGAGTGTTATGGTTGCAACCTTATCGAGGAAATAACGGTCGTGGCTGACGATAATTAAAGCACCGCTATAATTAACTAGATAGTTTTCTAACCAGGCAATGGTTTCAATATCCAAGTGGTTAGTCGGCTCGTCCAAGACTAAAAGATTAGGCTTTTCAAGGAGCATTTTGGCAAGGGCTAAACGGGTATTTTGCCCTCCAGAAAGCTCAGCGATGCGCATCTGCCACATGGACTCGTCAAACTTGAAACCATTTAAGATAGAGCGAATATCAGCTTCATAGGTAAAGCCTCCAGCCTGACGGAAATTTTCTGATAGGCGATCATAGTCAGACATGAGCTTATCTAGTTCTGCGCCAGTCTTTTCCCCCATCTCCAACTCCATCTGACGAAGTTGTCTTTCGGTACGACGCAAGTCATCAAATACATGAAGCATTTCATCATAGATGGTGTTCTCAGACTCAAAACGACTATCCTGAGCTAGATAAGAGAGGGAAATATCTTTTTTCTTATTGATTTCACCAGTGGTTGGCTCCTCTTCTCCAACCAATATCTTGAGTAATGTAGACTTTCCTGCACCATTTTTCCCAACGAGGGCAATGCGGTCTCTTTCATCCACTTGTAGGTTTATATTATCAAAAAGAACCTCTCCTGCAAAAGAACGTTCAATTTTATTAGCTTGTAAAATAATCATACAGTTAGTATAGCATGTTTCGGTGAGCCGTTCAAGACTTGTGGTTTAGCTATATTTCATAACTTGCTAATTTCCCAAACTAAGCTCCACCGCTAATTCAAGTGGAAGTTACTCTAAGAAGTTTCCCATTTCATAACTTTTTCAGAAACTTATGCTAACGTTTTACTAAAACTTCAAATCGTGGTATAATGTATGCGATTAGATTATATATTAAAGGAGATTTCCTATGGCTTACCAAGAAAACTACCAAAAATGGGTTGATTTCGCAGAACTTCCAAACTATCTTCGTCAAGATTTGGAAAACATGGACGAAAAAACTAAGGAAGACGCATTCTATACCAATCTTGAGTTTGGTACTGCTGGTATGCGTGGATTGATTGGTGCTGGTACTAACCGCATTAACATCTACGTTGTTCGTCAAGCAACTGAAGGTTTGGCTCGTTTGATTGAATCAAAAGGTGGAAATGAAAAGGAACGTGGTGTTGCCATCGCTTACGATAGCCGTCACTTCTCTCCAGAATTTGCCTTTGAATCTGCAGCAGTTCTTGCTAAACACGGTATTAAATCTTATGTTTTTGAAAGTCTCCGTCCAACTCCTGAACTTTCATTTGCCGTTCGTCACCTCAACTGCTTTGCAGGTATCATGATTACTGCTAGCCACAACCCTGCTCCATTCAATGGTTATAAGGTTTATGGTGAAGATGGTGGCCAAATGCCTCCACACGATGCAGACGCTTTAACAACTTACATCCGTGCGATTGAAAATCCTTTTGCAGTTGAAGTTGCTGATGTGGAAGCTGAAAAAGCATCTGGCTTGATTGAAGTTATCGGCGAAGCTGTCGATGTGGAATACCTCAAAGAAGTTAAGGACGTTAACATCAACCCAGCCTTGATTGAAGAATTTGGTAAAGATATGAAGATTGTCTACACACCTCTTCATGGTACTGGTGAAATGTTGGCTCGTCGTGCTCTTGCCCAAGCAGGATTTGATTCTGTTCAAGTCGTTGAAGCTCAAGCAACTCCAGACCCAGACTTCTCTACTGTTAAATCTCCAAACCCAGAAAGCCAAGCAGCCTTTGCACTTGCAGAAGAACTTGGTCGCCAAGTGGGCGCTGATGTTCTTGTTGCAACTGACCCTGATGCTGACCGTGTCGGTGTTGAAGTTCTTCAAAAAGATGGTAGCTACCTTAACCTTTCAGGTAACCAAATCGGTGCTATCATGGCAAAATACATCTTGGAAGCCCACAAAAATGCTGGAACACTTCCAGAAAACGCAGCCCTCTGCAAATCTATCGTATCAACTGACTTGGTAACCAAGATTGCTGAAAGCTACGGCGCAACCATGTTCAACGTTTTGACAGGTTTCAAATTCATCGCTGAAAAAATCCAAGAATTCGAAGAAAAACACAATCACACTTACATGATGGGATTTGAAGAAAGCTTCGGTTACTTGATTAAACCATTCGTACGTGATAAAGACGCTATCCAAGCCGTTCTTGTCGTTGCTGAACTTGCTGCCTACTACCGCTCTCGTGGTTTGACTTTAGCTGACGGTATCGAAGAAATCTACAAAGAGTACGGCTACTATGCTGAAAAGACAATCTCTGTTACTCTTTCTGGTGTTGACGGTGCCGAGCAAATCAAAGCAATTATGGCTAAATTCCGTAACAATGCTCCAAAAGAATGGAATGCAACAGAAGTTTCAATCACTGAGGACTTCAAAGCACAAACTTCTACTGCCACTGATGGCACTGTAACAGCCTTGACTACTCCTCCAAGTGATGTATTGAAATACACACTTGCTGATGGATCATGGATCGCAGTTCGTCCTTCAGGTACAGAACCAAAAATCAAGTTCTACATTGCAGTTGTAGGTGAAAGCAACGAAGATTCACAAGCTAAGATTGCTAACATCGAAGCTGAAATCAATGCCTTTGTAAAATAAGCAACTATATAATAAAGGTCGGGAAAAATCCTGACCTTTATTTTTGATGATAAAGTAAAATTTGACTGTAATTTATGTCTTCTTTTAACTCTTTTGACCAAAACTTCAGTTTCGATATCTTTAAAGACACAGGGATATCGGACTAGAAAATCAAACTTAGACTACTGATTTCTACCCGACCATCTATTTGCGTATCAAAACTGAGCAATTTTAGAAACTTTATGGCATACTAGACATATCAATGAAAGCGAGGTAATCTCATGGAACAATTTTTAGAAAACATCAAAGATCTTGAAGTGACAACAGTTGCGCGTGCTCAAGAAGCGCTCGACAAGCAAGAAACAGCTACTTTCTTTATCGGACGCAAAACTTGTCCTTACTGCCGTAAATTTGCTGGTACATTGGCTGGTGTTGTAGCTGAAACTAAAGCTCACATTTATTTCATTAATAGTGAGGAACCAAGCCAACTTGAAGCTTTGCAAGACTTCCGTTCACGCTACGAAATCCCGACTGTACCAGGATTCGTACATGTAGCAAATGGTCAAATCAATGTCCGTTGCGACTCTTCAATGTCAGCTCAAGAAATCAAAGAATTTGCTGGGTTGTAAAAAGTCTATAAAAAAGAAGGCACGAGCCTTCTTTTTTATATCTCCGTCAATGGTGTTGCAGTGTCTGGTGAAGTATCGTAAACTTGAAAGTCTACTCCAACTCCAAGATCTGCTTGAGCTAACTGATTAACCATGGTCATGTGGGCCAGCTCTTTGATATTATTTTCCTTTGACAAATGGCCTAGGTAAATCTTCTTGGTACGATTACCTAGTGTGCGAATCATGGCGTCTGCTCCATCCTCGTTTGAGAGGTGACCAAGGTCAGACAGGATGCGTTGTTTGAGTCGCCATGCGTAAGATCCTGCTCGCAGGATTTCCACATCATGATTTGACTCGATCAGATAGCCATCTGCATTCTCGACAATGCCAGCCATACGGTCACTAACATAGCCCGTATCCGTCAGCATAACAAAGCTCTTATCATCCTTCATAAAACGATAAAACTGGGGCGCGACTGCATCATGACTCACACCGAAACTCTCGATATCGATGTCACCAAAGATTTTGGTTTTTCCCATCTCAAAAATATGCTTTTGAGATGAGTCAACCTTACCGAGATACTTACTATTTTCCATAGCCTGCCAGGTTTTCTCATTGGCATAAAGATCCATGCCGTACTTGCGAGCCAGAACTCCCACGCCGTGGATATGGTCTGAATGCTCATGCGTTATCAAGATAGCATCCAAATCCTCTGGTTTACGATTGATTTCACTCAAAAGGCTTGTAATTTTTTTGCCAGAGAGTCCCGCATCTACTAAAATTTTCTTTTTTGGCGTTTCCAAGTAAAATGAATTTCCACTGGAACCCGATGCTAAAATACTGTATTTAAAACCGATATCACTCATTCTAGTCTTCTAGTTCATCCTCCCAAATCTCTTCTTTCACGGCGTCCTTATCGTATGGAAGTACGATAGTAAAGGTTGAACCCTTACCGTATTCACTCTTAGCCCAGATAAAGCCCTTATGTTGTTTGACGATTTCTTTAGCAATAGCAAGTCCTAGACCAGTACCACCTTGGGCACGACTTCTTGCTCTGTCTACTCGATAGAAACGGTCAAAAATCTTCGGCAAATCTTGCTTTGGAATTCCTAAACCTTGGTCAGAGATAGACAAAATCATCTGATCATCTGTAGTCTTCATGCTTACAGTGATTTTTCCACCATCTGGTGAATATTTGATGGCGTTATTTAGGATATTATCAATCACCTGAGTCATCTTATCTGTATCAATCTCAATCCAAACAGAGTTAATCGGATAATCTCTCACCAACTCGTATTTCTTCTCATCATCCTGACTTCTCATCTTATCAAAACGATTGAGAATAAAAGTGATAAAGGCAGTAAAGTTAATCAACTCAACATCCAAGTGACTGGTCTCATTATCAATCCGTGAGAGGTGCAAGAGGTCTGTCACCATCCGCATCATACGGTTGGTTTCATCAAGAGACACCTTGATAAAATCTGGAGCAACTGGTTCTGTCAGGGCTCCTTCGTCCAAGGCCTCAAGATAAGATTTTACACTTGTCAAAGGTGTACGCAACTCATGACTAACGTTCGAAACGAAAAGCCTTCTCTCACGTTCTTCCTTCTCTTGTTCAGTCGTATCATGTAGGACTGCTACTAAACCAGAGATAAAACCAGACTCTCTCCGAATCAAGGCAAAACGCACGCGCAAGCTGATATACTCGCCATTCACATTTTGGGAATAAATCATCAATTCAGGACTTTGGGTAATGAGATCTCTCAGCTCATACTCTTCTTCAATTTTGAGTAACTCTAAGATATTTTGATTAAGAGCATCATCCCTTTCAACTCCAAGTTGTCTCTTAGCCATGTCATTAATCATGATAATCTGGCCACGACGATTGGTCGCAAGTACTCCGTCTGTCATATAGGCTAGGATACTATGCAACCTCTTACTCTCTTGTTCGAGATTTTCCTGAGTCAGACGAATTACTTCTGACAAATCATTAAGATTGTTTGTGATATTAGTAATCTCTGAACTTCCCTGCATATCCAAAACCTGAGAATAATCACCAGCAATCAAATCCTTGACCTTCTGATTCAGCTGTCTCAGGCGAATATTATCGCGACGACTTTCCAGTAAGAGAAAAGTCACCAGCATAATAAAGCCAATTAGGATGAGGATAAAGATAAAGTCACTCGTCAAAATTGTTTGTTTAATTACTTCAATCATTATTTCTCATGTAATATCCCACTCCACGACGAGTTAGGATGTATTCAGGTCTACTTGGCGTATCTTCAATTTTCTCGCGCAAACGCCTAATGGTTACGTCTACTGTACGGACATCTCCAAAATAGTCATATCCCCAAACAGTTTCAAGAAGATGTTCTCGGGTAATCACTTGACCAAGATGAGAAGCTAAATGATGTAAGAGTTCGAATTCGCGGTGGGTTAGGTCTAACTCTTCACCATATTTCTTAGCCACGTAGGCATCTGGTAAAATCTCCAAATCGCCAATCTGCAGACTTTGTAATTTCGTTTCAGGTTCTTGGTTATCGACTGAAACAAGATCTGTACGACGGAGAAGAGCTTTAACACGGGCCTGTAGTTCACGATTTGAAAATGGCTTGGTCACATAGTCATCCGCCCCAAGCTCAAGCCCGATAACCTTATCAAATTCACTATCCTTTGCTGAAAGCATGATAATTGGAACACTACTTGTCTTACGAATAGTTTTTGCGACCTCAAGTCCATCAATCTCTGGAAGCATCAAATCCAAGATAATAATATCTGGTTGCTCAGCTTCAAATTGTTCAAGAGCTTCACGACCATTAAAAGCAGTTACAACTTCATAACCTTCCTTGGTCATATTAAATTTTATAATATCTGAGATGGGTTTTTCATCATCTACAATTAGTATTTTTTTCATTTAGTCACCTTTTTCCTTATCTCATTATACCAAAAAAATGTAAAGAAGACACGAAAGACCGATACTAGCAGCTTCTTTTCAAGTAGGCTTGCCAAATCTTTTGCTGAGGTTTAGCTAGGGGATAATTGATAAATTCTTCCGGACTTAACCAAAGGACTTCTCTATCTGCATATTCCTGTGTTTCAGTAACTCGGCCTGCAATTATCTGGATATGCCATTTACGATGGCTAAAAATGTGCTTGACCTCTTCAAATCGTAGATCTTGCCAATCAACTTCAAGATCATAGTCCTGTTCAAAACTCTCCTGTGGAGATGGTCCCAGTTCTAGAATTGGATCCGCTACTTGACTAAAAAGGTCCAAGTCCTGAGTCTGGTCTGAGAATTCATCAACTTCAATCAAGGGAAAATGCCAAAATCCAGCCAAGAGTTTTTCACTCTCATTCTTCTCTAATAGAAACCGCCCCTGATTATTTTGCACTACAAGAGCCTTTAGATAAATAGGGATTGGCTTTTTCTTGGGAGCCTTAATGGGATAGCGATCCATGGTCCCATGTTGGTAAGCAGCACTGAACTCCTTAACAGGACTCTCCTCCGGTCTTGGATTAACAGGAGCCTCAATATCTGAACCTAAATCCATCAAAGCCTGATTGAAATCACCTGGACGATTTGGGTCAATCAAGATTTCCATCATTGCTTGAAAAATCTTGCGATTGCTAGGATTTCCAATATCATGATTGACTTCAAATAAACGTGCCAAAACACGCATGACATTGCCATCTACTGCAGGCTGCGGAAGGTTAAAGGCAATACTAGAGATTGCACCAGCTGTATAAGGACCAATCCCTTTTAAGCTTGAAATACCTTCATAAGTTGACGGAAACTTGCCTTCAAATTCATTCATAATCTGTTGAGCAGCTGTTTGCATATTGCGAACACGAGAATAATAGCCAAGTCCTTCCCAGGCTTTTAATAAGCGTTCCTCAGGAGCATTTGCTAAACTCTCTACAGTCGAAAACCAGTCTAAAAAACGTTCATAATAGGGAATGACGGTATCAACTCGAGTCTGCTGCAACATAATTTCAGATACCCAGATATGGTAAGGATTCTTACTCCGTCTCCAAGGTAAATCCCGCTTATTTTCGTCATACCAGGCTAATAGTTTTTGACGGAAAGAGAGAATCTTGTCCTCTTCCCACATGGTCACACCATATTTCTCCAAATCTAACATATTTCTAGTATAGCATAACCTTTTAGGATACTCAAAAAATCAAGATAGGGCTTGTTAAAACACTCTCTTAAACTCTATTAGAAAATTAGCAATTTAGCCTTTACAAACCAGCTGCTTCTATCATTTTCCCTACTTTTTTGATATAATAAATTTAATGATTCTTCAAAGGAGGCATCTATGCGTTTTAATCAATTCAGTTACTATCCTGTAAGCCAGAAAGAAGCTTTACAGGAATTATCCAGCCTTGGATTCAAGCTTGACCAATCAAATTCTGATAAAGAACTGTTTGAAGCTTTTGTTAGAACTTGTTTTTTCAATTACAAAAATACGGATTATCCCCTCTCAACTTTAGCTGTTGATAAAGAAACTGATCTGCTCACTTTCTTCAATTCTGATCGTGAATTAACTGCAGAAATTTTCTATACTGTTGCCTTTCAGTTACTTGGTTTCAACTACTTAATAGACTTTGAAGATGGTCTAGCTTTTCATAAAGAAACGGCATTTCCTATTGTATACGGAGATTTGATTGACAATCTCTATCAACTCCTTAACACGCGCACTAAAAAGGGAAATACCTTGATTGATCAGCTAGTTAGTGATGGTCTTATCCCTGAGGACAATGGTTACCACTACTTCAATGGAAAGAGTTTGGCTACTTTCTCAACTAACAATGTTATTCGTGAAGTTGTTTATGTGGAAACTCGTATTGATTCTGATAATGATGGTCTACCTGATTTAGTCAAGGTTAGCATCATCCGTCCGACTTACAATGGCAAAATTCCAGCAGTTATGACGGCAAGTCCTTACCATCAAGGAACCAATGATAAAGCAAGCGATAAAGCTCTTTACAAAATGGAAGCTGAGCTAGAAGTCAAGGAACCACATGAAATTTCTCAACCAAATCCAACATTAGACTTGGTTGAGCCAGTTGGCCAAGCAGACCTCGTTTCAGAAGCTGAAGAAAAACTGACTCATATCAATAGCAGCTACACACTTAACGACTACTTCCTTCCAAGAGGATTTGCAAATATCTACGTATCTGGTCTTGGTACAAAGGATTCTCAAGGTCAGATGACTAATGGTGACTATCGACAAGTTGAAGCCTATAAAAATGTCATTGATTGGCTCAATGGCCGTTGTCGCGCCTTTACAGACCATAGTCGTAAACGTCAAGTCAAGGCTGACTGGTCCAATGGTAAAGTCGCCACTACTGGTCTTTCTTATCTAGGAACAATGTCAAATGGTCTTGCTACTACAGGAGTTGATGGTTTAGAGGTCATCATTGCTGAAGCCGGTATTTCTTCTTGGTACAACTATTACCGAGAAAATGGTCTGGTAACAAGCCCTGGTGGCTATCCAGGGGAGGACTTCGATTCATTAGATGAATTAACTTATTCTCGTAATCTCTTAGCTGGTGACTATATTCGTGGAAACGAGGCTCATAAAGATTCTATAGAAGAACTGAAGAAAAATCTAGACCGTAAAACTGGGGATTATAACCAATTTTGGCATGACAGAAACTACCTTCTTAATGCTCACAAAGTTAAGGCTGAAGTTGTCTTTACCCACGGTTCGCAAGACTGGAATGTAAAACCACTTCATGTCTATCAAATGTTCAATGCTCTTCCAAGCAATATTAAGAAACATCTCTTTTACCATAACGGCGCCCATGTTTATATGAACAATTGGCAATCTATTGATTTCCGTGAATCCATGAATGCTCTTTTGACGCAGAAATTATTGGACCAAGAAACTGACTACCAACTTCCAAGAGTCGTTTGGCAAGACAATACTGCTCCTCAAACCTGGCTGTCACTTGAAGATTTTGGAAATCAAACTGACCATAAAACTTTCTCTTTAGGTACTGAAGAAGCTGTCATTGAAAATCATTACCAAGATTCTGACTTCGAACGTTTTGCAAAAACTTACCAAACCTTTAATAATGAACTTTATCAAGGTAAGGTGAATCAGATTACCATTGATCTTCCAGTGACTGAAGATCTTCATATCAATGGTCGTGTTAAACTAAACCTTCGTCTCAAGTCAAGTACAAACAAAGGCTTACTTTCTGCCCAACTTCTCGAACTTGGTCAAAAGAAATACCTACAACCATATCCAGGAGTTTTGGCTGCTCATACGATTGATAATGGTCGTTACCACATGCTGGAAAACCTTTGCGAACTACCATTTAGTCCAAATGCACAGCGTGTTATTACCAAAGGCTACCTCAATCTTCAAAATCGTCATGATTTATTGAAAATTGAAGAAGTCAAGCCAGATGAATGGATGGAATTCCAAGTTGAACTCCAACCAACTATTTACAAACTAAAAGAAGGCGATACAGTACGTCTTGTTCTTTATACTACAGACTTTGAGATTACTGTACGTGACAATACAGACTATCACTTGACTGTCGACCTTGCGCAATCTAGTCTTGAAATTCCATTCCAAAAGTAGTCAGTAAACTAGAAAACCCGTGATACCTATCATCACGGGTTTATTTTATGATTTGTTATTTTCAGCTTGCTTTTTAGTTCTTGCTAGTCTCAAAGCACGATTTGGATTGAGGCGATTAAACAGTTCTTCTAACTTCTTCTCATTCCAGACGTCTGCTGCAGAAACAAAATTTCCATCAGCATCTCGGAAAGATATCGGTTTATCTCCCATCGCTATCTCCTAGTCTACAAATTCAAACTCAAACTTACCGATACGAACCAAATCTCCATCCTTGGCACCACGGGCGCGGAGAGCTTCATCGACTCCCATTCCGCGCAACTGACGTGCAAATTTCATAACAGACTCATCGCGGTCAAAGTTAGTCATGTTAAAGAGTTTGATGAGTTTTTCACCTGAAAGTACCCAAGTTGCATCATCATCACGACTAATTTCAAATGGTTTTTCTTCTTCATCAAAGCCATAATAAACTTCTTCTTCCATTTCTGACTCATCATAAAGAAGGAATTCTGGGGTCTTATCAAGAAGTTCAGCCGTTGCGTCCAATAAAGGTGCTAAACCTTGTTTTGTCAAACCTGATATTGGGAAGATTGCTGGTAATTCCTCGAACTCATCAAAGTTTGTTGCCAATTTTTTCTTGAATTCTTCAAGATTTTCCTGACTTTCTGGCATATCCATCTTATTAGCAACAATAATTTGTGGACGCTCCATCAGACGAAGGTTGTAAGATTCCAACTCTTTGTTAATAGCTAGATAATCTTCGTAAGGATCGCGACCTTCACTGGCTGACATATCGATGATGTGAAGAATAACGCGAGTACGCTCAATATGGCGAAGGAACTGAGTTCCCAAGCCCACACCTTGACTTGCTCCTTCAATCAAACCAGGAAGGTCTGCCACTGCAAAGGACTCACCTGATTGGGTACGGACCATACCAAGATTTGGAACGATTGTTGTAAAGTGGTAGGCACCAATTTTTGGTTTCGCAGAAGTAATAACACTTAACAAGGTTGATTTTCCAACTGAAGGGAAGCCAACCAAACCAACATCCGCAAGAATTTTAAGTTCTAACTGTAATTCGCGCTCCTGACCAGGTTCTCCATTCTCAGAGATCTCTGGAGCAGGATTTTTTGGTGTCGCAAAACGGATATTTCCACGGCCACCTCGACCACCGTGAGCAACGATAAACTCTTGGCCGTGCTCAATCAAGTCAGTGATAACTTTTCCAGTTTCTGCATCACGTACAGTTGTACCTTGAGGCACTCGAACAATCAAGTCCTCTGCTCCTCTACCATGCATTCCTTTGGTCATCCCTTTTTCACCCGATTGGGCCTTGAAATGACGATTGTAACGGAAGTCCATCAGGGTACGTAAACCTTCATCTACAACAAAGACAACGTTACCACCACGGCCTCCATCACCTCCCCATGGACCGCCATTAGGGACGTATTTTTCACGACGAAAGGCAACCATCCCATCGCCACCATTTCCAGCCTTGACCTTGATCTTGGCTGTATCTAAAAACATACTCATATTCTTTTCTCACTCTAAAAAGGGCTGGGAAATCCCAGTCACCAACTATTACAACTTGCTAGAAATCTAGCATTTTAAAATCTGCTAAATACACCGATGGCTGTAGCAAAGATACCTGCTAGGGTTACAAATAACATAATCAAAACGACAAACATTGTTAGTTTTTCAAAGAAAGTTTTTTTACGTTTCCCATTATCACCAAATGCCATTTTTTCTCCTTTACTATAATACTCTAATCTTAAAATTCATCTGATACAGGAGCGATTGCCCACAAGATCAAGTAAGCAATAAGTCCAGCACCATAACAGAAAGCTAGAACTCCCCAAATCACACGTACAATTGTAGGGTCAATATCAAAATAATTAGCTAAACCAGCGCATACACCACCGATTTTTTGATCTCTACTACTTCTCATAAATTTCTTTTTCATTTTTTTATTTCCTTTCTTTGATTCGATTAATCGTTCAAATATTTTCTTAAATGACTCAACTGTTTTCTAGAAGCTTTCAACATACGTCTTGAACCCTTGACCGGCATAGACACTGCTTGTTGTGGTATATAGAATACTGTCTTTAAAATGCGTTTCGTAACAGGTTCATCTGCAGTCAATTCTTTTTCAAAATTATTTGAAATAATAACATCTAGATAGAATTCATGCACTCTCTTAGCAAAATTCTCAGCTGAAATTTCATACAATTTTTCAGCCAAAAGTTTTTCATCCATCTTTGGAGTTGCAATTAAAGCTTCTAAAATAGCCCCTGCTAGATCTCTCTCTTCATAATAAAGAGTTCCAAACATTTTATGATTGACGAGGTTATCAAGATAGGGATTTCCATGAGCTATTACCGGAGTCTTACTTGCAAGACTTTCAAGATAGGTCAAGCCTTGCGTCTCACTAGTTGAAGCTGAAATGAAGAAGTCAGCAGCCTTATAGTAAAGTGCGGTTTCACTTGGGGCAATCATCCCTGTAAAAATAACAGAATCTTGAATCTGTAAATCTGACGCTTGTTCCTTGAGATTTTCCAGATAAGGACCATCTCCAGCTACGACTAATTTAACATTTTGCTCTTCTTTTAGAACATCTGGAAGTGCTGCCAGAACAGCTTGAATGTTCTTCTCGTAAGAAACACGTGAAAGGCTAAGAAGCATCTTTTCATCTTTCTTAATGCCTAATTTATCACGTAAGTCTGCGATATGTTCTGGTCCAATCTCAGGTCGTTCAAACTTGGCTAGCTCAATCCCTGTAGGAATAACTCGTTTTTCTACTTTGACCTTATAATCTGATAGAAGGTCTCGCACAATTTCACTTGGACAAATCACTCCATCAACATCATGAAGGAAGCCTCTCACAAGGTACTTAACCATACCTGGACGAATCAACATCCCCTTAGCGATATAGTGGACATAATCTTCGTACTGGGTATGATAGGTATGAATGACTGGAATTTTCAATTCACGCGCTATCCAAATCCCTAATAAACCAAGAGAAAACTCAGTCTGCGTATGGATAATATCCAGCTTGTATTGCTTGGCAATCTCAAGAGCTTTTGTAAATCCACGATAGGCGAAACGACGATCCTTAAAGGCAAAGAAAGGAACACTAGGGATACG
Organism: Streptococcus pseudopneumoniae; assembly: GCF_001072375.1. GTDB lineage: Bacteria > Bacillota > Bacilli > Lactobacillales > Streptococcaceae > Streptococcus > Streptococcus pseudopneumoniae_L. Next base: position 37,063 of record NZ_JVKV01000018.1, read on the forward strand.
GATAATCTGCCAGTCTTCATAACGATTAACGTCCTTGTCTGTTGTTGTAAAGATAAAGACGGCATGTCCTTGCTTTTCAAGTTCTGTTTTTAAGGTTCGAATACTGGTCGCAACACCCGAGACCTGCGGGAAATAAGTATCTGTAAATAATCCAATTCGCATATACTACCTCATTTTTTTCCTAAAGCTGCTTGCTCCCGATAGAATTTTAGCCAGATTTCAAGAAGATGCTCTTCTGAATATTCTCTTGAAATGGCCTTAGCCTTTTCTTTTAATTCTTTTAGTGTTTCTGGATGCTCTCGATATTCCAAGATAGCCTCTTTCATCTCTTCTACATCACTTGTTGGTCTGTAATTTCCTTCAAGAATGACCTTGTAAAGATCTAGATCACGAAGCATAATGGGTGCTTCACAACTCGCAGCCTCTAAAATAGTCATTGGAAAGAGCTCGTTATAACTTGGAAGCAAGAAAAGATCAGCCAAGGCATAGAGTTCTCTCATCCGTTCTGGATCAACAATCCCTGGGAAAATTAGATTTTCAGGAGGATTATCCATAATTTTTTTATAGCGCTCATAACCATCGGTTATTCCCCCAAAAGAGAATCCACCAGCCCAAATAAAAGTGATATCAGGTAATTCCTCAGCTAGAGTGATAAAGTCATCTATTCCTTTACGCTTCTGAACCTGACCTGCACCAACGACTACAAACTGATTCTCATCAATCCCCATATCTTTACGAAGTTGTTCAATTTGCTCTATAGGAAGTGGATGCCATTTTTCTTTGTTGACAAAATTAGGAATATAGGTCACTTTTTCACGTGGAATTCCAGCAGCAACCAAATCCTCAATGAAGGTAGGATTGACCACTACCAGATGCTCCATACGGTCATAAAAAGAAAACACATAGCGTTTGACAATCCCCTTTAAGAAGAATGGAATCTTCAAACTACCTTCCAAGGTATCCGGTAAGAAGTGAACATAGCCAATCTTACGACCAGAACGTTTTTTCTGAAAGGTCGAGAGATAATAAGGGAAATCAATCGTATGAAAATGAGTAACATCCGCTTCGATTGGAAGATTTTCTGTTACGATCAGTTGGTCTTTCGCATCTCGTTTTAAAAGCTGCACCAGTTCACGATAAGCGCCAGACACACCTTGGCCTGCCACTTTTTCACTTGAACTTAGCATGTTGATGCGTAATTTCTCTTTTTCCATAGTAACCATTATACCATTTTCTTCAAATAAAATCAGCAAATAAAAAGAGAGATAGCATAAAAGCTGGGAATTCCTGGCGTCTACACTATTTCTCTTTTCATAATATACTTACTTGATACCTAAAGCGATACGAGCGTAACGGCTCATTTTCTCAACTGTCCAAGCTGGATACCATACTAATTTGACTTCAACGTTAGTAACTTCTGGAACATCTGTCATAGCATCATAGATTTGGTCAGTTAAAAGATCTGCCAAGGGACAACCCATGGTTGTCAAGGTCATATCAATTTCAGTCTCACCTGTATCGCCATCAAAACGAATCTCGTAGATCAAGCCTAGATTGACAATATCAATCCCCAATTCAGGGTCAATCACTTCTTCTAAGGCTGTCAAAATACGTGTTTTGATATTTTCAATTTGCTCTTCTGTATAAGCCATCTTCACTCTCCCTCAACTTAATCTTCAATGAAATCACGAAGTGGTTTGCTTCGACTTGGCTGGCGAAGTTTTCTCAAAGCTTTGGCCTCAATCTGACGGATACGTTCACGAGTCACGTTAAAGACTTTACCAACATCCTCCAAGGTACGCATTTTCCCATCATCAAGACCAAAACGAAGTCGAAGAACATTTTCTTCACGATCTGTAAGAGTATCCAAGACCTCATCCAACTGCTCACGCAAGACGATGCGAGTTGTGTAGTCCACTGGATTCTCAATCACTTCGTCCTCGATAAAGTCACCAAGATGGCTATCGTCCTCTTCCCCGATAGGTGTTTCTAGAGAAACAGGTTCTTGGGCAATCTTGAGGATTTCACGAACTTTGTCAGGTGTCATATCCATGCGTTCAGCGATTTGTTCAGGAGTTGGATCTTGTCCCAACTCTTGAAGAAGATTACGTTGTTCACGAACAAGCTTGTTAATGGTTTCCACCATGTGTACAGGGATACGGATGGTACGAGCTTGGTCAGCAATGGCACGAGTAATAGCTTGACGAATCCACCAAGTCGCATAAGTTGAGAATTTGAACCCTTTAGAGTAGTCAAATTTATCAACAGCCTTCATCAAGCCCATGTTTCCTTCTTGGATCAAGTCAAGGAACTGCATTCCACGTCCAACATAACGTTTAGCAATAGATACTACCAAACGAAGGTTCGCTTCTGCAAGGCGTTGTTTAGCTTCGATATCACCCGCTTCAACAGCAAGAGCTAATTCTTTTTCCTCTTCATTTGTAAGCAGAGGAACAACCCCGATTTCTTTCAAATACATACGGACAGGGTCATTGACCTTAGCAGAGGTTGAACCAATCAAATCTTCATCAGTCAACTCTGGTTCTTCCTCAGTGCTCAAAACACGCGCACTTGGATTTCCTTCGTTGTCCGTAATTGAGATACCAGCATCTTGAATACGTTGCAAAAGATTCTCAATACCTTCCACATCTAAAGTGAAGGGGATTACGAGGGCGTTATTGATTTCGTCATCTGTAGCCGTACCAGTCTTTTTATGATTGCGAATAAATTCCGCTACTTGGACGTCAAAGGTTGTTACTTCTTTTTGTTTTGTTGCCATTCTTACTCCATTCTTCTTTTTTGGGCAATTAAGCGTTCTAGCTCTTCTAATGCAGTGTCTGTATCACCGACATGGCTAGCTTCCTGAACTTTCTTTTTAATTTGCAGATTTTCCTGATTCAAAAGAGCTCTTTTTCGAGACTCTTCCACTTCAGCTAACTCGTGAGGGGACATCTCAGGTGGCAAATCTAAGGCTAGGACTTGATACCAAGCACTCTCCACTTCTCTGGTCTGATGAGCCAAATCCTCAGATGAGATACTTCCATTATCAATCAAGATTCCATACAAGGTCTGAAACTCTGGAGTTTCAAAAATAAAGTCATCTCTTAAGCGGTAGTCATTGAGCACCAAGGGATGTTCCATCATTCGGTAGAGGATATGGGCCTCTGCTCTCATCACTGCTGTCAGTTGCTTGGTAACAGACATGGTGATAGGACTCGGACTATAGGATTCCTTAACCTTCTCCTTTCTCTGTCTGACTCGACTTTCATTGACAATATGTTCGACTTGCTGATAGTCAAAAGATGGCAAGTGATCCGTCAAAATGTGAATGTAGGAATTCTGAGCTGTGATAGAGGGTTCCTTGGCGATTAAGGGAGCAATTTTCTCTATAAATTCAATTTGAGCTTGTAGATTTTCACTGTTTTCCGGTCTGAAATGATGGATGTAAAACTCAACAGGACTGATGCGTGTATTGGTTAAGAGATAAGCCAAGTCTTGAGGAGAGTTTTTCTGCAAATATTCATCCGGATCCATTGCGTCAGGAATCTGGACTACTTGGATAGGTATATCTTTAAGCTCGTCCAAGGCTTTAGCTGTGGCAGCTTGCCCAGCCTTATCTCCGTCATAGGTGACGATCACTTTTTTGGTAAAGCGTTTCAGATGCTCCACATGTTCACTCGTCAGTGCGGTACCCATAGAAGCAACTGCATTTTCAATACCAGCACGATAAGCCGCAATGACATCCATAAACCCTTCCATCAGGTAGATTTCAGGAGCCTTGCCCGATCCTTTTTTTACCCTCTCCAAATGATATAATTCGTAACTTTTGTTAAAAATTGCCGTCGCTCGACTATTTTTATACTTTCCAGTTTGAGAATCAGTCTCTTGCCATACACGACCAGAAAAGGCAATCACCTTTCCTTGATCATTTGAAAGAGGAAACATAATGCGATTATGAAAGGTATCAAAGAATTGGTTACTCTCAGATAGATAAAACAAACCTGAATCCAGCAAGTCCTTCTCACTATAATCATCTGCTAAACGCTGATATAGATAAGAGCGTTCTGCTGGAGCCAAACCAATCATAAAATGCTTGAGAACATCATCTGTTAAGCCACGTTTATAGAGATAGTTTCTCGCCTCTTCACCCATCTTAGTCGTCATGAGAATGGCATGATAAAAACGAGCGGCTTTCTCATGCATATCGTAGAGATTTTGATGGGGCGACCTAGGCTGTACAGAACCTTGAACAGGCGCTGCCATCTGAATCCCAAGTCTCTCAGCTAATATCCTCACCGCATCCGCAAAAGTTACTTGCTGATACTCCTCGATAAACTTAAAAACATCTCCAGAACGACCACAACCAAAACAGTGGTAAAACTGCTTATCTTCGACCACGTTAAAGGAAGGGGTCTTTTCACCATGAAAAGGACAGAGCCCTAAAAAGTTCCGTCCAGATTTTTGTAAAGAAATCACTTCTCCTATGATTTCGACAATATTGGTATTGTTTTTGATCTCTTCGATGAGTCTCTTGTCAACCATAGACAATACCTCCATTTTATCACAGTTTACTCTAACTAGTATAGCTTATTTCTGAAAAAAAGTAAACCATTTCATACACTTTACATGAGACTATTTCATAAGTTTCCAGCTATCATGAAAAACTGAATTTTCTGAGCAAATCATTCTAATATTTGAAAGAAAAACAAAAGAAATAAAATCCTATTTCACTTGATCTTCGAGATTATTTTTCAATATTCTGCTAATATACTGACCATCTTTTCTACTAATACAAGCCGTTGCAAAAGTCATAGGTGCTATATAAACTTCTCCTCTATATGATGGGTCGGTCAATACAGGCATAGAATAATAGGCATTCTTTTTATTTTTAAGATCAATAAACCATTTACCACCTAGATGCTTACGGAAGGTTTCACCGATATAAACAGTCAAATAATCCAACATCTTTTGGTCTGCTATCAAAGCATGGTGGTCATCGTAGTGAGCCAAGATCCAAGCCTCCAAATCATCCAAAGAATGCAAGCTATAGTCTAAATGAAGGCCTTGTTCCTCAGCAAACTCCCTAGTAAAATAGTCCATCTTAAATCCAATTTGAAAAATCCATTCTTGAAAATCTTCTTGTGTGTAAGCCATCTTTTTATCTCCTACTTCTATCAAAGTTAAATATTCTTATACTGATTATACTCTAAAGTAAAACTGACGAAAAGGAAAAAAAAGTAATATTTAAAATTCACCAAAAAAACTTAGAAGCAAAAGCCTACTTCTAAGTTTTTAAGGATACTTGATTTAAAAAATATCTACTCAAATAGTTGATAGTAATCGGAAATTTTCATCTTGGCTTTTTCATCCTTATTCAAATCTTGGATGATTTGTCCATCTTTCATAACAATCAAGCGATTTCCATACTTGAGAGCATCTTCCATATGGTGAGTAATCATCAAAGCTGTTAGATGGTCCTTGTTGATAAAGTCATTTGTCAATTCCATCAAGGCAACACTTGTTTTAGGGTCAAGAGCAGCTGTGTGTTCATCCAGTAAAAGGAGCTCTGGACGTTTCAAGGTTGCCATCAAGAGGCTCAAGGCCTGTCTTTGTCCACCTGACAAGAATTCAATCGGTGTATCCAAGTGTTTTTCTAGACCATTGCCAACCTTCTCAATGGTTGCTTGAAATTCTTCTTTATAGGCTGAGAGTTTTCTTGGAAATAAACCACGTTTTTCCCCACGGAACTTAGCAATCAAGAGATTTTCTGCAACTGTCATACGAGGTGCAGTTCCCATCTTAGGATCTTGGAAGACACGAGAAAGGTACTTGGCACGTTTTTCAGGGCTGAAATGAGTCACATCCTCGCCCATTATACGAATGCTACCACTAGTCAAGGGTAGCGTTCCTGCAATGCTATTAAAGAGGGTTGATTTCCCTGCACCATTTCCACCCAAGATTGTGATGAAGTCATGTTCATAAATTTCAAGTGAAACATCGTTTAGAATAATTTTTTCCTCGTCGAAACCATTTTTCACAATTTTTGTGGCATTTTTTAATTCTACAATTGCTGTCATTTGCTTAACTTGACTCCTTTCAAGTATTTATCCTTAAGGGTTGGAATTACCAAGCAAGTTGCTAGGATAAGGGCACTATATAGACGGAGGTAGCTAGTATTAAAGCCGAGAGCAATGACTCCCCATACCAAGAATTGATAGCTGATGGAACCAACTACAATAGTAACCAAGCGTTCTGCTATGGTAAGACTCTTAAAGAGAACCTCACCGATAATCAAGCTAGCAAGACCAACTACGATAACTCCGATACCACGAGAGACATCCGCATAACCTTCTTGTTGAGCGATAAGTGCGCCAGCAAGTGCGATTACACCATTTGACAAGACCAAGCCCATAAGCTCCATACGTCCTGTATTGATACCAAAACTACGAGCCATGTCTGGATTATCCCCTGTAGCGATATAGGCCTGTCCAAGTTTGGTATCTAGGAAGAAAAGCATGAGAAGGATAACCAAAGTCACAAAGATTAAACCTGTCAGTAATTGATTAACCTCTGATGAAAATGGAAGAACATCTTGGATTTGCTTGGTATTTAAGAGTCCAAGGTTAGCTCGTCCCATAATCATGAGCATGATAGAATGACAAGAAGTCATCACCAGAATTCCAGACAAGAGTGTTGGAATCTTTCCTTTGGTATACAATAGTCCAGCTGCTAAACCAGCAAGACAACCTGCTCCTACAGCCGCTAAAGTCGCAAGAAAAGGATTGACTCCCTGGGTAATTAAAGTCACTGCTACTGCTCCTCCAAGTGGGAAGGAACCCTCAGTTGTCATATCTGGGAAGTTCAAGATTCGAAAGGTCATAAAGATTCCCAAACCTAGGATAGCCCAGACCAATCCCTGTGAAATAATTGATATTAGCATGTTTGATTCGTTTCCTTTATTCTAAAAATTGGAGGAGATGTCTCCAACTCCTCCTTTATTCTTATTCGATTACTTGACCAGCTTCTTTGAGAACTGATTCAGGAATTGTGATTCCAAGTTCTTGAGCAACTTTTTTGTTGATCACTGATTTACCAGTTGAGAAGACATTGACTGGTGTATCTGCAGGTTTTTCACCCTTCAAGACTTTGGCAATCATTTTACCAGTAGCAACACCAAGATCGTGTTGGTCAACAACGACTGATGCCAAACCTCCAGCTTCTACCATGGCAGTCGCACTTGGGTAGATTGGTTTTTTAGCTGTTTGATTGCTTGAAACGACAGTTGAGAATGCAGATGCGATTGTGTTATCGATTGGAACCCAGATTGCATCTACTTTACCAGTCATAACGTTCACTGTTGAAGCAATTTCGTTCGTTGAAGGAACTGCAAATGTTTCGACTTTCAAACCAGCTTTTTCAGCGTATGCTTTGAATTCTTCAACTTGTGATTTTGAGTTATCTTCACTACTTGAGTAAAGAGCTCCAACTGTTTTCACATCAGGAGTCAATGTTTTGATCAATTCAACCTGTTGTTCAGCAGGGTTGTGGTCAGATACCCCTGTGATGTTCCCACCTGGTTTTTCCAAGTTTTGTACAAGGTTAGCACCAATTGGGTCTGTAATAGCTGCCATGATAACAGGAAGGTCTTTTGTTGCACTTGCAAGACCTTGAGCTGCTGGTGTTGCAATACCGACAACGACATCATTTCCATTTGCCACCAATTGTTTACTCATTGTCGCAACCTTACTTTGGTCACCTTCTGAGTTCATAAAGTCGATTTTGACTTGGTCACCTTTATAGCCTTCTTCAGCAAGTCCATCTTGGATACCTTGGTAGATTAAGTCAAGCGATGGGTGGCTTACAAACTGAAGAACACCAACCTTAGCTGTTTTATTAGCTGTCTCAGTTTTAGTTTCTTGTTTCGTTAAGCTAGAATATACCAAGCTTCCTCCAACTACGAGTGCTAATGCTACGATAATACCGAGTAGACGTTTGTTTTTCATAATTTTCTCCTTATTTCTTCTTATCTTATTATTTTTTTATTCAATCACTTATTCAAGCGACGCCATCGTTTGATTTCCATAATTTTTTCCTCCCCATAGAAAAAGTCCTCACACAAAAAACTTGTGTGAGGACGTCGATGCGCGGTGCCACCTCAATTATAGGAACTAGTCCTATCGCTCTTACTCGCTAAAACGAGTTGCACTGTAAGGTGTGCTCACCGAATTCTTATGATTTCAAATTCTTAATAACATTCAGCCCAATTTTCATCACTTCCACCTATCTGTTTCCACCAACCACAGACTCTCTAAAAAATTTCAATGATTACTTTCTGAATGCTTAAATTATATCATTTTACTAAAACTTGTCAAGGGTTTTCATGAAATATTTTAAATATTAACAAAAATCCCCACGTTTTTTATAAAATCTAACTTGTATCAACCTGAATTACGTAATCCTGTAGCAATTCCGTTGATAGTTGTATGGATTAATCTTTCTTCATCTGAAGATAGCTCGCCACGACGTTGACGCTTAATCAATTCCAACTGAATATAGTTAAGGATATTGAAATAAGGCATGCGGTAGTTAAGACTGTCTTTCAAATAAGTATTTTCTGCCAAGAGCTCCTCATGGCCTTCAATAGCCAAGATAACGTCCTTAGTCAACTGCCATTCATCCAAGATAGTATAGTAGATTGCTTGTACTTCTTCACTTTCACAAAGTTTAGCGTACTCAAAGGCGATATTCATATTTGATTTAGATAATACCATGTCTACGTTAGATAGGAGTGACTGGAAGAATGGCCAGTTTTGATACATTTCACGAAGGAATTCAATATTTTTTGGATCTTGGTCAATAAATTCCTTGAAGCTTGAACCAACACCATACCAACCCGGGAACATAACACGACTTTGTGACCATGAGAATACCCAAGGAATAGCACGTAGACCACCAATTTCAGTGATTGTTTTACGAGCTGCTGGACGAGAACCAATATTGAAACTTGAAATAGCCTTGATTGGACTAGATTCAAAGAAATAATCATAGAAATGGTCATTTCCAAATACTAGCTCACGGTAGATATCGTAACTGCGTTCCACCACTTGATCCATGATGGCTTCATAGCGATTTGACGTATTGGTATCACTCTTCTTCTTGGTAATCATACGGTTGATAGCTGCTGAAACCAACATTTCGAGGTTATAGTAGGCTGCATCCTTGTTTCCGTATTTGTTTCCGATAACTTCCCCTTGCTCTGTCAAACGGATACGATCCTTGATAGACTTGAGTGGTTGAGAAGCAATGGCATCATAAGTAGGGCCACCACCACGGCCAACGGTACCACCACGACCATGGAAGAAGGTTACTTTGACTCCAAATTCATCACCAATAGCAGTCAATTGTTGTTGGGCCTTATAGAGTGTCCAACAAGATGATAGATAACCGCCATCCTTATTACTATCAGAGTAGCCAAGCATGATTTCTTGGTAATTGTTTTTAGAAGCAATCCATTTCTTAGCAAGTGGTAGAGAGAAATACTTTCTCATTGTTTCTTCAGAATGGTCCAAGTCCTCAATTGTTTCAAAGAGTGGAACAATCTGAACACGCGCTTTTTCAGCATCTACCAGGCCAACTTCTTTTAGCATAATAGCCAACTCAAGCATATCTGACACGCTGGTTGCATGAGAGATAATCGTTTGACGAATGACATCTTCTCCTAAACGGTCTTTTAATTCACGTGCAGTTCGGAAAATGGCTAATTCCTTTTCGAGAAGTTCAGACTTCTCAGCATGAGTCGCTGACAAGATTCGAGGATCTTCTAACAATTCATGCAAAAGCAAGTCGCACTTTTCATCTTCTGACAAATCGCTATAGTGGTCATTGATTCCAGCAGATGCTAACAATTCAGCTACACAGGCTTCGTGGACGCTTGAATCTTGACGCATGTCGATGGAAGCCAAGAAGAAACCAAATACTTCTACAGCTTCTAAAAGTTCTGCAAATTCACCTGTGAGTAAGGACTCTGCCTTGTTTTCAAGTAATGAATCCTTAATGGTATATAGATCTTTTTTGAACTCTTCAACTGTTTCGTAAAATGGTGGACGATCTTCAGCCAGTTCTTGAATAGCTCCTGAAAGTCGATTACTAATATAGTCTGTAATCACTCCTTGTTGATGCCCTTGAGTACCAAGAAGACGTTCAACAGGATGACGTTCATCAGCTGACGAGCCAACAACAGACCATTCTTTTAAATTCAAGAGAGTTTGAATCAATTTGGACTGAATCAAATGAAAGGCACGACGATAGGGTTCTTTCTCACGAAAGACTGATGTATCTCCAGACTGAGCAGCCATTTCTTCAACAGCTTTACTAGTTTTTGATAAATTAGTCGAGAGAGAGAAGGTACGATAGAGACTAGAAATCTTGCTAATATAGTAGTTCAAGATCACTTCACTTTGGATAGTAGCAGAACGCATAAGTGTTTCAGCTGTTACAAATGGATTTCCATCACGGTCTCCGCCGATCCACATTCCCATAGTAATTGGTTTGGCTTGTTTAAGATCAATTCCTTGCTCTTTTGCTAGACGTTTGTACTCTAACATCAAGTTAGGAACAGCCTGTAGGAAGGAACTATTATAGTATTCCATCACATTGGTGATTTCGTTGGTTACTTTTAGTTTCTTCTCACGAATCATATCTGTCTGCATGATGATTTCAATATAGCGACGAAGATCATTATGCCATTTTTCCTTGTTAATGAGCCCCATTCTCACGTCACGGTATTTACGTAAAAGGGTATGGATATGAGTGGTCAAATCTAACATACTCTTACGTTGAACCTGAGTTGGGTGGGCCGTCAAAACTGGTACCACGTTCAAGTGCTCAAGAATCTCAGCAGCGTTTTCTTTTTCAGCCACCATTTTGATCGTTGTTGACAATTTACCCAGATAGTCTTGATCGACATTATTTAGATGGTTAATCTCATAAGCCAAGTCAACATCTTCTGAGATGTTAATTAAAAGAGGCAAAATAGAGAAGTATCTAGAAATGTAGACCATCTCATCATTTGAAAGACTTGTTACTACTTTATCTAGCCCTTGATAGTCAAGTTTTGACGAAAGTTCCTTCAAGTGCATAATCTTATCAAAGGTTTCAGCAGGAAGCATATTTTTTGTGATATCTTCCAGCATATCTGTCAAGATTTGAACTTCTTCTTGTACGACCGTTTTGTTACTATAATTTTCTAACTTTTGAAGAGACATTTTTTTCTCCTTGTTATCTATGTCTTAAAGCTGTGCTTCGTATTCACTAAAAAGTCGCGCACGCTTCTCACTGGCATCAATATTTAATACAAATGCTATGGCTACTGATAGGACCAAGAGACTGTTTCCCCCTTGCGATAGGAAGGGGAAGGTTACCCCTGTTGAAGGGATCAAGCCTGATATACCGCCAATGTTAACGAATACCTGTATCAGAATCATACCACCAATACCGATTGCTACCATTGAGTTGAAAGGATCCCTTGCTCGAATACCTACCAAAATGATTCGTAGAATTAAGAAGAATAGGAGAGCGAGAATAAGACTTGCTCCTACAAATCCAAACTCTTCGATGACAATCGAAAAGACAAAGTCTGTATGGGCTTCTGGCAGATACCCTCGTTTTTCAATAGAATTTCCTAATCCCAGACCGAACCATCCTCCATTAACCATGGCATAGTAGGAATTGGCCAACTGGTGTCCAGCTCCAGCCAAGTCATTAAATGGGTTGAAAAAAGCACTGAACCGCTTGGCAACATAACCAAATACGGGAATTTTAGAGAATTTCTCAACACCGATTATCCGAATGGCTGTTAAGGAAATCATAGAGACACCAGCTAGTAAGCCCAGAATAGTTGTGAACCACCGATAAGCTATTCCACTGATGGTATACATGAGCAAGGATACCAAAATCAAGATGGTAGCATTCCCAAGGTCTGGGAAAATCGCCAAACTACCAATCATAACCAGTAGAACAAAACGCCAATCATTGAATGCTCGAGGAAGCCACTGATTAAGGGTTAAAACTTGGAAGTCGTAAACAGCTATCTCATCCTGTTGTTTCGAAAAACGCTGTGCTAGATACCAGACAATAATAATTTTCAAATACTCTGCTGGTTGAATCGTGATGGGACCAACCTTAATCCAGCCATAGGCACCGTTGACAGGAATCCCAATTAAACGCGCTAGTGCCAGCAGTATCAGCTCAACAAACATGACGATAAAGAGTAATCGCTCATTTCGCAGAAATCCTAATTTCAATTTATAAATCAAGGCAATTAAAAACAAACTGGCTATCCAGAAAATTCCTTGGTTTCGAACCAGTTGTAAGGTGCTTTTTCCCTCTTGGATAAGAGTTGCACTCGTTGTCGAATAAACTACTATCAATCCTAAAACGGATAACAGTAGATAAGGAATCAAAATGGAATAATTCAGCAGGTGCCTTTTACTTATTTTCATATGTCACCTATCTTTCGGAAAAATATTTTTATTTTCCCTTATTATTTCTAGTTTTACATGCTATTATACCATTTTTTAGGCTAGAAAAAAACTCTTACAGTATAAACATTCGAATTTTACTCAAAACAGACTCTGGACTAGAATGTCTTGAGTGTTCCCCTTATCCGATCTATCGAGCGTTTTAAGTTACTAGGACTTTTAAAACTATAATGTTGATATTTTATAAACTTAAAAACTACCTTCCAAACAGAGGAAGGTAGTTCATTACTATCTTAGTTTGAGGCGCTACTGCTGCTGTCAGAAGTTGTTTCGCCTTTGATGTATTGTGTAAAGATATTTTGGAAGGCCTGATCTTTAACTTTAATGTTGGCATCTTGTAATTCTTTACTAATAACACCTTGAACAAAGGTTGCATCATTTTGTTTTTGAGTCAAAATGATTGTTTTAAGTTTTTCTTTATAATCATCCAAGTTAGAAGATTTTTCTGATTTCTTCGTCAACTTAACAATGTAGAAACTACTTGTATAAGCTTGAGTTCCTGGAGCAGTGATTACATCAGAAATTCCGTTGACATCAAGCGCAAAAGCTGCTTTCTTAACTACGTCTGGTAATTCTGTTGATGCAGAGTCAAAAGTAATTTCTCCACCATTTTCTTTTGTCTTTTCGTCTGTAGAATTGTCTTTTGCAAGTTGTGCAAAGTCAGCTCCAGACTCTTTTGCTTTGGCAAGAACTTCCTTAGCCTTATCTTCACTGTCAAGTTTAATAATTTGAGCCGTTACTTCTGGAGTATACTCTTCAAATGCTTTTTTATAGTTTTCGTCTGTTAATTCAGCTTCAGCGGCTTTCTTAACAGCATACTCAACTAATTTACTTGTACGAATTTGAGCTTTACGGCTTTCTGCAGTCATACCTGAACGGGCGAGAATCGTTTGATAGCTATCACCGTATTTCTTTTGTTCTTCTGCAACTGCATCATCTACTTCTTTATCACTTACTTCTGAACCATATTGTTTTTCAAAAACTTTTTGAATGGTCATATTCAGCAAGACTTGTTGAGCAGTCGCATTATTTTTGACTTCTTCAAAGAATTGATGCTCAGTGATAACATCGCCTTTCATGCTAATCAAGTCAGTTCCTTCAGAACTGTTTGAACAAGCAGCCAAAGTAGCTACTGACAACAATGTGATGGCTCCCGCCATTAGTTTTTTCTTCATGTTTACTCCTTTTGTTCACTAAATAAAGGTTTACCTTATCTATTTTACCAAATTGTCTTAAAAATATCTGAAATCAATCAATATCAGGCAGTTCTACTTCTGATTGATTCTTTCTTAGCATGAGAATCCCATCTCCAAGTGGAATCAAGCTAGCGGTTAAACCAGGATTCTCTAAGGTTGCATCAAATAGTCTTTGCAAGCCACGATAAATCGTCCGTTGTCCACGTCGGACTTCCATGATATCCCTCGCAATATCTCCTCCTTGGAAAATATCATCCAAGACAACGACTCCACCTACTTCGAGGTGTTTGAGGATTTCTGGTAGAAAGACGATGTATTTGGACTTGGCAGAATCCATAAATACAAAATCATAAGTCTCTGTCAACGTTGACAGGACATCTACCGCATCACCTTCTAAGAGAGTGATTTGTTTGCGGCTATCAAATTTTGCAAAATTTTCTTTGGCAAAACCAATCATCTCAGGATTTCGGTCAATAGTTGTAATTTTTGACTTAGGTGAATGCTCTGCCATTAAAAGTGCTGAAAATCCAATAGCCGTCCCGATTTCCAAAATGTTTTTTGGTTGAATGGTTTCCATAAGGAAACGAAAATAAGCGACGGTTTCATGAGGAATGATAGGAATATTCTCCTTGCGAGCAAAGTTTTCTAGTTCTTTTAGGGAACCCGTCACCTGCTTTTGTCTGTGGCGCATGAACTCGACAATCTCATGCTTGACAACAGGACGTCGCATGTTATGATTGGCATTTTTACTATAAGACTTTACCATCTGCCTTATGCCAATCCTAATTTTTCAACAAGGGCTTCAAACTCATCCAAACGGCGTTCAAAGACTGCAAAGGCATCGTTGAGGTAATCTTCTTTTTCCATATCAACACCCGCTTTACGCATGATATTGAGTGGATAGTCTGACTTCCCTGCCTTGAGGTAGTCGATATAGTGGTCACGATCATCTTGGCTACCGTGAACAATCTTTTCAGCCAAGGCTGAAGCAGCTGCAAAGCCTGTTGAATACTGATATACATAATAGTTATAGTAGAAATGAGGAATTCGAGCCCACTCATACTGGATTTGAGGATTATCTTCCTTACTCAAGCCATAATATTCTTGGTTCAAGTCAGCATAGAGGTTGTTGAGGAACTCACTTGTCAAGACTTCACCATTTTGATCGGCTTGGTGGATAGCATGTTCAAATTCAGCAAATTGAGTTTGGCGGAATACTGTTCCACGGAAACCATCCAAGAAGTTGTTGAGAATGGCAAAGCGTGTTGCATCATCTTGAACTTCTTGCAATAATTTTTCTGTTAGGATGTTTTCATTAGTAGTCGAAGCAATTTCTGCCAAGAAGATTGAGTAGTCTCCGTATACATAAGGCTGGGTTTCACGTGTATAGCTAGAATGCATACTATGTCCTGTCTCATGTACAAGAGTAAAGAGATTATCTAGGTTATTCTGCCAGTTAAGAAGCATGAAGGCATTTGTATCGTATGATCCACCTGAATATGCACCTGAACGCTTGCCTTGATTTTCATACACATCAATCCAACGTTCGCTGAAGGCACGTTTAACTCGGCTCATGTAATCCTCACCAAGAACTGCCAAAGCTTCTTCTGCCTTCTTCAAGGCCTCCTCATAAGTAAAGCTGTATTCCACTGAAGACAATGGGGTATAAACATCGTACATCTTGAGATCTGGAATACCCAAGATTTTTGAACGAAGAGCCAAATAACGATGCAAGAGTGGCAAATGCTTACGAACAGCAGATACTAGATTGTCATAAACACTTTCTGGCACAAAGTTTGCCGCAAGAGCTGCTTCACGCGCACTCTTGTAGTTACGGACTTTGGCACGGTAGTTTTGCACTTTAACATTGGTCTGCAAGGTTTTAGCGTAAGTGTGCTGGTATTGTTCATAGGTAGAGTAAAGGGCTTCATAAGCTCCACGACGAACCTCACGATTCTTAGATTCTACCAAGCGCATATAAACGCCGTGTGATAATTGAACTTCATTTCCATCTTCATCTTTAACAAATGGAAAGACGATATCTGCATTATCTAAAATAGCAAAGGTTTCACTAGCAGCACCGAAGATTTCCCCAGCACCTGCAAGCAACTCTTCTTCACGTTGTGAAAGGACATGGTCCTTATTTTGCAATAGTTTATCAAAGAAGTGTTTATAAGGCTGGAGTTTTGGTTCTTCTGCTAAAAAGTTTTGATACTGGTCTTCTGTAATAGCCATAAATTCTGGTTCATAGAAAGAGAAGACTTGATCAAGTTGACTATAAAGAGTCATTGCTTTTGCATAGTATTCTTGATATTTAGCTACTCGTGTATCTTGGTCGTTTTTCATATGTGCATAGACATAAAGTTTTTCAAGACGACGACTCAAGTCCAGATAACGCTCTGTAATGTCAAGAAGGCTTTCTGCACTATCCAAGAGATGTCCTTCAAGACTAGCTGCTTGTTTTGTATCTTCCGTTAAAAGGGCGAGTTCTTCTTCCCATTTCTGGTCAGATTCAAAGATCGTTGATAGATCCCATGTATCTTTTTCATTGATTTCATTTCGTTGTAATACCATAAGTTTCCTCCATCCTTTCTATTTTACCATATTTTTTAAGAAATATTGCTGATAAAAGGCAGGTGGATAGAGCTTTTGTAACTCAGTTTGAGGATTTTTTTGATAATAAATTCGAAAGTTGCGATAATAATCACTAATATCCTGTTTAATTTGACAAAAAGAATCATGTTCTATCGGCCTTACTTGAGGATACCAGTCTTGATTCTTCAGATTCAAAAGGTTCTCCCCTCTCAAGTAGGCCTTGGCTTGTTGCTTCATCCAATAGGGATTTTGATAGTAGAGTTGTTTTTGAATGTAATGACAAATGTTCCTGTCCTGTTTCACTGAAAAAGTGATAATATTTTGTTGCTGATAAGGAGTCCGTAATATTTCTAGAAGATTTCCTTTGCCATAAGGAAATTCCTTGACCTGATAATGGAGTTTCCCTTTCAAATCTTGATGGAGGAGGTACTTGAGTCTCAAAACTTGTTTTTTATGGTCTAACTCCCAAATATGAAAGCCCATGTTATTACTAAAGTAAAGAAAATCTCTCTGAAGTTGAGTTAGTCGTTCTTTTAGCCAGAGCTTTTCTCCTAGTAGCCAAAGAACTTGAATTCCCAAACTTCGATAACCATTGCTTCTCTCCCGTAAAAGTTCACAAGAAATGGGACTACACTGAATTTCTAGAGCTAGTTGCTTGTTGATAAAGATATCAGCAATCTGCTTCAGTTCAGGTATGGGATATTCCATTTCAACCTCATCATTCTCCTTAGCCCAATAAAACAGTCTTTTCTTGTTTTCCAGATGCTCTGGTCCTTCATTTTCATGGAAAAAATCACATTTTTTGAGACTTTCATGCGCAAAATGCCTTCTCACATTTTTCCCTTTTCTCATGCGAACACTTGTTCCACAAGCTGGACAATAATAAGCTTGTTTGACTAGTTCATCCTCCAAGGCATTGACTAACCTCCCATTTTCATCTCTAGCTAAGAACATAAAACCTCCTCTTCTACTTTATTCGAAAAGTATAAGAAAAAGGCTGAGAAAACCAGCCTTTCCATTATATTTTGAGGATAATTCTTTAACCCAGCTCATATTTTATGCTTTTTGATCTGTTTTTGTAACATGGGAATCAAATTTGAAATTTGATCTTGTTTAATCACCAACACACCGTACTCTTGACAGCGATGGTTATATACGGGATTGATTTTGCCAGAGCAAACAATTAATTTCAAACAAGTTTCACCAGCAAAATGATTAGCATATACCTCTAGTTCATTAATAGCTTCCACAGACAAGTCTGTCATTTTACAAGATATAAAAATAATAGATTGACCTTTACGGAGGACAACATCAATTTCATTTTGTACATTATCAACTTCAGGGAAAATACCATTCCAGTCAATTTCTGCCCCTATCATACATTCATCAAAATACTCTGACTCTATCGCTAAAAGATAGAGATATAATTCTAAAATATGACCTTTAGTGCGACAGAGCAATTGTGCCTCGGGGCTAGAAAAAGTGTAACTAATATGATCGGAACTTTCCTCATCAATATGAATCAAGTTAGCTTCTGTTAGTAGAGGAATCATAGATTCTGGATAAGGGTACTTTTTACCGTTACTTTCCAAAACTCTTGCTGTTTCAGCGTGGAAATCAGTTGTTTTTGCTAATGCAAAGAATTGAGTGATCAGATACCATTCTTCTGGGTTTAAAATTGCATAGTTTGCTAGTTTTTTGATGGTAGTAATTTGTTTCGGACTGTATTTAGGTTGTTTCGCTTTGATGAGTTTACCACCCCTTAAGGCCATCAACTGTTCAATGGTTAGGTTAGGAATCACTAACTCTTCCTTCTCCACTTTACCCATTTTCCATTTAAATTGTTTTCCTTTCTCAATATCTATTGCAATAATCGGTAATTGCTTTTCCAAACCATACTGATACAGAAAAATAGCTAATATCGAATCTCCTCCAAAAACATCTAAGGTCACTGAATCATAGTTAGTCAAGAAAAGATTCAAATCATCCGTAATCTTATCTAGACTTATTTGCCGAAAATGCACTTGCTTTACATGGGAAACTTGATTCAGCAAAAAATGTTTCAAGGCCAATCTTTCATCTTCTGCAATTTTTTTCAGGGAGAGAAATAAAACCTCATCACAACCACAAATAAAAGTCTGATAAACATTTTTCTCGATAGTGTGATGATCAAAAAGTTCGACTAAAAGACTAGGCATATCGCTACCTCCCTATTAAAAATTTACTAGTTGTATGGAAAATTTAAAATTACTTAGAATAAACTTCATAGAAATATGGGTTAAGAGATTGTCTTAAGCATTTTCTACACATCTAGTATAGCATAATTCAGTTGATTGGCCCTCAAGTCTTTATATGAAAAAACGAATAGAAATGGATAGCTATTCGTTTTAAGATTTTTATTTTACTTTTCTTGCCAACATGGTCGCAAAGCGTAGTTGGATACGATTGCCATTTTCGTCACGACGGTGCAAATGACCAGGATTTTCATTATACTTGATCAATTCCCAGTCCTTGTAGTAATTTGCCAACTCACCCTCTTTGAAGGTAAATGGGAAATTAACAGAACATGGATAATCCTCTGTATCCATAGCACAAACGATCAAATTATAGCCACCGATAGATGTTTGTTCTTGCATATTTTGAATTATAGCAGGAATACGATCTGCTTGTAAAAACATGAGTACAACTGTCGATACGATAAAATCGTAAGTTTGTCCTATGCTAGCTGAATTGATATCGTAGAGACCGACAGGCATCTCTAAATCTTCTTGCTCTACGATACTTTGCAAGATTTCAAGGGATAACTCATTTTGATCTACAGCTGTGACATCAAATCCATGTTGAGCGAGAAAGAGGGCGTTTCTTCCTTGACCACATCCTAGGTCTAGTGCCTTACATGGCTTGACCGTCTGCATAGCTTCTAAAACCTCCGAATGAACTGGATTGGTATTGTATTTCTTAGGGAAATAATCTTCCGGCTTACAATAAAATTCTAAATACCACTCCACATCATCTGTGGCAGCTTCTACACGGTGCCAAGCTTGAGGTTGCGCCATCGGATTATCAGCACCCGCTTCAAAGAGGTACTCAGCTATAACTTCTCCCTCCTCAGTCAATTCAATAAACTTAAGAGCCCCTTTTAATACGGTAATCTTGCCCCAGGTTCCGACCTTGGTATTGTGTTTTCTTTGAACAGCTTCAGGCATGGTGTCTTTATTCCATACTGGCATTCGTTTATAGGCAACTAGTTTTTCCATTTCCTTCACTCTTTCTATCGATGGTTAACTGCTTTCATAACACGCGCAATGTCTCGGTCTTGCTCACGACGTTTAATCGACTCACGTTTATCGTAGTCATGTTTTCCTTTAGCAAGTCCTAAAAGAAGCTTGGCATAGCCGTCTTTGATGTAGACTTTAAGTGGAACCAGAGTCATCCCTGTCCCTTTGGTTTCTTGCTCCAATTTCTGGATTTGCTTTTTATGAAGGAGAAGTTTACGACGACGTTCTGGTTCCTGATTCCAGATGTTGCCCTCCTCATAAGGAGCGATATGGACATTGCTCAGCCAAACTTCCCCATTCTTAACCTGAGCAAACCCATCTTTCAGATTGATGCGGGCTGCTCGAACACTCTTGATTTCAGTTCCTGTCAGGACCATTCCTGCTTCTAGCGTATCTACGATAGTATAGTCGTGGTGCGCTTTTTTATTTTGCGCGACGACCTTTCCCTCGCCCTTTGCCATGCTTAGCTCCTTTCTTTGCTACTTCCTTATAAAAAGGTTTCTTACTTTTTTTCTTCTTGTCTTTTGAAGAATGCTTACGCTTATCATTTGAGCGACTAGCTTTTCTCTTGTCTTCTTTCTTATCCGAACGACGACCTCTATCCTTACGGCCAGAATGTTTCAAGCCTTTCTCAATGACATCAAATTCACTTGGAATAAAGGAGAAATCAATCTCACCAGTCATCTTATCGGCTCTTTCAACACGAATACGTATCTGTTGTCCCACACGGAAGGTTATCCCTGATTTCTCCCCACGAAGAGTCAAATCACGTTCGTTAAAATGATAGAACTCAGGTAAATTAGTAATGTGAATCAAGCCTTCGACTGTATTTGGTAATTCAACAAAAAGACCAAACTTGACGATACTTGAAACGACTGCATCATACTCTTCACCCACAAACTCTTCCATGTATTCAGCTTTTTTCATGGCTTCAACTTCACGCTCTGCCTCAATAGCTCTGCGCTCACGATTTGAAGACTGGGTCGCAATCTCTGGAATGACCTGTTCAAAATGTTCTGCTATTTCCTTGGAACGTCCATAGTCACGAATCATTCGGTGAACCAAGAGGTCCGGATAACGGCGAATCGGACTGGTAAAGTGAGTGTAATAGTCCGCTGCTAGGCCATAGTGACCATGATTATGCTCAGAATAACGAGCCTGTTGCATAGAACGCAGAAGCATCATAGAGAGAACATCCGCATAAGGCTCACCTTCAACAGCACTCATGATGTCTTGAAGAGCTTCCTGACTAATCTCACTCGCAGTCCCATAGATTCTCAAGCCAAAACTAGAGGCATAATCAATAAACTTCTGAACTTTTTCAGCTTTAGGTTCCTCATGGATACGATAGATAAAAGGTAAATCAAGCTTGCTGAAATGCTCAGCAACTGTTTCGTTTGCCATCAGCATAAAGGACTCAATCATACGTTCTGCAGTCCCACGATGACGAAGAACAATATCTACTGGTTTCCCTTGTTTGTCAACCAAGATTTTAGCTTCATTGGTATCAAAATTAAGAGCTCCACGCTTAATCCGCATACCTTCAAGAATTTCATGGAGCTTAGCCATGAGTTCAATGCTAGGAACAATTTTCTTATATTCTTTTCTCTTCTCCTCATCACCTGCTAGGATATCATTGACATCGCTATAGGTCATACGGAAACTTGTCTTGATAACTGTCTGCGTAATCGTATAATTACGAACCCGACCATGTTTATCAATTTCCATGATAGCTGATTGGGTCAAACGATCTACTTGAGGATTGAGGGAACAGATACCATTTGAAAGGCGTTCTGGTAGCATTGGAACTACACGGTCTGTCACATAGACAGAGGTCGCACGATTGAGGGCTTCTTTATCAAGAGCAGACCCCTCTGTCACATAGTAAGAGACATCCGCGATATGAACTCCAAGTTCAAAATTTCCATTCTTCAAGGACTTGATGTGAACTGAGTCGTCCAAGTCCTTAGCATCTGCTCCATCTATGGTAAATGTAATTTCATCTCTCAGGTCCAGACGCCCCTCCATGTCCTTTTGGGATGGAGCATCAGGTACACTTTCAGCTTCATTGAGAACTGCCTCCGGAAACTCTGAGACAATATCCATTGATTCCAAGACCTCAAGAACGTCAATTCCTGCATCTGTTGAATGTCCAACCACATCTAGGACACTCGCCACAAAGAAGTCATGTTTCTTACTTGGGTACTTGTCAATAAAGACCTTGAGTACTTCTGTCCCTTCTAGTTTGAGAGATGGCTTTTTCACATAAATCGGTTGACTTATTTTTGGGTTTTTAGAACGGATATAACCTGCATACTTAGGCTTTTCCTCATCGAGAATAATTTGCCCAACAACTGTCGTTAAACTGTGCTCTAGGATGTCGATAATCTTTGCTTCTGCAGCAGTTCCTTTGTTACGGTCAGCAACTTTCTTAATGACAACTTCAACAGTATCACCATCAATGGCGTAGTTAACATCACTTTTCCCAACAAAAAGATCGTCTTCTTCGCCTTCAAGGCTTACAAAACCGAACCCATTTTTATGGGCATGGAAAATTCCTTTTAGGGTAATCTCATGTTTTTTCTTCTGGTCTAGGGTTAAACTACCATCTTCTTCAAAGCGAATCTGGTGCTTACGTTCCATCAAGGAAAGAGTTTTGATTAACTCACGGAAGTCCTTTGAACCATCGTTCCCGAGAGCACTGGCCAAGTCATTAACTGTGACACTCCCCTTCTCTTGTAAATATTCTTTTATTCTATCTTTCATGTTTACTTTCT
>NZ_JVKV01000019.1 GCF_001072375.1 Streptococcus pseudopneumoniae
ATTCGGGATCGGGACCCCTATGCCCTGATCGTCTTTGTGACAACTCACTCGGAGTTTATGCCCCTGTCCTTTCGCTACCAAGTGTCAGCTTTGGACTACATTGATAAGGCCTTATCGGCAGAGGAGTTTGAATCTCAGATCGAGACAGTCCTCCTCTATGCCAATAGTCAAGACAGTAAAAGTCTAGCAGAAGATTGCTTTTACTTTAAATCAAAATTTGCCCAATTTCAGTATCCTTTTAAAGAGGTCTACTATCTCGAAACGTCCCCAAGACCCCATCGTGTTATTCTCTATACCAAGACAGACAGGTTAGAATTTACGGCGAGTTTAGAGGAGGTTCTCAAGCAGGAGCCTCGTCTCTTGCAGTGCCATCGCTCTTTTCTAGTCAATCCAACTAATGTAGTTCGTTTGGATAAGAAAGAAAAACTCCTTTTCTTTCCCAATGGCGGAAGCTGTCTGATCGCACGTTATAAGGTCAGGGAGGTGTCTGAGGCTATTAATAACTTACATTGAGCTAGGAGAGTTTATGAATATTGCTTGGATATTGTTGTATACACTTGTTACTCATGGGCTAGAAATTGTCATTTTCTTTAAGGTGGATGGAATTGGTATCACTTTTGAGAGGATTTTTAAGGCCTTTCTTTTTAAGATACTGTTGGCCTTTGTTTTTTTAATGATTGATTATATGGTAGGAGATAGTTACCTATTTTATTTTATGGAACCCTTGTACGGCATAGGCTTATCTTTCTTATTTTTAAGAGGACTTCCTAAAAAACTCCTCCTCTTTTATGGTCTCTTCCCAATGATATTAGTGAATCTCTTTCATAGAGGTATTTCTTATTTTGTGCTTCCGTTTTTAGACCAAGGGCAAATAGATGACAATTACTCATTTGCTTGGTTATGTATAATAATTTTCAATTTCTTCATTTCCCTAGTCTTTTTGAAATGGTTGGACTATGATTTCACTAACTTGAAAAAAGATATTTTCGATAAAGGTTTTCAAAAGTCCCTGACTAAGATTAACTGGATAATGGGAGCCTACTATTTGGTGATACAAACTCTGTCTTACTTTGAATATGAACAAGGTATTCAATCAAAGACTGTGCGCCATCTCATCCTAGTGTTTTACTTGCTCTTTTTTATGGGGGTTATCAAGAAATTGGATACCTATTTGAAGGACAAACTCCATGAGAGACTGAACCAAGAGCAGGACTTGCGTTACAGAGATATGGAGCGGTATAGTCGGCATATAGAGGAGCTTTACAAGGAAGTACGGAGCTTTCGTCATGATTATACCAACCTCTTGACCAGCTTACGTCTGGGCATTGAAGAGGAGGATATGGAGCAGATAAAAGAGGTCTACGACTCCGTCTTAAAGGACTCTAGCCAAAAATTGCAGGACAATAAATATGACCTTGGCAGATTGGTGAATATTCGTGACCGTGCCCTTAAAAGTCTCCTAGCAGGCAAATTTCTAAAAGCTAGAGAAAAGGAAATTGTCTTTAATGTCGAAGTTCCTGAGGAGATTCAAGTCGAGAGTATGAGTCTGCTTGATTTTCTGACTATTGTGTCTATCCTTTGTGACAATGCCATTGAAGCTAGTGCAGAGGCTAGTCAACCTCATGTCTCAATCGCCTTTATAAAAAATGGCGCACAGGAGACCTTTATCATTGAAAACTCCATCAAAGAAGAGGGTATAGATGTTTCTGAAATCTTCTCTTTTGGAGTTAGTTCTAAAGGGGAGGACCGAGGTGTTGGTCTCTATACCGTCATGAAGATTGTGGAAAGTTATCCCAATGCCAGTCTCAATACCACCTGTCAAGATCAAGTCTTTCGTCAGGTTTTGGCGGTTCATTTGCTGTCAAGTTCTGATTAGAGAATGTGTGAACAAGAGAACCGTGGCATTTTAGGTTGAAAAACACTGCAACGATTTATCCTTATCCAGCCTGACTTTTTACAATATTCGAGGAAAAATAAATGAACCAGAAATCTTATTTTATAGCTTGTTCTCTACTGATCATCCTATCCAATCTTCTCATGTTTTCTCTAGTCAACGAAGGAGAAGGTACAGGAGCTAATCTGATTATAATTGTTTCAACCTGTGTCTTGCTACCAGCCTTTTTACATGCAGTTGAAAATCAGCAGACATCATTGGTTAGGGCAGAATCCTTGATCCTCATTCAGATGGCAGTGATATCCTTAGTCCGTCTCATCAGCCGAATAGAGAGGACACCTGAAATCTTACATACAGGCGTCACCCTTCTAGTTTTAGCAAGCTGGGTAGCCTTTATCGTCCTAGCTATCATGAGAATGTATCAGAAAAAAGGGAAGTAAGGATGAGAGCATTTTGATTGGTTATGGTTTATTAGGGCAAGCATATTTTTCGTGCTTGCTTTTTTTCTACAATTTAGGAGGTTTCGATGACCATTCATGATTTGGGTAAATTAAGGTCAAAAGGAGTGCTATACTGGCAGTGTAAAGGTTTTTGCTCAACAAATATTTAGGGGGAAGTCTTATGAAGAAAAAAATACTTGTCATTTTCATCTTGTATCTAATCATGTCTCCGCTTGGGGAGAGTAATTGGTATCATTTATTTTATACCATAGCCTATCTGATTGCAGTTATAATCTATTTTGCTTTAATGAAAAAGAAAGGAGTAAAGAAATGAAAACTATTCTTGCTAAAAAACGGAACATCTTCCTTGCGAGATTGTTCCTAGGGCAGTTACCTGTACTGATCTCTACTTATTTATTTCTATCTCGTCAGTTTTTACATTTTTCCTTGGTTTTCCAATTGCTTCTAGTGATTATCAACTTGTCTTCTATTTTGGTGATTGTTTACCTCACTAGAGAAATGAGAGTGAGAAAGTTTGAAGATGATGAGTTGGTCAATCCTAGAACCAATCAACTCATGTTCATCGGATTGACAGGTTTTATGT
This sequence comes from Streptococcus pseudopneumoniae, assembly GCF_001072375.1. Taxonomy (GTDB): domain Bacteria; phylum Bacillota; class Bacilli; order Lactobacillales; family Streptococcaceae; genus Streptococcus; species Streptococcus pseudopneumoniae_L. The sequence goes on from NZ_JVKV01000019.1 coordinate 2,939, forward strand.
CTATTATCGGTTTGTATAGAGGTATGACGGCGGCAGAATCCTATCAACAACTGATTGGTTATATTGCTTCTGTTCTCTGCTTAATCATCATGCTGCTGCTCATTTGGGGCTTGAAGTATTATAAAAAGTAAGCTCACAAAAGAACTTACAGGCAGTGTTTTCAGACTGCTGGTCTTTTTTAAGAGAAATTCTTGTAATTTAAGAGTTTTTGACGACCGTTTAAGATTTGGATGCAAAACCTAAAAAAGCAGTGCTATACTGAGTGTGTAAAAGTTACAAGGATACCAATGCTAAACTGAAATAAAGGAGTGATTCTTATGGCGAAAAAAATAATTACGATTGTCATCTTGTATGTAATCATGCAAACTTGTCTTTATCCGCTTAGAGGAAATGAGTGGTATTATGTAATGGATGCGCTAGCATACTTTGCTTCGGTTTATATCTTCGTTCAGTTCAATAAAAAAATGGAGAAAAAGCCACTTTGAATCTTGAACATAGAAGTTTTATAGGTCTATAATGGATCATCTAAATAGAATGAATAGTTTCAAATTAATATCTGCTAAGGATCATCTGTAAAATGCAAAATTCTTGCATCCTTATTTTGATCGACTTTTAAAGGAGAGAGGTTGTGTTTATGGCTATTTTTAATAAATGTCATGCTGTGTTTGTTGGATTTTTAGCCTTTATAATAGTTACTACAGTAGGTTATACCATCAATCAAGGAGATTTTTTTCAAAACGAATACCTATTTATTATAGCAAAGACTTTCTGGATTTCACTGAGTATTGCCTATGCGAAATGGTTTGATATGGTTTCGCTAAGAAGGTTAACGAAGAAAGAAATTCTACTTTTTATTGGAAGCTTTCTTATTTGTGTGCTAGTAAATATAGGTTATTATAGTTTTTTTACAGTCTCTTCTGGTGCTGGATATCAACACCTTGAGGCTACTAGTACAGGAATTTCCTTATCCTTTATTGCAAGCGTGACAGTTTTTGGGCCTATTCTGGAGGAATTTGTTTTCAGAGGTATCCTTCAAGGTGCGGTTTTTGAAAATTCTTGGTTGGGACTTGTATTGACTGCCTCTCTCTTCTCTTTCCTGCATGCACCTTATGATGTTCCTTCGTTTTTCTATTATCTATTTGGAGGTTTGATGCTGGGCTTTGCTTATAAGAAGAGTCAAAATCTATCGGTGCCTATCTTAGTCCATATCTGTTACAATTGTTTATCATTCTTCTAGTAGTTGACAGTGGTTAAATTTACAAAGGAATGTAGAGGATGGTCAGTTAGCGTCATAGTGACTAGGGAACTGATCTGGTAGATGTGAAATCAATAGATGGAGGAATCAAATGAAAAAGTATGTCGAATTGTTAGATTTATTTGCTCGAGTTGTAATAATATTGCTATCTCTTGTTCTTTGTATAAGAGTACTCATGATTTCAACAGAACTCTGGAGAAATGTTCTTGTACTTGTAAGTACTCCTGTTACGATCTATAGTCTAGTAACACCTAGACCAGGCAAGAAGAACATAAAAACCCTGTGAGAGTTCTGAAAGAAAGATTAAAAAGATGCAAGCAAAATATAAAAATCAAATAGTAGAAGTTTGGGAAATTGGTAAAGATACACCGAAACCAAGTTGGGTAGAAGACGCCTTTCAAAAGAACTACATAGTATGGCTAGACAATCATGTCCGAATTTTAATGGCAGGACTTCAGTCTTCTCTTGCAACCAATCTCAAAATTGGCCTAGTCGGAACGGCAGGAGGAGGTTTTGCTGGTTATAGTATGTATGTCCTTGGCTATCCAGGAGATTATCTTGACCTCACAAATCATAGAGTAGTATCTGCCAAGGCTTTTCATCGAGACTATCAAGTTTTATAAAATGATTAGGTAGAAAAAGGATGATGGTCTATCATTTTGAAAAGAATTAACTACCTAGATGATGAAAAATATAAAGTTTTTAACAGCAACAAAAGTACACAAGGGTAGATGTATTGGCTTATCAAAGTCATGGTGATAGCTACCGAGACTGAATACTGGAGGATTAAATGATAATTGATGGCAGCTACGATAGCAAAGCTATGAGGGAGTTTCTATGAAAAAATATTCTATTCTTTTCAAAACGAGTGCAGTTCTTTCCTATTTATTTTTGTTTTTCGGGTTGTCTTGGACAACCCAATTTTGGAGAAATTATTGGGAGTTCTCGTCTTGGGTAGGAAATCTTATCTGGATTCGAAACATCATCAGTGTTCTCTTTATAGGTTTGATGATGTGGTTCTTGGTTAGGTCGGGCCATGCTTATCTCTTTCGTATCCCTAGGAAAAAGTGGTTGAGTTATTCTGTTCTAACGATGTTAGCAGCTGTCGTTCTTATAAGCTTTAACTATCTGACAGCTAAACATGTTCAGGGGACAAACGAAGGTTGGAATTTGTTTATTGCTTATAGTAAGACCAATTTTGCAGAGTTCGGAGTTTACCTAACCTTAATAGTACTAGGGCCTCTGATGGAAGAATTGGTATGTAGGGGACTGCTTCAACATGCCTTCTTTAAGAATTCAAGATGGGGACTGGATATTCTATTTCCGTCGGTTTTTTTCGCCTTACCTCATTTTTCAAGTTTTCCTAGTCTATTAGACCTTCTGGTTTATACGGCAGTTGGATGTATATTTGGTGGTTTGACACGCTATACAAAGACTATCTATCCTTCTTACACGATTCATATTGTTAATAATATCATCGCAAACTTACCATTTATCATGACTTTTTTGCATAGGGTATTTGCATGATGAGAACCAGTTAAGAGCTTGAATTAACAAATTAAGCATAGATTTTTTCCTTACAATTTACTGCTAAAAAAATTGAATGACCAAGGCTAGGCAGATCTCTCTGCTTGCCTTTTTCATTTAACAAAATTGGATAAAGGGCTTTTATTTGAGAATCAGGTCTGGACTGGTTGACGAATAGCCTAAAAACTAGTAGAATAGTAAGGAAACTTTATACGGAGGAAAGAAATGGACTTGGGTGATATTGAGCTAACGCTGACCCCTATACCTGGGAAAAGCGGGAAAGCTTATATGGGAAGCTACCCTAATGGGAAGCGCGTCTTTATTAAAATGAACACCTCTCCAATCCTACCTGGTTTAGCCAAGGAACAAATCGCTCCTCAATTATTATGGACTCGCCGTTTATCGGATGGGCGTGATATGTGTGCCCAAGAATGGTTGAATGGTAAAATTTTGACCCCTTATGATATGAATCGCAAGCAGATTATCAATATTTTGAGCCGCTTGCATCGTTCGCGTCCTTTGATGACGCAATTGACTCGTTTGGGCTATTCTTTAGAAACACCTTTTGACTTGCTTCAGGCTTGGTTAAAAGATGCTCCAGAATCCTTGAAGAACAATCAATATCTAAGAATGGTAGTAGAGGATTTGCGAGGAAGTTTGCCAAACTTTAGGGAAGATTATGCAACGATCGTTCATGGAGATGTACGACATAGTAATTGGATTGAGACAGAGAGCGGTCTTGTTTATTTAGTGGATTGGGATTCCGTTCGTTTAACGGATCGCATGTTTGATGTGGCGCATATGCTATGTCACTATATTCCAGACTATCAGTGGAAAGAGTGGTTGACTTATTATGGTTACAAATACAACCAAACAGTCATCAACAAACTATTTTGGTATGCTCAGTTATCCTTCTTGAGCCAGATTGCCAAATATTATACAAATGAAGATCTAGAAAATGTCAATCGGGAGATTTATGCCTTGCGTATCTTCCGTGACAAGTATGGAAAGAAGAGATGAGAGTTAGAAATCGTAAAGGGGCAACAGAATTACTAGAGGCTAATCCTCAGTATGTTGTCTTAAATCCTTTAGAAGCCAAAGGAAAATGGCGAGATTTATTTGGAAATGACAATCCTATCCATGTTGAGGTTGGTAGTGGTAAGGGAGCCTTTGTGTCAGGTATGGCCAAGCAAAACCCTAATATCAACTATATCGGGATTGATATTCAAAAGTCTGTTTTGAGTTATGCCTTGGACAAGGTCTTGGAAGTTGCTGTACCCAATATTAAGTTGTTGTGGGTTGATGGTTCTGATTTGACCGACTACTTTGAAGATGGTGAGATTGATCGCTTGTACCTAAACTTTTCAGATCCGTGGCCTAAAAAGCGCCATGAAAAGCGTCGTCTAACCTATAAGAGTTTCTTGGATACCTTCAAGCGTATCTTGCCTGAACACGGTGAGATTCATTTCAAGACAGATAACCGTGGCTTATTTGAATATAGCCTAGTGAGTTTTTCTCAATACGGCATGAAGCTCAATGGGGTTTGGTTGGACTTGCATGCCAGCGACTTTGAAGGCAATGTCATGACAGAATATGAAGAAAAATTCTCAAGTAAGGGTCAGGTCATCTATCGAGTTGAGGCAGAATTTTAAGAAAAAGCTTAAAATCAAGCCTTCTGAGTGCTTATACTTTACATAAGTAGTCAAAAGTGCTATACTATAAGTGAGAATATGAGAAAGTGAGGCGGGGAAATATCTTCGCCTCTTGCTTATGAGGAGGTGGACGCAATCGCAACTATCGTAGAATTAGTAAGAGAAGTCGTAGAACCTGTCATTGAAGCTCCCTTTGAACTCGTTGATATCGAGTACGGAAAGATTGGCAGTGACATGATTCTTAGTATTTTTGTAGATAAACCAGAGGGAATTACCTTGAACGACACAGCGGACTTGACAGAGATTATCAGTCCTGTCCTAGATACTATCAAGCCAGATCCCTTCCCAGAACAATATTTCCTAGAAATCACCAGTCCAGGCTTGGAGCGTCCTTTGAAAACCAAGGAAGCAGTCGCTGGAGCGGTTGGGAAATACATCCATGTTGGACTTTACCAAGCCATCGATAAGCAAAAGGTCTTTGAAGGAACCTTGCTAGCCTTTGAAGAGGATGAGTTGACTATGGAATATATGGATAAAACTCGTAAGAAAACTGTCCAGATTCCATACAGTTTGGTATCAAAAGCACGTTTAGCAGTAAAATTATAGTAAAAGAAAGGAAGCTTTTGAAGATTCAAAAGTGAATAGAAGATGAGTAAAGAAATGCTAGAGGCCTTCCGCATTTTGGAAGAAGACAAGGGAATCAAAAAAGAAGACATCATTGATGCAGTGGTGGAATCACTTCGTTCAGCCTATCGCAGACGCTATGGTCAATCAGACAGTGTAGCCATTGATTTCAACGAAAAGACAGGTGACTTTACAGTTTATACTGTTCGTGAAGTTGTTGATGAAGTATTTGATAGCCGTTTGGAAATCAGCTTGAAAGATGCTCTTGCCATTAACTCAGCTTACGAGCTTGGGGACAAGATTAAATTTGAAGAAGCACCAGGTGAGTTTGGTCGTGTAGCAGCTCAATCTGCCAAACAAACCATCATGGAAAAAATGCGCAAGCAAACACGTGCCATCACCTACAATACTTACAAAGAGCATGAGCAAGAAATCATGTCTGGTACGGTAGAGCGTTTTGACAATCGCTTTATCTATGTCAACCTTGGCAGCATCGAAGCTCAATTATCAAAACAAGACCAAATCCCTGGTGAAGTCTTTGCTTCTCACGATCGTATCGAAGTTTATGTCTACAAGGTTGAAGACAATCCTCGTGGAGTAAACGTCTTTGTGAGCCGTAGCCACCCTGAAATGATCAAACGCTTGATGGAACAAGAAATTCCAGAAGTCTATGACGGAACTGTTGAAATCATGAGTGTAGCCCGTGAAGCAGGTGACCGTACCAAGGTTGCTGTTCGTAGTCACAATCCAAACGTGGATGCGATCGGGACAATCGTCGGACGTGGTGGTGCTAACATCAAGAAAATTACTAGCAAATTCCACCCAGCTCGCTACGATGCCAAGAGCGACCGTATGGTTCCAATCGAAGAAAACATCGACGTTATCGAATGGGTAGCCGATCCAGCTGAATTTATCTACAACGCTATCGCTCCTGCAGAAGTTGACCAAGTTATCTTTGATGAAAACGACAGTAAACGTGCCTTGGTTGTTGTGCCAGATAACAAGCTTTCTCTTGCGATCGGTCGTCGTGGACAAAACGTTCGTTTGGCAGCTCATTTGACTGGCTACCGTATCGATATCAAGTCTGCAAGTGAGTTTGAAGCCATGGAAGCAGCAGAACAAGCTGACCAAGTAGAAACAGACGAATTGGTCGAAGAATAAAAGCTGATCAGAGGAGGGAAGGATGAAAACTAGAAAAATCCCTTTGCGCAAGTCTGTTGTGTCCAATGAAGTGATTGATAAACGCGATTTACTCCGTATTGTCAAGAACAAAGAGGGACAGGTCTTTATCGACCCGACAGGCAAGGCTAATGGTCGTGGTGCTTATATCAAGCTAGACAATGCAGAAGCCCTTGAGGCCAAAAAGAAAAAAGTCTTTAACCGTAGCTTTAGTATGGAAGTTGAAGAGAGCTTTTATGACGAGTTGATTGCCTATGTCGATCACAAAGTGAAAAGAAGAGAGTTAGGACTTGAATAAACAAAAAATTGCCAATCTCTTGGGACTTGCTCAGAGAGCAGGGAAAATCATCTCGGGTGAAGAAATGGTCGTCAAGGCTATTCAAGATCAGAAAGTAAAACTGGTATTTCTTGCCCATGATGCTGGTCCCAACCTGGCCAAGAAAATTCAGGATAAAAGTCATTATTATCAAGTAGAAGTTATTACCGTGTTTTCAACACTGGAATTAAGCATAGCAGTCGGAAAATCAAGAAAAGTTTTGGCTGTGACAGATGCTGGATTTACAAAGAAAATGAGGTCTCTTATGGAATAGAAGAGGAGGACATGATTTGTCTAAGAAAAGATTGTACGAAATCGCAAAAGAACTTGGAAAAGAAAGTAAAGAAGTTGTAGCGCGTGCAAAAGAGTTGGGTTTGGATGTAAAAAGCCACTCATCAAGTGTGGAGGAAGCAGCTGCTTCAAAAATCGTAGCAAGTTTTAAACCTGCTCCTGCTCCAAAGGTAGAATCGAAACCTGTGGCTCCAAAGCCAGTTGTCACTAAGGAAGAGACAAAACCAGCAGCAACTGTTGCCCCTAAAGAAGAAAAAGTGGCACCAGCAAAACCGCAGAGTCGAAACTTTAAGGCTGAGCGTGAAGCACGTGCAAAAGAGCAGGCTGAACGACGCAAGCAAAATAAGGGTAATAATCGTGACCATCAACAAAATGGAAATCGTCAAAAAAATGATAACCGTAATGGTGGTAAACAAGGTCAAGGCAATCGTGACAACCGTCGATTCAATGATCAAGGTAAAAAACAACAAGGTCAGCAAAATCGTGGGAATGATCGCCGTCAGCAAGAGGACAAACGTCCAAATCAAGCAGGCCCACGCATTGACTTTAAAGCCCGTGCAGCTGCTCTAAAAGCAGAGCAAAATGCAGAATATGCTCGTTCAAGTGAGGAACGCTTCAAGCAGTCTCAAGCTGCCAAAGAAGCCTTGACTCAAGCAAACAAACGCAAGGAGCCTGAGGAAATCTTTGAAGAAGCTGCTAAGTTAGCTGAACAAGCGCAGCCAGTTCAACCAGTAGTTGAAGTAGCTCCTGCAGCTAAAGAACCTGTAGTGGATACACGTCGTAAGAAACAAGCCCGACCAGACAAAGATCGTGATGATTACGATCACGAAGAAGATGGTCCTAGAAAACAACAAAAGAATCGAAGTAGTCAAAATCAAGTGAGAAATCAAAGAAATAGTAACTGGAACAATAACAAAAAGAATAAAAAAGGCAATAAGCAAAATAACCGTAATCAGGCACCAAAACCTGTTACAGAGCGTAAGTTCCATGAATTGCCAACAGAATTTGAATATACAGATGGTATGACCGTTGCGGAAATCGCAAAACGTATCAAACGCGAACCAGCTGAGATTGTTAAGAAACTCTTCATGATGGGTGTGATGGCGACACAAAACCAGTCCTTGGACGGTGAAACAATCGAACTCCTCATGGTAGATTACGGTATTGAAGCTAAACAAAAGGTTGAAGTGGACAATGCTGATATCGAACGTTTCTTTGCTGAAGAGGGTTATCTCAATGAAGATGAACTCGTAGAGCGTCCACCAGTTGTAACGATCATGGGACACGTTGACCATGGTAAAACAACCCTTTTGGATACCCTTCGTAATTCTCGTGTTGCTACGGGAGAAGCTGGTGGTATCACTCAGCATATCGGTGCTTATCAGATCGAAGAAAATGGTAAGAAGATTACCTTCCTTGATACACCAGGACACGCGGCCTTTACTTCTATGCGTGCGCGTGGTGCTTCTGTTACCGATATTACCATCTTGGTCGTAGCGGCAGATGACGGGGTAATGCCTCAGACTATCGAAGCCATCAACCACTCAAAAGCGGCTAATGTTCCAATCATCGTAGCTATCAACAAAATCGATAAACCAGGTGCCAACCCAGAACGTGTGATCGGTGAATTGGCTGAACATGGTGTTATGTCAACAGCTTGGGGTGGAGATTCTGAGTTCGTAGAAATCTCAGCCAAGTTCAACCAAAATATCGATGAACTCTTGGAAACTGTTCTACTTGTGGCTGAAATTCAAGAGCTCAAAGCTGATCCAACAGTTCGTGCCATCGGTACTGTTATCGAAGCTCGTTTGGATAAAGGAAAAGGTGCAGTTGCAACCCTTCTTGTTCAACAAGGTACTTTGAATGTCCAAGATCCAATCGTTGTCGGAAATACTTTCGGACGTGTCCGTGCTATGACTAACGACCTCGGACGTCGTGTGAAGGTTGCAGGCCCATCAACACCAGTATCGATTACTGGTTTGAATGAAGCGCCAATGGCAGGTGACCACTTTGCTGTTTACGAAGATGAAAAATCTGCGCGTGCAGCTGGTGAAGAGCGTGCAAAACGTGCCCTCATGAAACAACGTCAAGCTACACAACGTGTCAGCCTTGAAAACCTCTTTGATACCCTTAAAGCAGGAGAACTCAAGTCTGTTAACGTCATCATCAAAGCCGACGTACAAGGTTCTGTTGAAGCTCTCTCTGCATCACTTCAAAAGATTGATGTGGAAGGTGTTAAAGTAACTATTGTTCACTCAGCAGTAGGTGCTATCAATGAATCTGACGTGACACTTGCCGAAGCTTCAAATGCCTTTATCGTTGGTTTCAACGTACGCCCTACACCACAAGCTCGTCAACAAGCAGAAGCTGACGATGTAGAAATCCGTCTCCACAGCATCATCTACAAGGTTATTGAAGAGATGGAAGAAGCCATGAAAGGGATGCTTGATCCAGAATTCAAAGAAAAAGTTATCGGTGAAGCGATCATCCGCGAAACCTTCAAGGTATCTAAAGTGGGAACAATCGGTGGATTTATGGTTACCAGCGGTAAAGTTACCCGTGACTCTAAAGTCCGTGTCATCCGTGATGGTGTCGTTATTTACGATGGTGCCCTAGCTAGCTTGAAACACTATAAAGATGACGTTAAAGAAGTTACAAACGGCCGTGAAGGTGGTCTCATGATTGACGGCTACAATGATATCAAGATGGATGATGTGATTGAAGCCTATATCATGGAAGAAATCAAGAGATAAGATTTTTGCTCCTTTCTTAGGTGGTGAGGGACGCAAGCAAACCGATGGTTTCATTGCTTATTTTTGAGCCTAGAGTCTCAAAAATCCCCAGTGATTGAACTGAATTATCAGTACAATCACTTTCACCACGGCGAAAGAAGCAGATAAGTTCAAATTGAACTTCGTTTCAATTTGAATTGAAAATCAATAAATTTAAAAATAGCTAGGTCTGCTGGCCTAGCTTTTGGTTCAATTGAGAGAAAGGAAAAAGCATGGCAAATCATTTCCGTACGGATCGTGTGGGCATGGAAATCAAGCGCGAAGTCAATGAGATTTTGCAAAAGAAAGTCCGTGATCCGCGTGTCCAAGGTGTGACTATCACTGATGTTCAGATGCTAGGTGATTTATCTATGGCTAAGGTTTACTACACTATTTTGAGTAATCTTGCCTCAGATAATCAGAAAGCTCAAGTCGGGCTTGAAAAAGCAACTGGCACTATCAAACGTGAACTTGGTCGCAATTTGAAATTGTACAAAATTCCAGACTTAACTTTCGTCAAAGACGAATCCATCGAATATGGAAACAAGATTGACGAAATGCTACGCAATCTGGATAAAAATTAAGCAGAAAGAGGGACAACCCTCTTTTTTGTGTGGAAAATAGCTGGAATTTAAAATGGAAAAATATTCTTTTAAAAATGAGATTCTGTATTTATAAAATGTTTGCTAATCAGAAAATGCTTTTTTTTTTTAGGAAATATGATATGATAATTTCATAAATAAAAGGAGATTCTATTAATGAATAATGTAAAAAAAGTTTGTCGTTTAGCTTTATTATGTCTGTCTGTTTCTACTCTAGTTGCTTGTAGTTCTCTGTCTGAAAAAACAAGTAATTCATCTAGTGATAGTAAAACAGAAAGTTCTGGGAAAAAAGGATTTTTAGATAAAGCAAAAGATAAATTAGGTTCTAGTGACTTTAATCCACAAGATGTCAGTGATGAGACAATTGAATCTATCAAAACTTATGAAGATTATTTGACTATGTATGAGAAAATTGTTAATAATTACTATACCGAAGCAGATGAAGCCTTTAAGGGAACTGTTTTAGAAGATAGTGCTTCTATCCAAGAATTAAAAGATAGTACTAAAAAAGAAATGGAAGAACAGAAAAAACAATATGGTCCATTGAAGAAAGCACCTATTCAAGGAAAAGAGGAAATAATTAAGTTTTTAAAGGAATATCGTGATTCTCTACACGAACAAGTAGAACAATGGAAAGCTAGTCTTTAAAAATAAGAATGGAGTTCGGGATGGACTATCAATTGTTACCTCATGAATACATGGTTATGAATAGTGATCATGTGAGTTTTGGGAAAAATGGTTTGTCTACAGATGAATTAATTTTAACAAATCTACACTTGATACATATCAAAAAAGGTATTTTTGGAGGAAAAAAAGATCAAACTATTATACCAATTAACCAAATTAAGGTTTTTGAGGGGAAACCACAAGTTTCAGTTACAAAATCCAATGGTATGAAACGATTAGAAATCTATTATAATGGTGGACAAGTTATCTTCTCATTCTCTAATACTAAGGATACTGAAAAGTGGGCAACAAATATTATTAAATTAATCTCTGGTGATACAAGCAACTTTGCAACCTTGGGTGATAATAGCTTATTTGGTGTAGAAATTTTGGCAGAGACTCTAAAAGATACGTTTGACACTTTCAAAGCAGGGCTTGGTATTAAGGATGCAGAACCAGAGAAACTATCTACTAAATGCAGTTTTTGTGGAGCTCCTCTGTCTGGAACCGTAAAACAAACTGTCAAATGTAGTTTTTGTGATATGGAACAGACCTTGTAGGAGATGAAATATGGGAATAATTAAAGCATTTACAGATTCAATTAGTGGTACTTTTGCAGATCAATGGAAGGAGATTATTACAGTTCAGGCTTTTGATGAACATACAGCTGTAAGTCCGGGTGTTCTTCAAGTCAGCAATAATGGTAGAGGAGTTAATAGTCAAGGGTCTATAGGTGTCATTTCAAATGGGTCTAAGATATTTATTCCTGAAAATACTGCTGCTTTTATTTTTAGTCAGTCTGGAATAGAAGAAATTATCACTGAACCAGGTGGATATGAATATCAAAATGGGGAGAGTAGTGTTTTTAATGGTGATGGGATAAAAAAATCACTGTTTGATAATGTTGTTAATCGTGTTGGATTTGGCGGACAAAGTGATCAGCAAAAACAGATTTGTTTTGTCAATTTGAGAGAAATTCGCGATATTAGGTTTGGTACTCGTGGTCCGGTTATGTATAACGACTTGTTTTATGGAACAGACTTAGAAGTACGCGCTTTTGGAACTTTTTCTATTCAAATTACGGATGCTATCAAGTTTGTAAAAAATTTCCTTCCTGCAAATGTAACCTACTATAGCTTTGATAGTGCTCAAGCAAGGGCTCAGATAGTCACGGAATTTCTTCAATCCTTTACCGTTGCCCTTAATTCGTTATCAACAACTTATCGTATCTCACAACTACCATCACAAGCATCAGTACTTGCAGAACAAGTATCGAATGATGAACAGTATGCTGGTACTTGGAAAGATCGTTTTGGGTTTGAAATTATAAAAGTTGCTATTGCTAATATAGAATTCTCACCAGAATCTAAGGAATTAGTTAAGAACTTTTCATCAAATAAGATGAATTTAAAGGCCTTTGATGATGTATCGCAGAAAGCTTCTAATATTGCTGCACAACAAAAAGTCGCATCAGGGATCGAACAACATGGGCTAGGAGATGGTGCGGGGATGATTTTTGGTATGAATATGGCACAACAGTTAGATGAAAAAGCAACTAAACCAAGTTTATCTTTTGATGAGCAAATCGAAGCTCTAACTAAACTCAAATCACTTTTAGATGCAGATATATTATCTCAGGAAGAGTTTAATCGAAAGAAAAAAGAAATTATGGATTTATAAGATTGACGAGATGTTACGCAATCTGGATAAAAATTAATACTCTTCGAAAATCTCTTCAAACCACGTCAGCGTCGCCT
>NZ_JVKV01000003.1 GCF_001072375.1 Streptococcus pseudopneumoniae
ATCAATCAATTGCAGGAGAAGTACCCTTATGAAATCTCTGGAGGGCAAAAACAACGGGTTGCAGTTGCACGGGCTATCATCACAGAACCAGAAATTCTCCTCGCTGATGAGCCAACAGGAGCCCTAGACTCTAAGTCATCTGCAGCACTGCTAGATGTCTTCGATGAGATTAACGAGCGAGGTCAAACCATTCTCATGGTAACCCACTCAACAGCTGCAGCCAGCCGTGCTAAACGTGTCATTTTCATCAAGGACGGCATTCTCTACAATCAAATCTACCGTGGTGAAAAAACTGAACGTCAGATGTTCCAAGAAATCTCTGACACCTTGACTGTTATGGC
>NZ_JVKV01000020.1 GCF_001072375.1 Streptococcus pseudopneumoniae
GCACTTGTCGACGCTGACTTAGATGCACTTGTTGAGGCACTTTGACTAGCACTTGTTGATGCTGATTTTGACGCACTCTCTGAAGCACTTCTGCTTGCAACTGTAGAAATAGACTTGCTAACTGAAATACTTTCTGATGTCAAATCCTTCAAGCTACTTTGGACAGTATCCACTGTCTTATCTCGATAAGTAACTGTAATCACACCACTATCAGATACAGCAAGCGAACCAATTTCTTTACCTTTTACATAATCTGTGCTAGTAAGAATCTTTGTATTGGCCTGCTTAAAGTTTTCAAGAACTTGATTCTTTTCTTCTTGCGTTAGTGCTGAAGGATTTTTAACACCTACTGTCGCACCACTTACAGGATTGTTACGCTCATTGAAACCTTTGATGTTAAGCGTCAAACGCCCTAAAGTATTTTGTCCAGCAGTGTCAAACACTTTGAAATCAAGGTTGTAAACACCTGGAGTCATTGGCTTCCAAGTATTAGAATCACGACCAATTGTCCCACTTACCACTGATATATGTTCAGTAGGATTTTTCCCGCCATAATAACCTTTGTATCCCGTCTTTGCGTCCGGTGTACGACTCATCGTCAGACCAGTGATGATAGTATTGTTCGGGTCAGCTAACGTACTTAGCACCCCTTTATCATCTCTCATGACAAAAGGAATTCCGTTTGCTCCCCCTAGAACCTCATCGTTATAAATCTCAACATAAGAAGGGTTGATAGAGATAGTCGGCTTTTTATCTTCTGCTCTTTGACCTACACCGGTAGCAACCGTTCCATGCATAAGTCTAGTGTAGTTTCCAGCAGTTGAATCGCTTTCGAACGGTCTACTACTTGTAGCCACCTGGGCATCCAAAGTAGCTTCACTAGAATTATTATTCACCGTTGCATAGATTAAAATAGTCGCATCTAAGTTTCTATTCAAATCATGGCGCTTGTTAAAGACGTACTCATTCCCAGAACCACCACGTTTTTCCATCGGTTCTCCATTGAAAAGAACACGAGTGATGGTTGTGTTTTTATCCACTTGCGCAATCAGACCAGCGTAGTTAAGTGTACTCTGCGAATGCATGTTGATACGCCAAAGAACTTCACGGTTACCGCTCGCAAATGTTCCTTGCTCAAGTGAGGCAGTCGTATGCTCATTCAGCGTTACAGGTGCAAAACCTCTGAGGCTTTCTCCTGTTGGCATAGCTTGACCATTACGGCTGTCACGCTGACCTGAATTTGCACGTAAAACAGCATTAGCAATAGAGTTGCGTGCTGAAGTAGCAGATTTAACAAGTGCACCTAGGTCTGCAGTTGGATCTTTCAGCGCATCTTCAATTTCAGAAATCGCGGTTTGAACTTTAAGAATCGCAGTGTCCGTATCTGGCAAATCTACTGCTTTTGCAAGATACTCACCCATCTCAGCTGAAAGTTTAGCTAGTTTCTTACGGTCTTCTTCAACCTTCTTAGCAGTTGCTTCTGTAGCAGCAGTTGT
>NZ_JVKV01000021.1 GCF_001072375.1 Streptococcus pseudopneumoniae
CCTTCTCTCTTATCCCTAGATCACCGCTACATCTGGTTTCCAATTGCAACTTATCTGATCTTTTTCAGTTTGGCATCTATTATAACTCTAGTAATGAAGTATATTGAAAAGAAAAGGAGTCAATCATGATAAAACATCTAACTATATTTAGGGTAATTTACCTTCTATTCCTGGTATTCGCCTTGATTCATTTTATCTTAGGATTGTTTGGCTTAGCTTTTACCCCAGTTTTGTGGAATATCTGGTTTTTTGGTCTCTGTTTAACCCTATTTATCCATCCATGGACCATCTTTTATAAAACAAGAATCTTTCAATGGCATCATTTGATTTTTCAAGCTCTCAGCGGATTCTTTGCTCTCATAATTTGGTTTGTGATTTTCTTTGTTTTATCTGTGGTTCCAGATTCGTCTATGCCTATCAATATAGATTATCAGATGAATAGTAAAGATAAGGAAATCAGAATCATCAGAGGATTCTTACTCCATGAAATTCATGAATATCATGACTTAGTTAATCCTTTGATTATGAAATCTAAAGTTAAGTATGTAGAAAAAAATTAAACATTAGAAAGCGAGTAAATTTATGTCCCGTTCCCAATTAACGATTTTAACAAACATTTGTCTGATTGAAGACCTCGAAACTCAGCGCGTGGTTATGCAGTACCGCACTCCTGAAACCAACCGCTGGTCTGGCTATGCCTTTCCAGGAGGTCATGTTGAAAATGGAGAAGCATTCGCTGAATCTGTCATTCGTGAGATATACGAGGAAACAGGTCTGACGATTAAAAATCCTCAACTGGTCGGTATAAAGAATTGGCCTTTAGACTCAGGTGAGCGCTACATTGTCTTTTGTTATAAAGCGACTGAGTTTACCGGTACTCTCCAATCATCTGAAGAAGGAGAAGTGTCCTGGGTGCAAAAAGACCAGATTCCAAATTTGGATCTGGCCTATGATATGTTACCCTTGATGGAGATGATGGAAGCTCCTGATAAATCAGAATTTTTCTATCGTTACCGTACTAAAGATGGATGGGAAAAGAAAACCTTCTAATCCTTTACTAAATAACCAAACTTATCCAAGGCCTTCTCGATATAGAGGAGGTCTTGTTCATTTTCAGCTTCGACTAGGTGATAATGGACGCCATCTGTTAATTCAGAAAGTGGTCTAAAGTCAGACCGTTCGACTTGCTCTAAAAAATGCTGAACGTCCCGGCGACAAGAGAGTTTGAGCAAGGTTTCAATTTCTCCGTAGACAGGATGATCAATCAAGGTATTCTGAACACGTCCCCCATTATCGACGATAGCTAGAAGTTCTTGACCTATTTCTTCCATTTCGTGCTTGACTTTAAACAGTTTGTGAACATAAGGATTGGTTTTATTTTCTTTATAAATATAGCCACGATTGGTTGATAAGATCGGAGCACCATCAGCACGTAGAACAGCAATGTCCTGAACGATAATCTGGCGGGTTACATGAAAACGGTCTGCTAAAGTTTGACCATTTAGAGGTTTTTGAGACTCCTTTAACAGTTGTAAAAGTGCTTCTTTTCGATTTTTTGTCATATTCTTCTCTCATAATGCTTAACGGCGTTTTCTCAATGCTTTATAAACAGCCAAGGCTAGGTAATAGTCTACCATACTATGGATAATAGTACCAAATCCAACTAATACAAACAAGACATAGAACATATTTTTTAAGTCAGTTCCAGTACTAGCATAAAAGATCATACAAGCCAAAACTTCAGCAATAGCATGAACCAAACCAAGTACAAAGTTAAAAATCAATGAAGATTTCTTATTGTCCAAGGTTTGAGGATGTTTTTGAAGATAGAAAGCACCCAGACTTCCAAAGAATATGTGGGAAAAGGCGCGAAGTACAATGACAATCGGATACCCAGCCATGAGAAATCCTAAACTAGAAGCTATAATAACAAAGATAGCCATCCATGGCGAGAGAAACATAGCGATAAAAATAGCAACGTGACTTCCTAAAGTGTAGGAAGCGGGAGGAATGACAATTTTAAAGGGCATCACCAAAGGAATCAAAATAGCGATAGCTGTTAGCAATGCGGTCAAGGTCATGAATTGTGTTTTCTTTTGTGTATTCATAATAACTCCTTTTTACTGTATATACAGTTGTATAGTACAATAAAAAATCAAACAAGTCAAGAACTAAAATTGATTTTTGATGAGATTATCTTGAAATAAGGTTAAAAAATAAATAAATTTTTTAAAAAATAAGAAAAAAACTCTTGCACTAAACAAAGTAGTATGGTATACTTACATACGGTTTGAAAAAACTGCCTAAGACAGTAGGGGAGCTCGACTCATAAATATCCTACCGAGGACAAAACGTATCATGTAAAAAGAAGCGTATTGTACTTTCGTGTCTAGGTTTGGGCGCGTTTTTCTTTTGGAAAAATTCCCCAAGCAAAATAATTACGGAGGTGAACACACTAATGAGTGAAGCAATTATTGCTAAAAAAGCGGAACTAGTTGACGTAGTAGCTGAAAAAATGAAAGCTGCTGCATCAATCGTCGTTGTAGACGCTCGTGGTTTGACAGTTGAACAAGATACAGTTCTTCGTCGTGAGCTTCGTGGAAGCGAAGTTGAGTATAAAGTTATTAAAAACTCAATCTTACGTCGTGCAGCTGAAAAAGCTGGCCTTGCAGAACTTGCATCTGTATTTGTTGGACCATCTGCTGTAGCATTTTCTAACGAAGATGTTATCGCTCCAGCGAAAATCTTGAACGACTTTGCTAAAAACGCTGACGCACTTGAAATCAAAGGTGGTGCAATCGAAGGCGCTGTCGCATCAAAAGAAGAAATCGTTGCTCTTGCAACTCTTCCAAACCGCGAAGGACTTCTTTCTATGCTCCTTTCTGTACTTCAAGCGCCAGTGCGCAACGTTGCTCTTGCAGTCAAAGCGGTTGCAGACAACAAAGAAGACGCAGCTTAATCTTAAGCTACGCAGCGTAGCCTAGCTACAAAAATATAAACATAAAATATAAACTTATTTGGAGGAAATAACAATGGCATTGAACATTGAAAACATTATTGCTGAAATTAAAGAAGCTTCAATCCTTGAATTGAACGACCTTGTAAAAGCTATCGAAGAAGAATTTGGTGTAACTGCAGCTGCTCCTGTAGCTGTAGCTGCTGCTGGTGGTGCTGAAGAAGCTGCTAAAGATTCATTTGACGTTGAATTGACAGCTGCTGGCGACAAGAAAGTCGGCGTTATCAAAGTTGTACGTGAAATCACAGGTCTTGGTCTTAAAGAAGCTAAAGAACTTGTTGATGGTGCACCAGGTGTCATCAAAGAAGGCGTTGCAGCTGCAGAAGCTGAAGAAATCAAAGCTAAATTGGAAGAAGCTGGAGCTTCAGTTACTCTTAAATAATAGAGCAACTACATTCGTAGCTTAAAAACATGATTAAACCGCTAGTCTTAGGATTAGCGGTTTTTCTTTTTGTTCAAAAAGGGGCATAAAAGGGGCAGTTAAATTAATTTGACTGAGAAATATATTGGACTAGTGATAAAATAATTTTACTTTTTCATTCCTTTTTGTTATAATAGACGACAAGAAAGAATATCTTATCAGTAAATCCCAAGCGAGCCTGTGATAGTGAGAGTCAGGTGATTGAGAGATGAGTGTGGCGCTTTTGGTAAATTTTAAAAAATAATGAAGTAATAAATTAGGGTGGAACCGCGTTTCTGACGCCCCTAGGTCACTTGACTTAGGAGCAAAGACACGGTTCTTTTTGTATTCTAGGTCGCAAGAAATTATAGAAAAAGGAGTTAATAATGTCTAAAAAATTAACCTTTCAAGAAATTATCCTTACTTTGCAACAATACTGGAATGATCAGGGTTGTATGCTTATGCAGGCTTATGATAACGAAAAAGGTGCGGGAACTATGAGTCCTTACACCTTCCTTCGTGCTATCGGACCTGAGCCATGGAATGCTGCTTATGTAGAGCCATCACGTCGTCCAGCTGACGGTCGTTACGGGGAAAATCCTAACCGTCTTTACCAACACCACCAATTCCAAGTGGTCATGAAACCATCTCCATCAAACATCCAGGAGCTCTACCTTGAGTCTTTGGAAAAATTGGGCATCAACCCATTGGAACACGATATCCGCTTCGTTGAAGATAACTGGGAAAACCCATCCACTGGATCTGCAGGTCTTGGTTGGGAAGTGTGGCTTGACGGTATGGAAATCACTCAGTTCACTTACTTCCAACAAGTCGGTGGCTTGGCAACTGGTCCTGTTACAGCTGAGGTTACTTATGGTTTAGAACGTTTAGCTTCTTATATCCAAGAGGTAGACTCAGTTTACGATATCGAGTGGGCTCCAGGAGTTAAATATGGAGAAATCTTCCTTCAACCAGAATACGAACACTCAAAATACAGCTTTGAAGTTTCAGATCAAGACATGCTTCTTGAAAACTTCGAAAAATTTGAAAAAGAAGCTGGACGTGCATTAGAACTAGGTCTTGTGCATCCAGCCTACGACTACGTTTTGAAATGTTCACATACCTTCAACTTGCTTGACGCTCGTGGAGCTGTGTCAGTTACAGAACGTGCTGGATATATTGCTCGTATCCGTAACTTGGCCCGTGTAGTAGCCAAAACCTTCGTAGCAGAACGCAAAAAACTCGGCTACCCACTTCTTGACGAAGCCACACGCGCCAAACTCCTAGCAGAAGAGGAAGAATAAAAAAGTTACAAGGATAGAAAAGGGGCGAACAAAGTGAGCCCGTATGGCACTCAGAGGCAAGTCGAAGACTTGCTAAAGGGATAGGCACCGCCGTACTGATATCTGGGGATTTTTGAAACTTTAGGTTCAAAAATCAGTTGACTAAATCCACTTTGATGAGACTGTTGGAAAACTTTGTCAAGAAGACAGAAGATTTCCCCACAGACTCACAAAGTTAGTTAGCAACGTCCCCAGTACCTAAGGTGCCTATCAAAAAGAAGAAATTTTGTAAAGGAAAAAACATGGCAAAAAACTTATTAGTAGAACTAGGACTCGAAGAGTTACCAGCCTACGTTGTCACACCAAGTGAAAAACAACTAGGTGAAAAAATGGTAGCCTTTTTGGATAATAACCGCCTTTCATACGAAGGAATTCAAACTTTTTCAACTCCACGTCGTTTGGCTGTTCGCGTACTTGGCTTGGCAGACCAACAAACGGATTTGACTGAAGATTTTAAAGGACCTTCTAAAAAAATTGCTTTGGATGCAGAAGGAAATTTCTCTAAAGCAGCGCAAGGGTTTGTCCGTGGTAAAGGCTTGACTGTAGATGATATCGAATTCCGTGAAATCAAAGGTGAAGAATATGTCTACGTAACTAAGCATGAAGCTGGAAAACCAGCTGAGGAAGTTTTGGCTGGAATTCCAGAAGTATTGGCTAGCTTAAGCTTCCCAGTAAGTATGCACTGGGCAAACAATACCTTTGAATATATCCGTCCAGTCCATACGTTGACAGTTCTTTTGGATGATGTGGCACTCGATATGGATTTCTTAGATATTCATTCAGGAAGAGTTAGCCGTGGACATCGTTTCCTTGGTCACGAAGTAGAAATTCAGCATGCTGACAGCTATGAAGAAGACCTGCGCAAAGTTTATGTTATTGCAGATAGCATTGAACGCGAAAATATGATTCGTGAGCAAATTAAGGCTATCGAAGCTACAGAAGGTGTTCAGGTACAAATTGATGAAGGACTCTTAAATGAAGTTCTGAATTTGGTTGAATACCCAACTGCCTTTATAGGGAATTTTGATCCTAAGTACATAGAGGTTCCAGAAGAAGTTTTAGTCACTTCAATGGAGACTCATCAACGCTACTTTGTAGTTCGTGACCTTGATGGAAATCTAAAACCAAACTTTATTTCTGTTCGTAACGGAAATGCAGAGTATCTGGATAATGTTATCCGAGGAAATGAGAAAGTCTTAGTTGCACGTCTGGAAGATGGTGAATTCTTCTGGCGTGAAGACCAAAAACTCAAGATTGAAGATCTTGTAGCTAAATTATCACACGTAACCTTCCATGAAAAGATTGGTTCACTTCGTGAGCACATGATTCGTACTGGGCAAATTGCTATTCTTTTGGCAGAAAAAGCAGGTTTATCAGTTGATGAAACTGTTGACCTTGCTCGTGCTGCAGCTATTTATAAGTTTGACCTCTTGACTGGTATGGTTGGTGAATTTGATGAGCTTCAAGGAATCATGGGTGAGAAATATGCTCTTCTCGCTGGTGAGAATGCAGCAGTAGCACAAGCTATTCGTGAACACTACCTTCCAGATTCTGCAGATGGTGCTCTTCCTGAATCTAAAGTTGGAGCAATACTTGCACTAGCCGATAAATTAGATACTCTCTTATCTTTCTTCTCGGTTGGCTTGATTCCATCAGGCTCAAACGACCCATATGCTCTTCGACGTGCAACACAAGGAATTGTTCGAATCTTGGAAGACTTTGGTTGGAAGATTCCAATGGACGAATTGATTGCGAGCCTTTATGCCTTATCATTTGAAAGTCTAACTTATGATAATCAAGAAGAAGTGCTTAACTTCATTAAAGCTCGTGTTGATAAGATGATGGGTTCTACTGCAAAAGATATCAAAGAAGCTGTTCTCGCAAGTTCGAATTTTGTTGTTTCTGATATGATTGAAGCTGCAGAAGCTTTAAGCGAAGCTGCAAATACTGAAGATTACAAATCATCAGTTGAGTCTCTATCTCGTGCCTTTAATTTAGCTGAAAAAGCAAATGGTTTGGTTAAAGTCGATGCAAGTCTTTTTGAAAATGAACAAGAAAAAGAACTTGCTCAAGCAGTAGAAAGTCTTGAATTGCAAGGTTCAGCTAGTGATAAATTAACGCAACTATTTGCTCTTAGTCCTGTAATTGATGCTTTCTTTGATAATACAATGGTTATGGCAGATGATGTTGATGTGAAGAATAACCGTTTAGCTATCCTTGCTGAACTTGTAAATAAAGCAAAAACAGTGGCTGCTTTCAATCTTCTCAATACAAAATAAAATTAAAAAATAATTGGAGGTTCTAATATGACACCAGAAAAAATTGCTCGTATTAATGAGCTTGCTAAAAAGAAAAAAACAGAAGGGTTGACTGCGGAAGAAAAAGTAGAACAAGCTAAACTTCGTGAGGAATATATCGAAGGCTATCGTCGTTCTGTTCGTCATCACATTGAAGGAATCAAAATTGTAGATGAAGATGGAAATGATGTGACTCCTGAAAAACTTCGTCAGGTACAACGGGAAAAAGGCTTACATGGTCGTAGTCTTGACGATCCAAATTCATAATTCTGAGATATAGAAAACTCGGTTAGGGAAAACTAACCGAGTTTTTGTTTTAAAAAGGGAACCTAAAGAGGTTCCTTTAGTATTAAATTTTATACTCTTCGAAAATCTCTTCAAACCACGTCAGCTTCACCTTGC
>NZ_JVKV01000022.1 GCF_001072375.1 Streptococcus pseudopneumoniae
CAAAGACAATTGAGAGGCTAGGACTTTTGTCCCAGCCTCTTTTTTATATTTTGTTTAACCTGATTCAGTAGTGATTGGTCAAACCACCACAAATAATATCCTCATCAACAATCCTTTCTATCCACTAACTTTTGGATATAGGATATCCTCCTAAGATTTGCTTCCTCGAGTTAGAAAAGGTCAATATCCTCAATCCTTGTCTGCTTCATTTTCTTTTACGAGATCTTTTTGTGAATCTTTTTCAGAGAGTTTTTGTTCGATATACTTGTTAATGGTTTCATAAAATTCTTTGGTCGTCTCACTATCTAATTTTGTTGAATTATGGACTTGATTGACTTTCAATTGAACAGATTGAATACCGTAAGAGGCTTGTTTTTGGTGGATCATTTCTAATTCTTCTTCTGAAATCGGATCTCCAACAACTGTCAAGACCAATTCATTGTTCCTTGACTTGTAGACTTGATTAATGACCGTATGATTGGCGAACTCTTTTCCTACAAACTGTTTAATCCCTTCTTTTCGCGCTTGATCTATCGTCAGAGTAACTGCTGAATAGCTGGCTGGAAGAACCAATAATACAATCAAGAATATCAACCCAATTCTCATTTTAATGTTTAACTCTTTAAATGAACTTAAGGGAGTTTTTCTCATCAAAATTCTTGTTCCAACAATGTTGGTTAGCATAATAAAGACACAGTTGATCAAGAAAAGATAGAGAGCTCCAAATAAAAATTTTACATTTCCATTAGCTAAACCATAGCCTGCAGTACAGATAGGTGGCATCAGAGCTGTTGCAATGGCTACTCCTGGCACGATATTGTTTGCTTCTTTTTTCCTTGAACCAATTACACCTGCTATCCCACCAGCAATAGCAATGAGAACATCCCAAATGGTTGGAGAAGTTCGTGCAATCAACTCGCTACTTGCATAAGATAAGGGAGAAATCCAAAAATACAGAGTCGAGATAAGCAAACTGACCAATACTTGAGTAAATAAAACCTGTAGAGATTGCTTGATTAAACGCGTATCAAAAATAGCTAAACCGAATCCCAGTCCAACAATCGGGGACATAAGAGGGGAAATCAGCATGGCTCCAATAATGACAGCTGTTGAATTCATATTTAGACCTATAGAGGCAATAAAAATCGAACATATCAAAATCACTGTATCTCTTAATCGAACATGAAGGTCATCATATAATTTCTCACGGAATTCACGTGTTGAATAGTTTCTGGTCATTGGTTACTCCTATTATTTCATATAATTTTATTTCTGCCTGGACGATAGTAGAGTGACTTTTGTCCAAACTCTCATATTTTTAATGCTCACCTGTCATTCTTTTAAAATTTTCATTTCAATATCCATCAGGCCATCTTTGACATTATATCAAACATTTTACAGTTTTTCTCTGAAGAAATCAATTCATTTAAAAAGATAGAGAAAGGAAGAAAAAACGGTATCTCCTCTGAAAGAAGATACCGTTTTAATATTTAAATTTTAATATTTAAATATGATGAGTGTGTAGCAGCAATCCTTGCAGATATCGCCAACAAATCTAGTGTTGAGAAATAAGAGATAAAAGCTGGGACAAAATTCTAGCTAGCTAAAAAGAGACTGGGACAAAAGTCCTAGCCTCTCAATTGTCTTTGGATTATCGTGTGAGACGCAGTGGTTGAGTGGGCTCTACTACGCTGATTTCATCAG
>NZ_JVKV01000023.1 GCF_001072375.1 Streptococcus pseudopneumoniae
GGTTGAGCCAACAAAACCAACATTTGAAGGTGGAGTTAATGGCCTAGGTACAGTAGCCGAAGCCTTACCAGAGTATGAAGGTGGTGCATTTCCAGTTGATACTCTGAAACAGGAACATACTGAGTTCACAGGCGGTGTATCCGGCGACTCCTTAGTTGAGCCAACAAAACCAACATTTGAAGGTGGCGTCAATGGTCCAGGTACAGTAGCCGAAGCCTTACCAGAGTATGAAGGTGGTTCAGTTCCAGTTGATACTCTGAAACAGGAACACCCAGAGTTTACAGGTGGGGTATCCGGCGAATCCTTAGTTGAGCCAACAAAACCAACATTTGAAGGTGGAGTCAATGGCCCAGGTACAGTAGCTGAAGCTTTGCCTGAGTATACCCCAGAATTGAGTAGTCAAAGTGGTATCCCAGAAGTTCATGACAAACCAGACTTTACAGGAGGCGTATCAGGCGAATCCTTGGTTGAACCAACTAAACCAACATTTGAGGGTGGCGTCAATGGTCCAGGTACAGTAGTTGAAGTCTTACCAGATTATGAAGGTGGTGCAGTTCCAGTTGATACTCTGAAACAGGAGATTTCTAGCTATAGTGGTGGTGTGAATGCTACTGAAGCGCTGATTCAGGATACAAACCCGACTTTACATATTGAAGTCAGAAAAGAGTTGATTCCCAAACAAACTAGGGAAAAGATTGATCCAGACATGCTTGTCGGTGAAACAAGAATTGAGCAAGTCGGTCAAGATGGTGAGAAAGAGATTGTTACCAGCTATGAGGAAAAAGATGGGAAACGTATTTCAGAGCCGAAAGAAACAACACGGATTTTAAAAGAAGCTAAAGATCAGGTTATCATCCGTGGAAGTAAGGAAAAGGAAGAAATTAAACCTGAACCTGTCCTAACTCTTTCAACTATTACTGGAAATTCGATGGGTCGTTCAGCACACTTAAGTTATAATCTGAACAAGGCTGATGGCGTGACCGTCTCAAAAATTAGTGCCACTATCAAAGCCGAGGGGTTAGAGGATCGAACTCTTGATTTGACGAGTGAACAGCTGGAAGCAACAGTTGACAATCTAAAACTTTATACGGATTACACCATATCTACAAAGATGGTCTTTAATCGTGGTAAGGGTGAGGAGAGCACTCTGCTTGAGGACAAGAAGCTTCGTTTAGAGCTTAAAAAGCTGGAAATAAAAGATATCAAGGAAACAAGCCTTGTTAAGGTTGACAATGGCAGAGAGACTGAGATTCAGTACTTAACGGAAGCACCAAGTGATTTGGAAAGCTACTATCTCAAGGTCAGCTCTAAAGATCATAAGACCAGCCGTTTAGCCATCAAGTCTATTCAAACTGAGAGAATAGATGGAAAAGAGTATTACAAGGTGACTGCTGAGGCAACTGACTTGATTCAACGTAATGCTCAGAAAACCTTTGAAGAAGGCTATAGCTACTACCTGGCTAAGTCAAGTGCTGATACTCCTACGATTGCTGGTGTAAAAGAATACGCTTATCAGGATATCCAAGATTATGATAGTCACCATGATCAAGCCTATCGCAACCTTGAAAAATTACAGCCTTTCTACAATAAAGAATGGATCGTTAATCAAGGGAACAAGCTTGATCTTGATCACAATCTAGCCAAGAAAAGGGTAGTCTCTGTTATTGCTATGAAGGGGCAAGAATTTGTGACGGACCTGTCAGTGGCAGACCATCTTATGGTTCATTATGCAGATCAGACCAAGGATGTATTTGCAATCACCTCACAAAATTCTGGCTTGACTGCTATCAAGGAATACAAGATTGCTGACTTGGATGTGCTGTATACTCCAGATATGCTGGTTAAGGACCGTTCAGCCCTAGCCAAGGACCTGACCTCAATCCTGAAAACAGTGGACTTACAGTCTGATGGGGTTTATCGAATCCTAGATGATCAAACCACCAGCCTTGATAAGAAGGTTGAGGCCGTGAAGAATTGGTATCTAGAAGAAAGCTTTGCAGAAGTCAAAGCGCAGCTGGGAAGCCTGGTTGATAAGTTACTTACAAATCTAGACTACCAGTGGAATGATTCTCTTGCTAGAACTGCTGCCTTGAAGAAAAAAGTTCAGGATCATCAATCAGCTATCATGCTTGGTCTTGCTTATCTCAATCGTTATTACGGTGTCCGATTTGCGGATTATAATCTGAAAGAACTCATGCTTTTTAAACCAGATTTTTATGGCAAAAATGTGGATGTCTTGGATCGGTTGATTGAACTCGGTTCAAGAGAAAGTAACCTAAAAGGCGACCAGACTCATGAAACCTTTGCCAGAGTCCTAGCCAAAGATACAAAATCTGAAGATTTACATGCCTTCTTAGACTACAACAGACAGTTATTGACGACTGACAAGGATATGAATGAATGGTTTGTGAATGCCACCAAGGACCATGTGTACATAGCAGAGCGAGCTTCGAAGAATCAAGAAATTGCAAATCGGAAGCATCGTGCTTATGACAATCTGAATAACTGGTTGCATCGCAATATGATTCTGCCTTTGTTGAATGTAAAGAAGGCGCAGATGTTCCTGATTTCCAACTACAATACCATTACCTTCGGATCAGCTGATAAATCTGGCAAAACCATAGACCAGATGAAGGCTGACATTGATCTAGTAGCGGACCGTCAGTTGACTTACTTGGACTTTTGGTATCGACTTGCCGCTGATGATGTCAAAGACCGTATGGTTAAGAGTGACTTTAATGTAGCTACACCAGTTTGGGAAGGCTATCGCGTTGATGGACGTGGATGGGTAGAGCGTTATGGACATACAAGTGGTATGGCAGACTACGCGCCAATTCGTGAAGTATTTGGGCCAGCAGGTCGCTACTATAAGGACAATAAGCTAGGAGCCTATGCCTCTATCTATCCTAATATCAATGCCAGAGATGCTGTTCACTTTGTAGAAATAGATATGATGAGTGAGTATGGTTTGTCTGTCTACACCCATGAGACAACTCACGTCAACGATCGTATTGTCTATCTGGGTGGCTACAAACATCGTGAAGGAACCTATGTAGAAGCCTATGCTCAGGGTATGCTCCAGTCACCGGCTGAGGAAGGTCATCAGGGTGAGTACGGCGCCCTCGGGCTCAACATGGCTTACATGCGACCAAATGATGGGGACCAATGGTACAATCCTGATCCGACCAAGTTGCAAACACGCCAGCAGATTGACCACTACATGAAAGGTTATAATGAGGCCTTGATGCTTCTAGATTATCTGGAAGGAGAACGCGTTCTCGCTAAGAATGATCTGGCTTTGAAGAAGGCTTGGTTCAGCAAGATGACCAAGCAGATGCGCTATCAGGACCAAGATAATAAACTCCTTGCTCCTAACCAGTGGGACTATGTCCGTCCATTGACAGATGAGGAAGCCAAGACTCAGCTAAATTCTGTAGATGACCTAATCAAAAATAACATCATCACCAACAGGCATTATCAGGGAACTTACCGACCAGAAGAACTCAAGACAGCTTATGTCAATGTCAAGATGGTAGATGCTATCTACGGCGGTAATACAAGTCAGGGAGCTCCAGGAGCCATCTCCTTCAAGCATAATGCCTTCCGTATGTGGGGTTATTATGGCTACGAAAATGGTTTCCTAGGCTATGCTTCTAATAAATACAAGGATGAGGCCTTAAGCGAGGGACGTGACACCCTTGGGGATGATTTCATTATCCAGAAGGTTTCGAAAGGCAAGTTCCAGAACTTAGAAGAATGGAAGAAGGCCTGGTTTGACGCTATTATTGCCAAGGCAAAACGAGGAATCCATAGTTTTGAAATTGATGGTCAGCAAATTGATTCTTATGAGAAATTGCAAGACTTGTTTGACCAAGCAGTAGAAACGGATTACCGAAACTTCAAGTATGGAGGCTCAGTTGCCAATTATACAGTAGCTCTGAAGAAAAAAGTCTTCCAAAAACTATTGCAGGTGACAGATGCCTTTTCATCCGAACTCTTTCCTAAAGGATAGATAAAAAGTCGGTGTGATAAAAGAGAATGCTATGTTCAGATTTTCTTAGGAAGTGCCTCTACTTTATCATTCTTAAAGAATAAAATTGCCAGATCTCCTGTTGGGGTCTGGCTTTTATGGTATACTTAGGATATGCATAGAAAAACAGTGATTGATTTTAGAGCTTTGGGTGAGCGATACACCTTTACCCAGCCTATCAAAGAGTTAAAAACCAGAGATTTAGCAGAAGTAACAGACTTGTTAGCTCAAGTGGAAAGCTACCAAGAACAGGGCTACTATGTGGTGGGTTATGTCAGCTATGAGGCTGCGCCAGCTTTTGAGGAGAAGTTAGCAGTTCACGAAACTCCTTTATTGGGAGAGTATCTGCTCTATTTCACCGTCCATGACAGTGTTGAAAGATCCAGCATCCCTCTGACTTATGAGGAGGTGGATTTGCCAACAAACTGGCAGGAAGTAACATCTGCAGAGGACTATGAAAAGGCGATTGCTCGGATTCACCATCATTTAAGACAAGGGGATACTTATCAGGTCAATTACACGGTTCAACTCAAGCAGGAGTTGTCTGCTAATCCTTTTGCAATCTACAATCGCATGGTGGTGGAGCAGGAGGCAGGCTACAATGCCTACGTAGAGCATGACGACATGGCAGTGATTTCCATGAGTCCAGAACTCTTTTTTGAGCAAAATGATCGTGAATTGACAACTCGTCCTATGAAGGGAACGACTAAACGTGGTCTGACTGATGCAGAAGACTTGAAAGAGGCAGTTTGGTTAGAACAGGATCCCAAAAATCGCTCAGAGAATATGATGATTGTGGACCTCTTGCGCAATGACATGAATCGTCTGTCTGAGGTGGGAAGTGAGCATGTGGAACGTTTATGTCAGGTGGAACAGTATTCAACGGTTTGGCAGATGACTTCGACCATCAAGAGTCAGTTACGACCAGATATTGACCTAGTAGAAATCTTCCGTTCTCTCTTTCCATGTGGTTCCATTACAGGAGCACCCAAGATAGCGACCATGGAAATTATCAAGGACTTGGAGCCCCAATCTAGAGGAGTTTATTGTGGGACGATTGGTATCTTGCTTCCCAATGGACGACGGATTTTCAATGTGGCTATTCGAACCATTCAACTGCATAGAGGGCAAGCCATCTATGGAGTCGGTGGAGGCATCACATGGGATAGCACTTGGGAGTCAGAATACCGCGAAGTCCATCAAAAGGCTACTGTTCTTTACCGAAAACAGCCTCGTTTTCAACTAATTACTACAGGGAAAATTAGCCAGAGGAAATTACTTTTTGAAAATAAACATATGGAAAGACTGCGAAAAGCAAGTCGTTACTTTGCCTTTCCATTTGATGAAGCTGGTTTGATAGAAGAAATAGAGAAGGAATGTCAGGCTTGTGACCTCCACCAAGACTATCGTTTGCGACTCAGTCTTAGCAAATCCGGAGAGATTGAAATTGAACAACAAGTATTGACACCGCTTAGCTCTAGCTTCTGTCAGGCCAAACTTTGTCTACAGGAAGCTGATTTACAGCAGGCCTTTACCTACTTTAAGACGACATACCGACCACATTTGACAGTGGGAAATCAGGAAATCATCTATCACACTGCTGATGGAAAATTGCTTGAAACCTCTATTGGCAATCTGGTTTTGAAAATGAATGGGAAACTCTATACACCGCCAAGTCAACTAGGTCTTTTACCAGGGATTTATCGTCAACACTTGCTTGAAAATGGGCAAGTAGAGGAGAAAATTCTGACTTTAGCAGATTTGAAGCGAGCAGAAGCTATCTATGGTTGTAATGCAGTCAGAGGCTTGTATGAGTTGTCAGTAAAGGAGCACTAAATGAAACTTATATTTTTACACGGTTTGGGTCAGTCCGCAGATAGTTGGAAAGAAGTTCAGGTTTTGCTAACAGATTATCCTTCTGAAGCCATAGAGTTATTTCCTACTGGAGTTGGGACTTATCAAGAAGCCAAAGAGCGCATTTATCAGCACTTATCAAAGGAAACAGAGCCTTTTGTCTTAGTTGGCTTATCTTTAGGGGCTGCACTTGCATTGGAGCTTTCAAGTTCTGAGATACCAAATCTTCAGGCCTTGGTTTTGTCAGGATGTCCACTGAAATTAGCAGGTAACATTCCTTTTTACATTCAGTTGCTGATATTCAAATTGCTTCCTAAGAGGATATATGAGAAGCAGGGGGCAGATAAGGCTCTTATGGTTGGAGTTTCCGAGGAATTAAAAACACTTGATTTAAGAGAGATTGCACGGGATTGTCCCTATCCAAGCTTGTTGATCTGTGGTAGTCAGGATAAGCCTAATCTCAGCTCAATGAAAAGTATTCATGAACTGATGCCAGATTCTCAGTTTGAGATCATCCCTGACGGCCCTCATGTTTTGAATAAGGCAAAACCAAAAGAGTTTGCAGAATTAACCAGAAGTTTTCTTGAATTGCTGAAACAAGTTTGATAAAATAATATTGAGATTGATATTATAATTTTAGGAGAAAATCATGAACAAACGTCATCTATTAAAACTAGGCCTAGTTTCTTTACCTGTCCTTGCTCTGTTTTTACATCCTGTTGTTGCAGATGAAAGTATCCATTTTTCAAGCTGTAAGGAAGCTTGGGAGAATGGATATGCAGATATTCATAAGGGAGAACCAGGTTATTCTGCTACCCTGGATAAGGATCATGATGGGATCGCTTGTGAATCGAAGAATGCGCCTAAGGGTGTTTTAAAAGAGAAAAAGACGAGTGCATCTCAAGATAACAACAATGTAGCACCTACCCCAAGTGTAGCAGCTGAAAGTGGCTGGGTTCGTCAAAATGGATCTTGGTACTATTTTTCTGAGAATGGAAATCCAGTAACAAATACTTGGCAGGGGGCTTACTACCTCAAATCAGATGGAAGAATGGCTGAGAATGAGTGGGTATATGATAACTATTACCAAGCTTGGTATTACCTCAAATCAGATGGATCTTATGCCCGCAATACTTGGCAAGGAAGTTACTACCTCAAATCAGATGGTAAAATGGCTCAGGGTGAATGGATTTATGATTCTTACTACAAAGCCTGGTATTATCTGAAATCAGATGGATCTTATGCGCATAATACTTGGCAAGGTGCATACTACCTCAAGTCAAATGGTAAAATGGCTCAGAGTGAATGGGTCTATGACTCTTCTTACCAAGCCTGGTATTACTTGAAATCAGATGGATCTTATGCTCGCAATGCATGGCAAGGAAATTACTATTTGAAATCGGATGGTAAAATGGCTAAGAATGAGCGAGTGGATGGCGGACGCTATTATGTAGATGCTTCTGGTTTGTGGAAACCATAGAATAGAAAAAAATTCTGGAAAGTTAATGCAAACCTTTGCACTGATGGTCAGATTTTGTTATACTAGTACTGTAAGCATTTTCAATTAAGGATAAGGAGAAGACGATGAGTCAAAAGATTATTGGGATTGACCTTGGTGGAACTTCTATCAAGTTCGCAATTTTAACACAAGAAGGAGAAATCCAAGAAAAATGGTCTATCAAGACTAACATTTTGGATGAAGGAAGCCATATCGTGGACGATATGATTGAAACTATTCAACACCGTTTGGGATTGCTTGGATTGTCTGCTGAAGATTTCCGTGGAATTGGTATGGGATCACCTGGTGTGGTTGACCGTGAAAAAGGGACTGTTATCGGTGCCTACAACTTGAACTGGAAAACTCTTCAACCAATCAAAGAAAAAATGGAAAAAGCCTTGGGTATTCCATTCTTCATCGACAACGACGCCAACGTGGCAGCTCTTGGTGAGCGTTGGATGGGTGCTGGTGAAAACCAACCAGACGTTGTCTTTATGACACTTGGTACAGGTGTTGGTGGCGGTATCGTGGCAGAAGGAAAATTACTCCACGGTGTTGCTGGTGCTGCTGGTGAACTTGGACACATCACAGTTGACTTTGATCAACCAATCGCATGTACTTGTGGTAAAAAAGGCTGTCTTGAGACAGTAGCTTCAGCGACAGGTATCGTTAACTTGACTCGTCGTTACGCAGATGAATACGAAGGCGATGCAGAGTTGAAACGCTTGATTGATGACGGAGAAGAAGTAACAGCTAAAACTGTCTTTGACCTTGCGAAAGAAGGGGACGACCTTGCTTTGATCGTTTACCGTAACTTCTCACGTTACTTGGGTATTGCATGTGCTAACATTGGTTCAATCCTAAACCCATCAACAATCGTGATCGGTGGTGGTGTGTCAGCTGCAGGAGAATTCCTTCTCCAAGGCGTGCAAAAGGTTTATGATGAAAATACCTTCCCACAAGTGCGCACAACAACTAAGTTGGCTCTTGCCACTCTAGGAAATGACGCTGGAGTTATCGGAGCAGCATCACTTGTATTGCAATAAATAAACATAAAAAGGAGAAAATTGCTTTCCGTAAGCGAGTGATTTTCCTCCTTTCTTTTTTTATGCTATACTAGTTAAGATAATGAATGAGGTGATAGCAAATGACAAAAGCAGATACGATTTTTAAAGAAAATATCGAGCGAATCTTGAATGAGGGTGTGTTTTCCGAGCAAGCACGTCCCAAGTATAAGGATGGAACAGTGGCTAACTCCAAGTACATCACAGGTGCTTTTGCGGAGTACGATTTGTCTAAGGGGGAATTTCCCATCACGACCTTGCGCCCCATTGCGATCAAATCCGCCATCAAGGAAGTACTTTGGATCTACCAAGACCAGACCAATAGTTTGGAAGTTCTCAATGACAAGTACAATGTTCACTACTGGAATGATTGGGAAGTAGGAGATACAGGGACAATCGGCGAACGTTATGGGGCTGTTGTTAAGAAACACGATATCATTAACAAGATTCTCAAACAGTTAGAAGCCAATCCTTGGAACCGTCGCAATATCATCTCACTTTGGGATTATCAAGCTTTTGAGGAGACAGATGGCCTCCTTCCATGCGCCTTTCAGACTATGTTTGATGTCCGTCGAGTAGATGGGGAAATTTATCTGGATGCGACATTGACCCAGCGTTCTAATGATATGCTGGTGGCTCATCATATCAATGCTATGCAGTATGTGGCTCTTCAAATGATGATTGCCAAACATTTTGGATGGAAGGTTGGGAAATTCTTCTACTTTATCAATAACCTTCACATCTATGACAATCAATTTGAACAAGCTCAGGAATTGCTTCGTCGTGAGCCTTCAAACTGCCAACCACGTTTGGTCTTGAATGTACCAGACGGGACTAACTTCTTTGATATTAAAGCAGAGGATTTTGAGCTGGTTGATTATGATCCTGTGAAACCACAGTTGAAGTTTGACTTGGCAATTTAATACTCTCTGAAAATCTCTTCAAATCAGGCTAGATTCCTAGTTTCCTATTTGGCTTTTATTGAGTATAAAAGAATAGAAAAAAAGAAGTTGAGAAAAAATCTCAACTTCTTTTGTTGCTTAGTGTGATACGCGACGACGCGCTGCTTTCTTACGGTTTTCTTCGATGAAAGCTGCTTTTTGTTCTTCTGGTTCGATCACTTTCTTTTTAACTGCGTATACTGCACCTGCAACTGCAGCGACAGTTCCTGCAATACCTGTTACAAGACCTTTAGCGAATCCTTTAGCCATGAGTATTCCTCCTTTAACTTATAAATCAGCCAGCTACCTCAAGAGGTCGCATTTTTCTGACTGACCTTTTTGTGATATAATAATAGTAACGAAAAAATGGGAATTTTTCAAGGAAAAAAGATGAAAACAAAAATAATTGTGATTGTTGGACCGACTGCAGTTGGAAAGACAGCTCTAGCCATTGAAGTTGCTAAGCATTTTAATGGTGAAGTAGTTAGTGGAGATAGCCAACAAGTCTATCGAGGACTAGATATTGGGACAGCCAAGGCTAGTCCAGAGGAGCAGGCAAGTGTTCCTCATTACTTGATTGATGTGAGAGAGGTAACCGAGTCTTACTCGGCTTTTGATTTTGTTTCAGAAGCTAAGACGGCCATTGAGGATATTCAAAGTCGAGGTAAGCTCGCTATTATTGCTGGTGGGACAGGACTTTATATCCAGAGTCTGCTAGAAGGATATCATTTAGGTGGGGAGACACCTCATGAGGACATTTTAGCTTATCGGACTAGTTTGGAACATTATACAGATGAGGAATTAGCTCATCTGGTGGATCAAGCAGGCCTTGAAATTCCCCAGTTTAATCGTCGTCGTGCCATGCGTGCCTTAGAAATTGCCCATTTTGGTCAAGACTTGGAAAATCAAGAGACCTTGTATGAACCTCTGATTATTTGCTTGGATGATGAGCGTAGTCAGCTTTATGAACGAATTAACCACCGTGTGGATTTGATGTTTGAAGCTGGACTGTTGGATGAAGCCAAGTGGCTGTTTGACCATTATCCAGATGTTCAAGCTGCTAAAGGGATTGGCTATAAGGAACTATTTCCCTATTTTCGAGGTGAGCAGAGCCTGGAAGAAGCTAGTGACAGCCTCAAACAGGCGACACGTCGTTTTGCCAAGCGCCAGCTAACCTGGTTCCGTAATCGCATGCAGGTGACCTTTTATCAGATAGGAGAATCTGGTGTAAAAGACCGTATTTTCAGCCAGATTGAGGAGTTTTTAGATGATTGAAACGGAGAAAAAAGAAGAGCGTGTCCTGCTGATTG
This sequence comes from Streptococcus pseudopneumoniae, assembly GCF_001072375.1. Taxonomy (GTDB): domain Bacteria; phylum Bacillota; class Bacilli; order Lactobacillales; family Streptococcaceae; genus Streptococcus; species Streptococcus pseudopneumoniae_L. The sequence continues at coordinate 10,698 of NZ_JVKV01000023.1, forward strand.
GTGTTGAACTCCAGGGCATGGATAATTTTGACCTTTCCATGGAAGAACTGGCTAGTCTGGCTAAGACGGCTGGAGCGGTTGTAGTCGATAGCTACAGACAAAAACGTGAAAAATACGACTCTAAGACTTTTGTCGGATCTGGTAAATTAGAAGAAATTGCTCAAATGGTGGATGCAGAAGAAATCACAACTGTCATTGTCAACAACCGTCTGACACCTCGACAAAATGTCAATTTAGAGGAAGTCTTGGGTGTTAAAGTCATTGACCGTATGCAGTTGATTTTAGATATCTTTGCCATGAGAGCTCGAAGCCATGAAGGGAAGCTCCAAGTTCATCTAGCCCAACTCAAGTATCTCCTGCCTCGTCTAGTTGGTCAAGGGATTATGCTTAGCCGTCAGGCAGGGGGAATTGGCTCCCGTGGCCCAGGTGAAAGTCAGCTGGAGCTTAACCGTCGTAGTGTTCGCAACCAGATTACAGATATTGAGCGCCAGCTCAAGGTGGTTGAGAAAAATCGGGCGACAGTTCGAGAAAAACGTTTGGAGTCAAGTACTTTTAAGATTGGTTTGATTGGCTACACCAATGCTGGTAAGTCAACTATCATGAACACCTTGACTAGCAAGACCCAGTATGAGGCAGATGAGCTCTTTGCGACTCTGGATGCGACAACTAAAAGCATTCATCTGGGGGGCAATCTTCAGGTTACCTTGACTGACACCGTTGGGTTTATTCAAGACTTACCAACCGAATTGGTGTCAAGTTTCAAGTCGACCTTGGAAGAAAGCAAGCATGTAGATCTTCTGGTTCATGTTATTGATGCCAGCAATCCTTACCATGAGGAACATGAAAAAACGGTCCTGTCTATCATGAAAGACTTGGACATGGAGGATATTCCTCGCCTAACCCTTTATAATAAAGCGGATTTGGTGGAAGATTTCACGCCTACTCAAACGCCTTATGCATTGATTTCTGCCAAGTCTAAAGATAGTAGAGAACAGTTACAGGCTTTATTGCTAGATAAGATCAAGGAAATTTTTGAACCCTTTACTTTGCGCGTGCCTTTTTCTAAGTCTTACAAGATTCATGATTTAGAAAGTGTTGCTATCCTAGAAGAACGTGACTACCAAGATGATGGCGAAGTCATCAGAGGCTACATTTCTGAGAAAAATAAATGGAGATTAGAAGAATTTTATGACTGATATCAAATCATTAGCTCTCAAATATGGTGGCTATACAAGTCTAGACAAGGTATATTTGGACCAGCTTCTAGCTGGTAGGTCTGAAGAGGAGCAACTAGCTCTCATCACCCCTCCACCCAGCGTAGTGAATGCCTACTTTGCAGAACTCTACCAGAAAAAGAGTCCTCAAGCTGCGACAGATTATTTTGCAGAAGTCAGCCAGGAACTGAACCTCTACAATGCTGAGCCAAGTTTCACGGAAGAAAGCAAACCCTTTATCCGTCTTAATCTGTCAGGCAAATCTTTTGGTTTTTGCTATGAGAAAGAAGGTCTGGGTCGGATTTTCTCAGAAACTGAGGAAGCAATCACAGCTGACTTGCTCTTTGAGATTGCTCAAATTTTTCCTCATCAGCTAGTTTTTGAGGAGTCTGGAAAAATTTATATGAAGGCAATCGGAGAAGAGGAAGTTGTTAGCGTGGAAAATCTCACAGCTTTGACAGATTTGGAAAGCTTGGCAGATGGTCGCAAGCGTCTCAAAGGTTATAGTCAAGAGGATTTGCTACAAGAAGCTAAAGCCTATACTGGTAAGTTTTATTATCGCTCAGAAAACCGCACCGCTATGTTATATATTGATTAATTAGAAAGTATCGAATGGACATTCAATTTTTAGGAACGGGGGCTGGTCAGCCCTCTAAAGCCCGCAATGTTTCAAGTCTCGCTCTGAAACTCTTGGACGAGATTAACGAAGTATGGCTCTTTGATTGTGGAGAAGGAACGCAAAATCGCATTCTGGAGACTACGATTCGACCACGGAAGGTCAGCAAAATCTTTATCACTCACTTGCATGGAGATCATATCTTTGGTTTGCCAGGTTTTCTCTCTAGTCGTGCTTTTCAGGCTAATGAAGAGCAGACTGATTTGGAAATCTATGGACCTCAAGGTATCAAGTCATTTGTCTTGACTAGTTTGCGTGTCTCTGGTTCTCGTCTGCCCTATAAGATTCATTTCCATGAGTTTGACAAGGATTCCCTAGGGAAAATTCTCGAAACTGATAAATTCATGGTGTATGCAGAAGAGTTGGATCACACTATTTTCTGTGTCGGCTATCGTATCATGCAAAAGGATTTAGAAGGAACCTTGGATGCTGAAAAGCTCAAAGCCGCTGGTGTGCCATTTGGACCACTCTTTGGAAAAATCAAAAACGGTCAGGATGTTGTCCTAGAAGACGGCACCGAGATCAAGGCAGCAGACTATATCTCAGCACCACGCCCTGGTAAGATTATCACCATTTTGGGAGATACTCGAAAAACAGATGCTAGTGTGCGTCTTGGAGTCAATGCAGATGTTCTTGTCCATGAGTCCACTTATGGCAAGGGTGATGAGAAGATTGCCCGCAACCACGGTCACTCAACTAATATGCAAGCTGCTCAGGTTGCAGTAGAAGCAGGAGCCAAACGACTCTTGCTCAACCATATCAGTGCTCGTTTTCTTTCAAAAGATATCAGTCAGCTCAAGAAAGATGCGGCAACGATTTTTGAAAATGTCCATGTGGTTAAAGACCTAGAAGAAGTGGAAATCTAGGATCTCGAGAAAGGATAAATATGTCTACTATTCTCATTACGGGTGCTAGTGGTGGTCTAGCCCAAGAAATGGTCAAACTCTTGCCCAATGATCAATTGATTTTGCTGGGTAGAAACAAGGAAAAACTCAGTAAACTCTACGGAAATCATCCACATGCAGAATTGGTCGAAATCGATATTACCGATAGTCAAGCCTTAGAAGGACTGGTAGCTGACCTCTATCTCCGCTATGGTAAGATAGATGTCTTGATTAACAACGCTGGCTACGGGATTTTTGAGGAATTTGACAAGATCTCTAATCAAGATATTCATCAGATGTTTGAGGTTAATACCTTTGCTTTGATGAATTTATCACGTTTGGTTGCTTCTCGTATGAAGGAAATGCGAAAAGGACATATCATCAATATCGTTAGCATGGCAGGTTTGATCGCTACTGGCAAGTCCAGTCTTTACTCAGCGACCAAGTTTGCGGCTATTGGTTTTTCAAACGCTTTGCGTCTCGAACTCATGCCCTATGGTATTTATGTGACGACGGTCAATCCAGGACCGATTCGTACAGGATTTTTTGATCAGGCTGATCCGGATGGAACCTACCTTAAGTCAGTTGACCGTTTCCTACTCGAGCCAGATGCAGTAGCTAGAAAGATTGTCAAAACCATAGGAAAAAACAAACGTGAAATCAATCTACCAGTCTTACTCAATCTAGCTCATAAGTTTTATAGCCTCTTTCCCAAGTTGGCAGATAAGTTAGCTGGGGAAACCTTTAATTATAAGTGAGAAAGCTGTTCCCTTGAGGAATGGCTTTTTGCTTTAATTAGGAGAAGTTGTTTATCAAAAATAATCCCTGAAAATACTGGTAGTTTATCTCTATTTGATAGTTTTGGAGTATAATTGAGATAAGAAAGCAGATTAAAGACAGAATAAACTCCGAGTCTAACATAACTAAAAGTATATCTATAGTAGAAGGTTATGAAGTCAAAATAGTAGGAGCAAGTCATGGAATTTATTGTAGCTGAGGAAGGGATTCCTCAAAATATCGGATGTCAGGGAGCCCTGATTGCCTATTATGGTAGTGAGATAGAATTTCATTATGAAACCGTGCCACCACACGGTGATGAGATTTTTTCTGCCAAGTTGCCTTTGTTGGGACTTGATCTGCCCTTTTGGATCTATGGGAGAAATCTCATATTTTTAGATGCTTACTACCTCTTAGCAGAAACAGTTAAGAAAGGGACTTGGGATCACATAACGAGTATGCTCATCAACATTCATACGGGGGAATACGCCAGCCTAGACCACTGGTACAATCATATATCTGTTGAGCAAAACGGTCTTGAGTTGAAAAATGATTATGATGGACAAGTCCTGACTTTGAAAACGGTTGACAAACTTCATTGGCTTGCCCTATATGCTGAATCAGAAGAAAGGAACTAAAAATGGCAAAGAAAAGAGTTACATTACCAAAAGAGTTTAAGGATTTAATGGATGAAGGAAATATTGAAGCCCTTAAAGCAATCTATGATCGTTGTGAATTAAGCGCTCATGATGGAAGATTTAGCTTATGTACACCTCTGCATATGGGAGGAGTCCCGGATGAATTGGTTATCTGGCTGGTGGAAACGGGCTTGGATATCAATATCCCTGATTATTATGGAGCGACTCCTTTGTACCGTCAAGCAATCTTGGGGAGAGATACAGTAAAACTCTTGCTTGAATTGGGGGCAGACATTGGAAAACCTAATACCTATGGTGAGCCCCCCCTACATGTAGCAGCTGAGTTTTTCCATCCTAAGACTGTCAAACTTTTGATTGATAAGGGAGCAGATGTCAATGCTAAAAACGATATGGGAAGAACCCCACTAGCTTCAGTCTTGATGGTTTGTCGGGGGATTTATATTGCCCAAACTGCTGAAATCGCATCTATGCTTCTGGATGCTGGTGCTAAGAAAACACCATCCATGAAAGAAAAGGTCGAAAATATCGGTAAGGATTTTGAATTTCATAGAGAAAGTATCCACCCAGACTACATCGAGGGAGCAGATAAAGGCTTAGCGAAGCTCTATGAGCTCTTTGATGTCAAGCCTGTAGAAAAACGCCTAACTCATGATGGAGTTTCACCGATTTTTGTAAAAGAAGGTAGTTGGGAGGAGCAATATGAGGAACTATGGTCTTTCTTGATTCCTTCAAGTGGAGCAGCCAAAACTGTTCAGGGAGAAGTTATTCGTATCCCAGGTCGAGTTCGAGATGAACTGGATCGCAATGGTGGGGCCAACTGGGACAGGGACTATAGAAAAATGCTTCAGGCTCTCCCTCAATACTTGTCTCTGGGAAATCCCCTTTCAGACCAAGAATTGGAAGAGACTAAAGAGCTTATTGCTCAGGTTCATGGGAAAGATTTTGATGACGGGCCTCGCCTAGACCTCCTTTGTCAGCTAGCTCTCTCTTGGATTAAGCAAAATCCTGAACCCCTTCCCCTAGAAGAACCAAGTTATAAGCGGTAAAATGCATTGGAAGACAGATAAAATAAAGAAATCATGGTGAAATGATGCAACTAATTGACCAAGTTAAAAAAATAGAAACTTATATTTGTGAGTGTTTTGAAGACTGGGATTTGGATGATCCTGTGGAAGAAGGATATCTGGAAGATTATCAGGACATTTCTGGTGCTTCCGAAGAAGAGCTTCAAGGCTTTGAGGAAAGACTTGGCATTCGTCTACCTAGTGACTTCAAAGAGCTTTGTAGCTACAAAAATGGGAGTAAATACCTCTCTATTTTACCTTGTGTGATTGACCAGAGAGATTTAACTTTTTCTCTCATGAGTCTACAGGAAATTGAGACTTGTAAAAAGTACTTTCAAAATAGAGATGCTCTGTTAACAGAATTTCCCGACTATTTTTCTAGTCAAGACCTAGAAAACATGCATGATAGTAGAATTAAGCCTTATCTTTTTAATAAAAAATGGCTTCCTTTTGCTCAGTATTGTGACTCTTGTTATCTTATGCTGGATTTTGATCCAGACCGAGAGGGTCAGGAAGGGCAGGTTATTTGCTACATCCATGATCCTGACCAGGTGATCTATGCGACTAAAAGTCTTACAAATCTGATTGAAGGGATAATGGATGAGATAGTATGAACGGACAAATGTACCAAATAGCCTGTATCGTGGCAGCAGCTAGGAAGGCTTTAAAAAGTGGTAAAGAAATATGCTATAAGCCTGAAAAATATACAAATAAGTTGAACTTTCAAATTTTGCCGTCAGAAAAGGGGGAAGTTACGGAACTTTCTGTAACTGATTGGTTTAAAAACCTTAAGGAAAAAGGTTTGAAGGACTTAAAATTATTTTGCCCCATTTCAGTTGAAGACAGAGGTATTTTAGGTTTCTCCAATACAACACAGAGTTCAATTCTCTGTTTTTATAAAGATGGGAAGGCAAGTTATTTCCTACCAAATTGGGAATCTGCTTCTCCAGGCAAGGGCTGGGATGTTACCTACACCGAGTATGAGTGGGAAAGGTCTTCTCAAGACATTCCCCACTATGAAAATAATATCGAAGAATTTAAGGACATATTGGCTCGTATAGAAGATCTAGCAATTAAAATTGAATGTGACAATTTTGCCAAAGTCTTTCACTCTGCTAGAAAATTTTTGCTAGACCCAGAATCTGGTAAAGGACTGGCAGAACCTCAAATTCCACCGCAACATCTAAGCATATTTAGAGCTGCAAGTGCAGCGGATGTTTTTGGAGCAATGGGCTCCTGGAATGATGAGCCTGGATGGCTGGCACAAGATAAGGGACTTGGTCAAGTATACGATGAACTTTCGGATCAATTGCTAAGAAATATTCGATTAGCTATTCTATTTGCCATCAACGAGTGGTGAAGGATTAGGAGAGAGAAAATGGGGAAGTTAAAGTTAAGCCTATTGAACAAATGGGAACTAGACAAGGACTACAATAGTGTTTTCAATTCTGTCATGTTACATGATGGTAGAGCCTTTGTCTTGACCAGTGAGAAGGAAACTTTCAATCGCTACTGTCTGCTTGAAGTATCACCTTTGGGTGTGAAGGAGATAGATGCTTGGTATTGTGACCATGTTTGGGAGGAAGAGCCTCTACTCTTTACAGATGGACAAAATATTGGCATCATCAAGGCTAGCAAGGAAATAGTCTATTATACTGGTGATTTTTCTAATCCAGAAATCATTGCCATAAGGGATCCGCAAAGTATACTTCCTAAAAAGGCACAAGAGAGATATTTTCAAAGCGTATCAGATAGCAACCAGATACCCGTGTGTTTTGAAGATCAAGTTTATACAAATCAGGCAAGAAACTTTGCCCTTTTAGAGTTAGATAGAGAGAAAAAGCAGGCTAAGTGGACCACTTATTCGCATATTGATAAAAAAGATTTAAACCACCACGACAGGAGCTCGGACGCTAGTCCTAAAATCGATAGTTTGAAATGTTGGAAGCAAGAGCTCTATGCCTTTAGCTCTGGAGAAAGTCAAACCTCTGTCAATAAATGGGGCATAGACTATTATGCTCTTGTTAAAATCTCTAGTGATGGTCGTATTATCGAAAAGTTATTAGAATCGGAACATTTAAAGGCTTTAGGCAAAAAAGCTGGTGTCAATGGACTCTTTACGGATTCGGCTTATCTGATCCTGAGCCCCCTATTTAAGAATGATGATTGGAAGGGCAAGCAAAAGCTATTTTCTCTGGCAACAAGAGAATGGTGTGATATAGCTTTGCCTAGAGGAATGAGTAAACACAAGCTTCAAAATATGACAGACAACTTTTGTTTAACTTTTCTGTACGACAGAGGTTTAAAAGAACTTGCCCTTTGTCAGATTGACTAGGCTGTGAGGCTGAGTTTGGGAGCTTTTTGTTGCTAGGTGCTGAAATTTCTTGATTAGTCTGTAGTATTCATTTTGAGGTGTTTTCTTGTCAAATTTGACCAAGTATTGCAAATCGAATCTTAAAATAGTATACTAGTTCTGTTAGTTATGAAAACGTTTGCGTTTTTTGTTGTTGATGATTATTTAGGAGACAAGACATGGAATTGACAGCCATTTATCATAGACCAGAATCAGAGTATGCTTATCTTTACAAAGAAGGTCAGCTACATATCCGAATCAGAACCAAGAAAGATGATGTCCAGCAGGTTATTTTGCATTATGGAGATCCCTTTATCTTCATCGAGGATAAGTATGAGGCTAAGAAAGAAATGACCAAAGTAACCTCAGATGCCCTATTTGATTATTGGCAGGTTACAGTATCTGTTGGTTTTGCACGGATTCAGTATCTCTTTGAGCTCCTTGATGAGGAAGGTCAGGGTGTTTTCTACGGTGATAAGGGTTGTGTAGAACATACTCAAGAAAACTTGGATGCTGAAGGCAATGGCTTTAAGCTTCCTTATATTCACGAAATCGACGGATGTCAGGTTCCTAACTGGGTTTCAAATACCGTTTGGTATCAGATTTTCCCAGAACGTTTTGCCAATGGAAATCCTAATCTAACTCCAGATGGAGCTCGAGAGTGGGATGCTACCATTGCGCCTAACAGGGATGATTTTTTTGGTGGAGATTTACAAGGGATTATTGATCATTTAGACTATCTTAAAGATTTGGGAATCACTGGACTTTATCTATGTCCGATTTTTGAAGCAACGACCAATCACAAGTATGATACGACGGATTATTTTGAAATTGACCGTCACTTTGGTGACAAGGAAGTCTTTCGTAATCTAGTCGAGGAAGCCCACAAACGTGGTATCAAGATTATGCTAGATGCAGTATTTAATCATATTGGCAACCAGTCAGCCCAATGGCAGGATGTTCTAAAAAATGGAGAAAATTCCCCTTATAAAGATTGGTTCCATATCCAAGAATTTCCAATTACAGAAGATAAGCTTAAGAAAGCGAGAGAACTCCCTTATCATACCTTTGCCTTTGCTAGCTATATGCCTAAGTTGAATACAGCTAATCCGGAGGTTAGGGACTATCTTTTAAGTGTTGCGACCTACTGGATTGAGAATTTTGATATCGATGCTTGGCGCTTGGACGTTGCCAATGAAATTGACCATCAGTTCTGGAGAGATTTTAGAAAGGCAGTTCTAGCTAAAAAGCCTGATCTGTATATTTTAGGTGAAATCTGGCACACTTCTCAGCCTTGGCTACAAGGTGATGAGTTCCATGCGGTCATGAATTATCCACTCTCTGAAAGTATCAAGGATTATTTCTTGCGTCAGCGTAAAAAGACGGAGCAATTTATTTCAGAAATCAATAGCCAGTCTATGTACTACAAGCAACAAATCTCAGAAGTGATGTTTAACCTTCTGGATTCTCACGATACAGAGCGTATCCTCACAACTGCCAAAGGCAATGTGCAACATGTCAAGGCTGCTTTAACCTTCCTCTACCTTCAAAAAGGAACTCCTTGTATCTATTACGGAACAGAGCTTGCATTAATAGGTGGACCAGATCCCGACTGCCGTCGTGTCATGCCTTGGGACCGTGTGTCTGAGGAAAATGACATGCTGAATTTTATGAAACAGTTGATTCAAGTCCGTAAGGAAGTTGCAAGCATTATTCAGCATGGAAATTATCGCTTGGAAGAAGTGAAACTAGATGTTTTATCCTTGAAGTGGAACTACCAAGGAAAAGAAGTTCAAGCTATCTTTAATCAATCTACAGAGAATTTTATCTTAGACAGAGATTCAGTTGACTTAGCGAGTCATTGCCAGTTTGAAGATGGACAGCAAGTCATCTTGCCAGATGGATTTGTAGTTACTATTTCTGAGTAAAAAAGGAATAAAATGATGTCACTCAAGGAAGTTTATGAGTATTTTCGTCACTATGATAAGGAAACTTATCAGGTTGTCGCCTGCATGGGCAATGAGCCATCGGAAGAAGATGTTCAGGATTTTGAAAATCAATACGGCATTCGTCTGCCAGAAGATTTTAGAGAATTTATCATGTCAGCTCTGGGAGGTCTCTTTATGGAAGTCAGAGAAGAGCTATGGCCAAGAGCCAAGGCTTACGATGTAGCACCATTTTGGACCTTCTGTCGAGGGATTAAGGTCTTGGGAATTGCAAATGGCATCCCAGACTTCTTAGACATTCGTCTTCAAACCAAAGAATTACACGCTCTGGGCTTTGTGGATTATATTCCATTTCTGTCTATCGTCGGGGATGGAGATGTGATTTTTTGCGTTGATAAGGACAATCATATTGTAGCTCTAGACTGGTATAATAGTGGCGAAACTGAAGAGCTTGAATGTGATTTTTCAGGACTTTTACTCCAGCAAATTGCCGAGCTAGAAGAGCGTAAAAATGAGATGGTCAAGCTTTTGGAAAAGGGGAAATCTAGTCAATAATTTATAAGGAAATATCAGTTTGATAGTCCGTAAAAGAGGTTGGGACAAAAGATCCCGACCTCACTTTTTATTAGCATTCAAACTTTGACTCGGTAGCTGATTGAACTTTTAGACTCCAAAAAGCTCATAAACATCCTCGCGGGGCTGGGACTACGAAATCGAGACTTTGTCTATC
>NZ_JVKV01000024.1 GCF_001072375.1 Streptococcus pseudopneumoniae
GTAGAGCCCACTCAACCACTGCGTCTTGCTCGACAATCCAAAGATAATTGAGAGGCTAGGACTTTTGTCCCAGCCTCTTTTTTATAAAAAAATAAAGAGCTAGCTAAGCTAACTCTTTTCCTATGCGGAGAGAGGGACTTGAACCCTCACGACCTAAAGCGGTCACAGGATCCTTAGTCCTGCGCGTCTGCCAATTCCGCCATCCCCGCGTCGATTACTTTACTAGTATATCAACTTTCATAAACTTTGTCAACACTTTTTTCAGATTTTTTCATTTTTTTAAATACATTATTCTTTGATTTCAACTAGATTTTCATCAAGGAGTTTCGCTCCTAATGTATTCTTAAAATGTCCTAGTGCAAACTGGTGGTTTTCAGGCCAAATAGATGCGACTGCTGGCTTGACAACTTCTATCTGATACCCAAGGTTATAGGCATCGATAGCCGTATGCAATACACAAATATCTGTGAGAACACCTGTTAAGATGACTGTATCCACACGTCGCTCTCTCAGACGAATATCCAAATCTGTTCCAGAAAAAGCCGAATAGTGACGTTTATCCATCCAGAAAACACGACTATCATGGGCCTCTTTCTGATAAAATTCAGCTAACTTACCATAGAGATTACGCCCGCTAGTCCCAATAATATTATGTGGCGGGAATAGTTTACTTTCAGGATGAAAAACATCATTATCTTCATGTGCATCGATTGTAAAAAAGATATAATCTCCACGATCAAATGCTAATCTAGTTACATGATTGATCGTCTCTGATATTGCTTGAGCCGGTGCTCCAGCTGTCAATTTTCCATGATCAGCAACGAAATCTTCTGTATAATCAATAGAAATAAGTGCCTTAGCCATTAATAGTCCCTCTTTTTCACTTCTTCAAAAATATCTGGAATTAAAACTTTGAGATAAGTTCCTTTCATACCAAGAGAACGACTTTCAATAATCCCTGCAGATTCAAGCTTTCGAAGGGCATTAACAATCACAGAACGCGTAATACCGATACGATCTGCAATGACTGAAGCTGTTAACTGACCTTCATTACCATTTAATTCAGCTAAAATAGCAGATACTGCACGCAATTCAGAATATGAAAGTGTATTGACCGCCATAGTCACTGCTGTGCGACGACGAATATTTTTCTCATCTTCTTCACGTTGGAAGTTCAAAAGCTGAATACCAACCACCGTGCTAGCAATCTCAACAAGGATCAAATCCTCATCTTCAAATTTCTTATCATTACGCCAGATAATCAAAGATCCCAAACGAATCCCAGAGACATGAATTGGAGCAATGGTTGTCAAACCTTCTGCGAAATCTGCACGACTCTCAACTGGAAAGATGCTTAATTCGTGATCTACAGTCAGATTTGCTTCTGTATCGTAAATCATGTTTGCACCTTGAATATAGTCCTCAGGAAAAATTTTTGATTGGAAAAATTGCTCTACACGATCATTATTAGTCTTGTAGCGCATAAAATATCCTAAAAGACGTCCCTTACTATTTAGGATACAAGCGTTGCAATCAATAATATCCGCTAATTGGCGTGTGATGGCATTATATGGAAGATCATCTTGTAATTTCTCCTCCGAACGCTTTAAGATTGATGTGATTTTTCTTGTTTTTTCTAATAAATGTGCCATTTTTCACCTCGTATTTAATCGCTCCCATTATATCATAAATTGACCATTATTTCAATAATTATCTGAAAATTGTTTATTGAATTGCAATTCATGACTGTTCGAAAATTTTTACTAGTTTTTTTAAATTTTCTTATTGACAGGATCCTAAATTTTTGATAACATAATATTACAAGATAACAAATATATAAATTCAACATCTCGTATTAGTAATTTAGTGACTCTCGGTCTCCTTATATATAAAAGCGATCCACCTCAGTGAACCGCTTTTTTTATTATTTATCGCCCTTGTTTCGAATAACAAAGCCTGTTTGCTTTTCGCTAGATGTTGTGCGAGGTTTTTTGTTGTCTTTACGGTAACGTTTTTCCTTGTCAAAGCGGTCGTTTTTGCGACTGCCTTTTTTGAAATCATCTCGACGTTCACCACGACGATTGTCGCGACGGCGGTCACGATCACGGCGGTCATCTCCACGACGACCTCCCTTACCTTTCCCACCGAAGCCATTACCTGAAGGTTTAAACGGTAGTGGTTTTTCACGCGCAATTTCAACTTCTGGAAGACTGTCTGGATCCTGAACCGTCAAGCTAAGGATGTACATTGCCAATTCTTCTGGACTGAATTCTGAAGCCAATTGACGAGCATCCTTACCAAACTTCTCAAAGTTGCTACGAATCTCCTCATTAGCAAAATCACGTTCAATTTTCTTAAGAGCTACTTGCTTCTTAGCTTGGAAGGCTTCTTCTGCACTTGCAGGTTTGAGACCTTTCATGCGTTTCTTAGTCAAGTTTTCGATGATTTGGAGATAACCCATCTCATTTGGTGCTACGAAAGTAATCGATTGACCTGACTTACCAGCACGACCTGTACGACCGATACGGTGAACATAGCTCTCTGGATCTTGTGGAATGTCGTAGTTATAGACATGAGTCACACCTGAGATATCCAAACCACGTGCTGCAACGTCTGTCGCAACTAAAACATCAAGGTTACCGTTTTTGAAGTCACGAAGGACGCGAAGGCGTTTGTTTTGGTCCAAATCTCCATGAATCCCTTCTGCACGGAAACCACGGATTTTCAGACCACGAGTCAACTCATCTACACGACGTTTGGTACGTCCAAATACGATTGCCAGTTCTGGTTGCTCTACGTCCATGAGACGAGTCATGGTGTCGAATTTTTCTTGTTCTTTGACACGGATATAGTACTGGTCAACCAATTCTGTTGTTAACTCTTTAGCCGCAATCTTCACATGCTCAGGTTCTTTCATAAACTGAACACCGATACGTTTGATGGCATCTGGCATAGTTGCTGAGAAAAGCAAAGTTTGACGCCTTTCAGGGACACGAGAAATGATAGCTTCAATGTCTTCAAGGAAGCCCATGTTAAGCATTTCATCCGCTTCATCAAGGATAAGAGTTTCAATATCTTGTAATTTCAAGGCCTTGCGTTTAATCAAGTCCAAAAGACGACCCGGTGTTCCCACCACGATATGGGCACCAGATTTAAGAGCCTTAATTTGTTTTTCAATGCTTGATCCACCATATACTGAGCGGACTTTGACACCCTTGCTACGACCAAAGCGGAAGAGTTCTTCCTGACTTTGCACAGCTAGTTCACGAGTTGGAGCAATCACCAAAGCTTGAATAGTTGCTTCTTCTGTACGGATTTTTTCAAGTGTTGGCAAACCAAAGGCAGCAGTTTTTCCTGTACCAGTTTGGGCTTGTCCGATAACATCTTTTCCTTCAAGAGCCAAAGGAATGGTTTGCTCTTGGATAGGACTTGCTTCTACAAATCCTGCTTTTTCAATTTCTGCCAATAAATCAGCAGAAAGATTAAATTCATTAAATTTCACGTTATTCTTCTTTCTAAAGATGGTGCGAAGCCATCCTATAGCGCTTAGTTTATACTTTTCTTGTCATGACGTACTTTCATATCTTTTATGAAAGACCGCGTTGCTTCTTTTCCACTAAAGAAAAGTACTGCTTTTTTGCAACTTATCTAGTATAACACAAGAGAGGGCCAAAAGATAGTCTAACCACTTGATTAAAACATGTAAACGATTTTTCTATTTTTTGAACTTGATTCCCGAAAGCTTTCGTTAGACTATTTTAGTCCAATATTTTTTCCCGTAGCAGATTTGTGCAAAAGTTTTTTTCTTGTGCTAGAATGAAATCAAATAGGAGGATTTAAAAATGTTAACATACGATTTAATTGTAATTGGATTTGGTAAAGCCGGTAAGACTTTGGCTGCTAAGATGAATGCGGCTGGTAAGAAAGTTGCTGTCATCGAGCGCAGTAAAGCGATGTATGGTGGTATTTGCATTAATTTTGCTTGTATCCCAACCAAGACTATGATTGTAGCAGCTGAAAAGGGCTGGTCATTTGACGATACCATGAAAGAGCGTGGTGCGGTGACTGGTCGTCTTAACGCTAAGAATTATAAAATGTTGGCAGACAATGGCGTTGATGTCATTGATGCAGAGGCACATTTCGTGTCAAATAAGGTCATCGAAGTAGTGGCTGGTGATGACCGCCAAGAGCTTACGGCTGAAACTATTGTCATCAATACAGGTGCTGTGTCTAATGTCTTGCCGATTCCTGGGTTGACAACAACTGAGCATGTCTACGATTCAACTGGTATTCAAACCCTTGAAGCCTTGCCAAAACGTTTAGGTGTCTTAGGTGGTGGTAATATCGGTCTTGAATTTGCTGGCCTTTATAACCGTTTGGGTAGCCAAGTGACTGTCTTGGATGCAGCGACTAGCTTCTTGCCACGTGTGGAGCCATCTATTGCTAAGTTGGCTAAGGAATACATGGAAGAGGACGGCATTGTCTTTGAGCAAGGTGTTAAAACTTCCGAAGTTAAGAATGACGGTGATGAAGTTGTCGTTGTTACTGATAAAGGAGACTTCCGTTTTGATGCACTCCTTTATGCGACAGGACGCAAGCCTAATATTGAACCTCTTCACTTGGAAAACACCGATATTGCCTTGACTGAGCGTGGTGGTATCCAGGTTAATAAGCATTTGGAAACAAGCGTTCCAGGTGTCTTTGCAGTAGGTGATGTCAATGGTGGTCTTCAATTCACTTATATTTCATTAGATGATTTCCGTATTGTCTTTAATTACTTGACAGGGGATGGTAGCTATAATCTTGAAACACGTGGAGCTGTTCCAACCGCTATGTTCCTCAACCCACCTTTGGCACAAGTTGGTCTTACTGAAGACCAAGCCAGAGCAGCAGGTGGACCAGTTGCTGTCAAGGAACTTCCAGTTGCTGGCATGCCTCGTGGTCATGTTAATGGCGATTTGCGTGGTGCCTTCAAAGCTGTGGTAAACCCTGAAACTAAGGAAATCTTGGGTGTGACCCTCTTTGGTCAAGAATCTCATGAAATTATCAATTTGATTACTCTTGCTATGAACCATCATATCCCATACACAGATTTGGCTAAACAAATCTTTACTCACCCAACTATGGCTGAGAACCTAAACGATTTGTTTGCGATTTAATACTCTTCGAAAATCAAATTCAAACCACGTCAGCTTCACC
>NZ_JVKV01000025.1 GCF_001072375.1 Streptococcus pseudopneumoniae
GAAATCGAGACTTTGTCTATCGATTTCTGTCCCACCGCCTTTTTAACTATGTTCAGTAATATATTTATAGGCCTCTTGACCTGCAATAGCACCATCTCCAACAGCTGTTGTAACTTGTCGAAGGTCTTTCTGACGAACATCCCCAACTGCAAAGACTCCTGCAACACTTGTTTTCATATGGTCATCTGTCACAATCCAACCCGCTTGGTCTCGAATCTGCAACTCTTGGACGAAATCACTAACAGGGTCCAATCCAACATAGATGAAGACACCACCAAAGGCTTGTTCTGTCACTTGTCCTGTTTTAACATTTTCAATGGCAACCGACTCAACACGGTTTTCACCCTTGATTTCTTTGACAACCGAATCCCAAATGAAGTTGATTTTTTCATTGGCAAAAGCACGATCTTGCAAGACCTTTTGGGCACGTAGTTCTTCTCGACGGTGAACAATGGTAACAGATTTTGCAAACCGTGTTAAGAAGATAGCCTCTTCAACTGCGGAGTCACCTCCACCTACGACCAACAAATCTTGGTCGCGGAAAAAGGCTCCATCACAAACCGCACAGTAAGAAACACCACGGCTATTGAGTTCTTCTTCACCTGGAACTCCCAAGAGACGGTGTTTGGAACCAGTCGCTACGATAACTGTACGCGTTTCATAAACTTGGTCGTCTGTTACGACTTTTTTGAATTCGCCATGGTCCTCAACATTTTCAACGAAGCCATAGAGATGCTCAACACCCAGATTTTCAAGAGGTTCAAACATTTTTTCAGCTAATTCAGGACCACTGATATTAGCATAACCTGGATAGTTTTCAATGTCAGAAGTATTATTCATCTGACCTCCTGGAAGGCCCCCTTCAATCAAAGCCACTTTCAGATTACTGCGTGCTGCATACAAGGCTGCAGTCATCCCAGCAGGGCCTGCACCGATAATAATCGTATCGTACATTCTCTTTCCTTCTTTCTTGTTGTAACTATTTTTATTCTAACGAATTAAATCCCATTTTACAACTATTAAGCCTTGAGAACCAACAAGATGCTCATGGTTGCAAAAGACAATACTGGAATGGTCAAAACTCCAATCATAATCATATCGTAGAGATGGGCTTGACGTGCTTTAGCAGTTTTATCAACCCCCGACAGAGCTCTAAGTCCAATCCAGAGTCCCAAAATAATCAAGACCAGTAGAATTGTCAACACTAAACTCTCTAAATACAAAGCAAATAGCTGAACTAGCATGCTCTCTCTCATTTCTATTAATTTTAAAGAGCAAACCCAGTTAGCCTAGCCAACTGAGTCTTTCTTATCTTCTATTATATCAAATATAGGTCCGTTTGTAACTAGCAAAGAATTCTTTTGTTCGTTCTTCTTTAGGATGATTGATAATCTCATCTGGTGTTCCAGACTCAATAATCTTTCCTTTATCCAAGAACAAAACCTTATCAGCTACCTGAGAAACAAAGGACATATCGTGACTGACTAAAATCATGGTTTGACCTGATTTGGCAGCATTAGCAATAGATCGTTCTACCTCACCGACTAATTCTGGATCAAGAGCTGAAGTAGGTTCATCCAAGAGCAAGATTGCTGGCTTCATGGCTAAAGCACGCGCCAAAGCTACCCGTTGTTTTTGTCCACCTGATAAGTGCCGAGGATAGTGCTGTTGGCGATCAGAAAGACCAACCTTAGCCAACTCTTCTTTGGCAATCTTAGTTGCTTCTTCGTCGGAAAGTTTTTTAACAACTACCAAACCTTCCTTGACATTGTCTAGGGCTGTTCTACGTTCAAATAAGTTGAACTGTTGGAACACCATGGACAACTTGCGACGAAGAGTCAAGATTTCATCTTGAGTAATTTGAGAAAAATCAACTTTAAAATCATCAATCTGAATGCTTCCACTATCAGGTGTTTCCAGATAATTTAGGCTACGAAGAAAGGTTGACTTCCCCGCTCCTGAGGAACCAATCAAAGCTACTACTTCCCCTTTTTGAATATCTAAATTCAGATGATCCAAGACGGTTTGACCAGAAAAGGATTTGCTTAAATTTGAAATCTTAATCATTAGCGAAGGTCTCCTTTCACATCTGTTTTCGCATTATCTGGTGCTTCGATTGCCATTTTTTTCTCAATAAAGCGGCCAAGATTTTCAATAGCGATATTTACCACCCAGTATACAAGGGCAACTGAGATGAAACGTTCGAAGTAACGATAGTCGGCACCACCCAAAATCTGAGCTTGGGCAAAGACTTCTACAACACCCGCACTAAAGGCTAGGGAAGTCCCCTTAGTCAAACCGATTAGGGAGTTAATCAAGGTTGGAGTCGCTACTACCGCTGCATTGGGAATAATCACACGACGGTAAACTTGTGCACGTGTCATTCCAAGACTACGAGCGGCTTCAATCTCTCCAGGATTGACAGAAAGAATAGCGGCACGGATAGTTTCACTAGCGTAAGCTGCTTCGTTAAAAGCAAAAGCTACAATGGCAAAAGCTGCGGCTGGAATCGCATTGATATTAAAAGCAGTTCCCCATTGTTGATTCAACGCTTTTAATGCTAGAGGAATTCCATAGTAAGTCAACATCAACTGCACTAGGATTGGTGTCCCTTTTAAGAAACTAACAAAGAATGCTTGTAATGGATAAAGAATTCTAACGCGATTAATTTTTACAATAGCAAAAACCAAGGCCAAGATTATACCAAAAAAAGCACCAAATACTGTCAACATCAATGTTGTTGGCAATTGTTGTACAATTCTTGGAATCCCATCAAAGACAGAACGAAAACTAAACAGTTTGCCGTCTGGAATATACTGCATCAAGTTTTGGTACCAATCTGATGCTAAAATTGTTGTAACATTCATAGAAACATCCTCTCCTGATAATGAATCATTCTATCATACTTCTGCCTAGATTTAAAATATTTGCTACGAGCAGAAGAGACTTTGTCTCCCTACTAGTTTATCATACTTTAAAAGTGTGAGGTTATATATTTTACCTATCAAGGAGATAGAAAAAAACTATTTCAAATCCAAGTTGTCGTAGGTTTTACGATAACCAATCTGCTTCACAGCACCATTCTCCACTAATATTGGACGTTTTAATAACATACCATCACTGGCCAAGAGTTTGGCTGCTTCTTTATTGGATAAAGTTCCAACCTTGTCTTTTAAACCAAGTTCACGGTATTTAATACCACTAGTATTGAAAAATTGCTTCAACTCAAATCCTGAAGTTTCAAGCCAATTTAAAATGACTTCTTCACTCGGAGTTTCTTCTACAATATGAACATCTTTATACTCTATTCCGAGTTGATCTAACTCTTTTTTGGCTTTTTTACAAGTTGTACATTTTGGATATTCGATAAATTCTAACATTTTCTTTTCTTTCTATTCCTTATTCTCTTGAAATGCTGCACCTTCATGCTTTAAGAGCCAAGCCTTCTTGTCAATTCCTGAAGCATAGCCTATTAGACGATTACCTGCACCTAATACGCGGTGACAAGGTACTAGGATAGACCATGGGTTGCGCCCCACAGCACCTCCGATTGCCTGAGCCGAAGCTATCTGCAAGTCCTTAGCTATTTGTCCATAAGTAACAGTCTGACCAAAAGGAATTTCCCGCAAGTAGTTCCAGACTCTTTTTTCGAAATCACTACCGACAGGAGCTAAAGGTAACTGAGACAAATCTTGATTCTCTCCTTTAAAATAGGCTTCCAAATTACAAGCAATTTGACTTAAGATTGGATGACTTTCCACCTCAACTATATTAGCTGCTGATAAGCCTCTCTCAAAATGACTCTGTGCTTCAACCCATATCCCAAACAGATAGTGATCATCAGCTACCAGAGATATAATGCCAATCGGAGACTCGTACAGCATCTTTGCATACTTCTTAGGCATTTGATTTTAATTTTTGATAGGCCAAGCGTTCTCCATCTACTGGAACTTTACCGACCTGTTTAAAACCAAGCTTTTCAAAGATATGTTGCATGGCCTTGTTTTTAGCATGTGTATCTGAACGAAAATCTAGGTAATCAAAGCCTTCAATCAAGCCTTCCAAGAAGGTCTGCGCTACCCCTTGCCCTTGAACATCTGCTGCCACAGCAATACGATGAAAAACTAGATACTCTGTCTCTCCTCCTTGCCATTTGCCTTCATAAATAGCTTCATAGGCAGATTCTGGGCTCTTAGTTACTGCTGCATAGGCTAAGAGCTCTCCTTCTTCTAAAGCTACATAGGCTTGACCTGAGATGATATCATCAATGATAATATCAGCATTGGGATAACCATTTTGCCATTGGTCGCTACCAGCTTTGGCTAGAGTTTTTCTAGCATCTTCAATCACCTGCATAATTGCATCTACTTCGTTTGGAAAGGCTAAACGAATTTCCATCTTATCTCCTCTTTTCTGACTAGTTTCTCTCATCATAGCATAATTTAAGGCTTTCTACAAGCAGTTAAAACTTGACTTTTTATTTCTATTATTTTATAATCTAGTTATCGAAACTAGATGAACAGGAGTTGGAAATGAAAACTACTTTTTCCTACCCAGAATGGGACGAAATTCCAAACATTGATCTCTATTTGGATCAGGTCCTACTTTATGTGAATAAAGTTTGTTCCCCTATTTCTCTTGCTAAAGAGAAAGGTTTAACTGCATCAATGGTGAACAACTATGTGAAGCACGGCTATATCAGTAAACCTGAAAAGAAAAAATACCAACGCAAACAAATTGCCCGATTGATTGCTATAACAACACTCAAGTCTGTTTTTTCAATCCAGGAAATTGCTCAAACCCTAAACACCCTACACACAGAGACTAACTCACAAGAACTTTACAATGCTTTTGTGGACTATATGAATGAAGACCTAGACCCAGCTAATCCAATCATTCAAGCAAGCTGTCAAACGGTCAAACTTTATCATCAAACACTAGCACTAGTCTATACAGAAAATGAAGAGGAGGAAACAAATGAATACTAGTTTTAAACTTAGCAAGCGCCTTAGTTTTGGAGAAGAAATAGCAAACAGTGTCACCCATGCTGTAGGGGCACTTATCATGCTGATTTTGCTCCCTATCTCATCGACTTATAGTTATGAAGCTCATGGATTTTTATCGTCTGTCGGTGTGTCTATCTTCGTCATCAGCCTCTTTCTTATGTTCCTTTCATCGACTATTTATCATTCTATGGCTTATGGTTCCACTCATAAGTATGTCTTGCGCATTATCGACCATTCCATGATTTATGTTGCGATTGCAGGTTCTTATACTCCTGTCGTTTTGACCTTGATGAATAACTGGTTTGGTTATCTGATTATCGCCATTCAGTGGGGAACAACTATTTTTGGTATTCTTTATAAAATCTTTGCGAAAAAAGTCAATGAAAGATTTAGTCTGATACTCTACCTCATCATGGGTTGGCTAGTTGTGGCTATCCTACCAGCAATTATCAGTCAAACAAATCCAATCTTTTGGACTCTTATGGTATCAGGTGGGCTTTGCTATACAGTTGGTGCTGGTTTTTATGCTAAGAAGAAACCTTACTTCCACATGATCTGGCATCTCTTCATTCTGGCAGCTTCAGCTCTCCAATACATCGCCATTGTTTATTATATGTAAGAAAAGAAGTTGGGAGAAATCCCAACTTCTTTTCTTATTTACACATATCGATAAAGTACTGATGTAGGCGAAGATCATTTGTCAATTCAGGATGAAAGGAGGTTACCAACATATTCTTTTCTTGTGCCGCAACGATTTGATTGTTCAAAATCGCTAGAACATCAACACTGTCACCAACACTACTGATAATCGGGCCACGGATAAAGGTCATGGGAATCTTGCCAACACCCTTGCAGTCTGCTTCTGTATAAAAGCTTCCTAGCTGACGTCCATAGGCATTGCGCTCCACTACTATGTCCATGGTAGCCAGATGAGTCTCTTCCTGAGAGGTAATCTGTTTCGCTAGCAAAATCAAACCTGCACAAGTCCCAAAGACTGGTAAACCATTGAGAATACTCTCTCTTAGAGGAAGTAGCATCTGTTGGTCACGTAGGAGTTTTCCCATAGCTGTCGACTCACCGCCAGGTAAAATCAAACCTGACAGCTCACCTCGATGTTGCTGAAAGTCTTCTAGATTTCGCAGTTCAACACTTTCAACTCCTAGTTTGGCAAGGACTTTCTCATGCTCTACAAAGGCGCCTTGCAAGGCCAATATTCCGATTTTCATCTATTTTCCTCGCTCAGCCATGAGAATTTGGATTTCATTCTCATTGATACCAACCATAGCTTCTCCCAAGTCTTCAGAGATTTGAGCTAAAATTTGAGGATTTTGATAATTGGTAACTGCCTTGACAATTGCTGCTGCACGTTTAACAGGATCACCTGATTTGAAAATCCCTGAACCAACAAAGACACCTTCTGCACCTAGCTGCATCATAAGAGCAGCATCGGCAGGTGTTGCTACACCACCTGCTGCGAAGTTCACGACTGGTAGTTTTCCATGTTCGTGCACGTATTGAACTAATTCTACAGGTACTTGGAGTTCTTTTGCCGCGACATAGAGTTCATCTTCACGGAGATTTTGAATGCGACGAATTTCTTGATTCATCATACGCATATGGCGGACTGCCTGAACGATGTCTCCTGTTCCAGGTTCCCCTTTTGTACGAATCATCGATGCTCCTTCAGCGATACGACGCAAGGCTTCTCCTAGATCTTTAGCACCGCAAACAAAAGGAACTTGGAATTCTTTCTTATCCACATGGAAACGATCGTCAGCTGGAGATAGCACCTCACTCTCATCGATATAGTCAATCTCGATGGATTCTAAAATCTGTGCTTCAACAAAATGTCCAATTCGAACCTTGGCCATAACTGGAATGCTGACTGCGTCTTGGATTTCCTTGATCATCTTTGGATCGCTCATACGAGAGACACCACCAGCTGCACGAATATCAGCTGGGATTCGCTCCAAGGCCATAACAGCTGCCGCACCTGCAGCCTCTGCAATTCTTGCTTGCTCAGGATTTTGAACATCCATGATGACGCCACCTTTAAGCATCTGTGCCAAATTTTTATTTAATTCATAACGATTTTCAGTCATTTTCTCTTCCTCAATAGTTGTATTGGTAGCTACAATTTTATTTTAAGGTAGAAATGACTCAAGTACAAGATAAAAAAAATCGATTTGTCTGGGTACAATTATCTCAATCATCAAAAAAGTACCCATATAAGGTACTCTTATTTCTTAGATTTTTTAATGTTTTTAACAAGATAAAACAGATATCCTGAAACCATATAGGCAACAAAGATAGTAGCTGCCCATCTAAAGACAAAGCCCCAACCATGTTTGGTAGCATTCAAAAAGAAATAAGGGAAGGGACTATCCTTAGCGTTAGGGACATCCATCTTTAGAACAAAACCGTTTAAGATGGCAAAAATCATATAAAACAAAGGAAGGCTGGTCCAAAGCATGGGATCAAACCACTTATATTGACGACTCTTATCAAAAATAATTGTATCTGCTAAAAACCAGAGAGGTACGATATAATGACAAAGGAAATTTTCCAAACGGTAAAAATCTGTCGTCAAGGGAGCTAGCATGAAATGATAGATGACACAAGTAATCATGATACTCATAGTGACACCACCTTTGAGACGTAGAATAGCAGGACTTTGCCAACTATCGCCGCCACTACGCATCTTTAACAAAAGATAACCTGTAAAGATGACAACCAAAAGGTTGGAAAGGACTGTATAGTAAAGCAACATCCCTAAACCACCACGTTTGGTAATTTCCAGATAGACCCCTGTAAATGCTGCGAAAAACAAGAGAGTCCGACTGAAAAAAATAAATTTATTCCAAGTAGTCATGATTAAATCTTTTTAACAAATTCTGATTTCAATTTCATAGCACCAAAACCATCAATCTTACAATCGATGTTGTGGTCACCCTCAACAATACGGATGTTTTTCACACGAGTTCCTTGCTTAAGGTTTTTTGGAGCACCTTTTACCTTAAGGTCTTTGATCAAGGTTACTGTATCACCGTCAGCCAATTTATTTCCATTAGCGTCGATAGCAACAAGGCCTTCTTCAACCTCTACTTGCTCAGCAGGATTCCATTCATAAGCACACTCTGGGCAGACTAGCAAGGCTCCGTCTTCATAGACATATTCTGAATTACATTTTGGGCAATTTGGTAGATTGTTCATTTTATCTCCTTCTATTTTCATGATGGTTTGATTGTCAAATTTTCGTTAACAAAGACTATTATACCTTAAAATTAAAAATTTGACAAATTGCTAAAAAACCGACTCACCACTATCGTGGTCAATCGGTTAAAATTTCAAATTAAAAATGTTTGACTGCTTCTGATTTAATTTTTTCGACAACTTCTAAAATACTTAGTCCTGTCGTATCCAGATAGATTGCATCATCTGCCTGCTTAAGAGGAGAAGTTTCACGATGACTATCTTTATAATCACGCGCAGCAATCTCTTCTTTCAAAGTTTCCAAATCTGTTTCGATCCCCTTTGAAAGATTTTCCTTATAACGTCGTTCTGCACGTTCATCCACTGAAGCAACAAGAAAAATCTTCAATTCAGCCTTAGGCAAGACCACTGTACCAATATCTCGACCATCCATGACGATTCCGCCTTGTTGGGCAATTTCTTGTTGAAGGGCTACCAATTTTTCACGAATAGCTGGAATGGCTGCAAAAGCAGATACAGCATTGGTTACTTCATTTTCTCGGATTGGATTTGTCACATCAACGTCCCCAACAAAAACAAGCTGTTCGCCTGTTTCAGCACGACCAAAGCTAATCGGATATTGTTCCAATAATTCAAGAAGTCGAGAAGACTCTTCTGGACTTACTTGGTTGTTCAAAGCGATGTAAGTCGCAGCACGATACATAGCACCTGTATCCAAGTAGGTATATCCAAAGTCCTTAGCGATAATCTTAGCTACTGTACTCTTCCCACTGGATGCTGGTCCATCAATGGCAATCTGAATTGTTTTCATTCTAACTCCTATCTTGTCTTAAGGACATCACCAGGATTTGCAAACCAAGTACCTGAAGACATATGACCAGGGTTCAAGGCTTCAAGCTGGGCAATAGAAATGCCTGCTCTAGCTGCAATAGCTGCCTCACCTTCACCTGCAAGGACAGTAATGGTTCCCTCAGCATTTGTATGTTCCTCTGAACTACTTGAAGAAGTTGATTCTGGTTCAGAACTTGATGCTTCTACTGAACTACTTGAAGATGTTGAAGATACTTCTTCTACCTTAGGCGCAGAAGAATCATGGAAATCTTTCAAGGCTGCCGTACGATTACTTCCACCTGATGACAGGTAGATTAGAATAGCAATCATTCCGACAACGATAACAAAGAAAATACAAGCCAAAATCGTTAAAATACGATTAGCTCCTACTCCTGATTCCTTATTTCCTCTGCTTCTGCGTTCCGAACGACTTTCCTCGATATCGTAAATATCTTCTTGCCATGGTTCCTTTTCCATACCTTACTCCTTGTTTTTTTTCTAATTTCTTATTACAATATAAATATGAAAATCACACTTATACCTGAACGATGCATTGCCTGTGGGCTATGCCAAACCTATTCTGATTTATTTGATTACCATGATAATGGTATTGTGCGTTTCTATGATGATCCTAATCAACTAGAGAAAGACGTCCCATCTAGTGAAGAGCTACTGGAAGCTGTAAAACAGTGTCCCACTCGCGCGCTCATCAAAGATTAATTTGTCATCAGTGGTGATTCGATTTCCAAATACCACTTCCTCTAGTTTAGCATATTTTTACAGAAAATTATAGTCTTTTGAAGGACTTATTTTTAGCAAATCTTATCTTGACTCACTCTGTTCTTTTATCAGATAGAGGGGTCTTTTTTTCGTTTCCAGATAGATTTTACTGATATATTTTCCGAGAATCCCAATCGTCAATAATTGGACACCACCAAGAAATAGAATGACAGCCATCAGAGAGGTCCAACCAGAAGTTGGATTGCCAAGTAAGAGAGTACGGACAACTACAAACAGTGTCATCACCAAAGCCAGAAAACATGATGAAAGACCCGCAACAAAAGCTAATATCAAAGGAAAATCTGAAAAATTCACAATCCCTTCGATAGAGTAGAAAAAGAGTTGTCTAAAGCTCCAACTAGTCTTACCTGCCTGCCTTTCAACATTAGGGTATTCTAGATAGTGAGTGCGAAAACCAACCCAGGCAAAGAGCCCTTTGGAAAAGCGATTGTATTCTGTCAATTCCAACACTGCATCCACAACTGATCTTCTCATCATTCGAAAATCACGGACACCCGATGGAAGAGCTACTGGGCTAATTTTTTGCATGAAACGATAAAAAAGATCGGCGCAGAAACTACGTAAAACGGGTTCCCCGTCTCGACTAGTTCTCCTAGTTCCAACACAATCCAAGTCTGGATTCTGATCTAGTAGTTCTTTCATCTCAAGTAAGAGGCTTGGTGGATCCTGAAGGTCTGCATCCATAACCACCACCAAATCTCCACTTGCTTGTTGTAAACCTGCATATATGGCCGCTTCCTTCCCAAAATTTCGCGAGAAAGAGATATAATGTACTGCAGGATTTTTCTCTCGATAAACCTTTAGAACGTCCAAAGTCTTATCAGTCGAACCATCATCTACAAAAATATATTCGATTTCTGTTCCCAAATCTGGGATCAGTGCTTCAAGAGTTTGATAAAAAAGAGGAAGTACTTCCTCTTCGTTTAAACATGGGACTATGATTGAAATCATCATCTTAGTCTTCAAATCCATTTGGATGTTGACTTTGCCAACGCCATGCGTCTTGACACATCTCTGTAATACCAAGTTCTGCTTCCCATCCTAGCTCTTCCTTAGCTTTTGCTGGATCTGAGTAGCAAGCTGCAATATCACCTGGACGACGTTCAACAATACTGTATGGAATAGGACGTCCGACTGCTTTTTCCATATTTTGGATAATTTCAAGAACTGAGTAGCCTTTTCCAGTACCAAGGTTATACACATTGAGTCCAGAGCCTTTTTGAAGCTTCTTAAGGGCGGCAACGTGTCCTTTTGCTAGGTCAACGACGTGGATATAGTCACGAACACCTGTTCCATCTTCAGTATCGTAGTCGTCTCCAAAGACTTGAACTTGTTCCAACTTACCAACTGCGACTTGTGTAACATATGGAAGAAGGTTATTTGGAATACCGTTTGGATTTTCACCCAAATCACCGCTCTTATGCGCACCGATTGGGTTGAAGTAACGAAGTAAAACAACGTTCCACTCTGAATCTGCTTTATAGATATCTGTCAAGATTTCTTCCAGCATTAGCTTGGTACGACCATATGGATTTGTAGCTGAAAGTGGGAAATCTTCTAGGATTGGGACTGTATGAGGATCTCCATAAACAGTTGCTGATGAACTGAAGATGATATTCTTACAGTTTGTCTCTTCCATAACTTTCAAGAGACTGACAGTTCCAGCGATATTGTTATCATAGTAGGCAAGTGGGATACGTGTAGACTCACCTACAGCTTTCAAACCAGCAAAATGAATCACACCTGTTGGTTCTTCTTGTTTGAAAATATCACGAAGTGTTTCCGTATCACGAATGTCTGCTTCGTAGAAAGGAATTTCTACCCCAGTGATTCTTTCGACTACTTCAAGACTTTTACGACTACTATTGACCAAATTATCCACAACAACTACTTGGTGTCCAGCTTGAATTAGTTCAATAACAGTGTGAGTTCCGATGAAACCCGCTCCACCTGTAACCAGAATTTTTTCTTGCATCTTATTTCCTCAATTCTTGGATTATTTTTTTCATTTTACCATTTTTGATAGGGAAAGTCATTTACTTTCCTAACACTATCGTAAAAACTAGGTAAAAGATTTACTATTGTTTCTTTTTAATGTATCTTTCAGTCGGATAATCTGCCGGATCTAATACTCCACTTCTCCCCTGAAGCATTTGGACTAGATGATAACCGATTATGGGACCAGTCGTTAAGCCTGAAGATCCTAGACCACTTGCTGTATAGACTCCTGATAAGGCTGGTACTTGACCAAAGAATGGAGAAAAGTCACTTGTATAAGCACGAATACCCACACGTTCTCCAGATGAAATCGCCTCAGCCAGGGCTGGGTAAAATGGACTCGCTGCCTCAGCCATTTGATCGAGCAAGGTTTCATCCACTGTCAAGTCAAAGCCCATGTCATTTTCATGGGTAGCTCCTAGAGATAACTTACCGCCTGGAAATGGTATCAAATCCCACTCTCCTTCAGGCATAACTACAGGGTAATCTCCCATGTCTTGTTCCACTTGATAATCTCGGAGTTGCCCCTTTTGAGGACGAACATCAACCTCATATCCTAAAGGCTCCAAAGTGTGTCCAAGCCAAGCTCCTATGGACAAGATAACTTGGTCAAATATTTGATCGTCTATCTGATAACCCGGTTCTAGAGGAGTTAGACTGACCTCTTTCTTTACGACCTTCACTTGACTGGCTTCCAATAACCGACTTACTAGGAGTTGCCCGTCTACTCGAGCTCCTCCAGAAGCATAGAGTAATCTTTCAAATCCCTTTAGACCAGGGAATAGGCGGCTTGCAGCAGCTTGGTCCAAAATGGCTAATTCGCCAATTAAGGGAGATTCATCTCTACGTTGCAAGGCAAGTTGATAGAGTTCCTCTAGCTTGGAATCATCCTTTTTGAGAAGGAAGACTCCTGAGCGCTGGTAGAAATCAACCTTTTGACCAGATTTTTCTAAATCAGCCAATAAATCCACATAAAAATCTGCTCCTAGGCGAGCCATCTTGTACCAAGCTTTATTACGTCGTTTAGAGAACCAAGGACTAATGATTCCTGCCGCTGCCTTGGTAGCTTGTCCGTGCCCATGATCAAAGACAGTTACTTCGACATCTGCTTCTTTAGAGAGGTAGTAGGCGGCCGTTGCCCCTACAATCCCTGCTCCTACAATGGCAACTTTTTTCATTGTCTTTACCTTCTAACTAGATATGATGGAATGGATTGGTAGAAGCCTGACTTGCGACTACTTCTAGCGACCAAGCATTCTCTTCCTTCCATTCGTTCAAGAGCGCTGCAATTCTTTCCACAAAAAGCACTTCGATATAGTGTCCTGGATCCAAAGCTAATAAACCATCTGACAGCATATCTTGGGCAGTATGATAATAAATATCACCAGTGATATAAAGATCTGCTCCTTTTGCTAAAGCATCAGAATAGAAAGATTGCCCACTGCCACCACAGATAGCCACTCTTGAGATTGTCTTTTGCAAATCCTTCTCTTGATAATACACCATACGAAGGCTATCTAGACCAAAGACTTCCTTAACATGGTCAGCAAATTCCTTAAATTTTTGAGGTCTAATCGTTCCAATACGGCCAATCCCACGTTCAGGACCTGTTTCTTGTATATAGGTTGTATCTTTAATATCTAACAGTTGGCAGAACCAGTCATTGAGACTATTTTCAACAATATCAATATTAGTATGACTGACGTAGACAGCGATATCGTGCTTGATGAGATTGATATAAATCTGATTTTGAGGACGACTAGCTACCAAGTCCTTGATTGGACGAAAGATAGGGGCGTGCTTAACGATAATCAGATCAACACCCTTGTCAATAGCTTCAGCGACTGTCTCTTCACGGATATCAAGAGCAACCATGACCTTTTGAATTTCCTTGTCTAGGGTGCCAATTTGCAGACCACGACTATCCCCTTCCATAGAAAATTCTTGTGGGCAATAGGCTTCATAACGCTTAATCACTTCACTTGCTTTCATGGTGCACCTCCTTGATGGCTTGAATTTTTTCTGCTAGAACTTGACGTTCTTCTTGATTTTTTTCTGGAATTTGACTAAGGGCAAACTCAAGCTTAGCAACTTCTTTTTGCCATTTTTGGACGAAGACTGGACTGACTTCTTTGGACAAGAATGGACCAAAGCGGACATCAGTTGCTGATAGATTCATTTTACCAGCTTCTGCAACTATGATCTCGTAGAATTTCCCAGCTTCTTCTAGAATACTTTCTGCTATGATTTGAAAACCATGTTCTTGTAACCAAGAACGCAACTCGTCTTCTCGATTATTGGGTTGAAGAATCAAACGCTCAACAGTAGCAAGTTTGTCTAATCCGTCTTCCAAAATCGTAGCAATCAAACGACCACCCATTCCAGCAATAGTGATGACAGATACCAGATCACTTTCTTCAAATGCTGCTAAACCATTGGCTAAACGAACCTGAATTTTCTCAGTTAAACCATGACTTTTAACATTTGTAACTGCAGATTGATAGGGACCTTCTACAACCTCTCCTGCAATGGCACGATCGATGTGACCTTTTTCAACCAATTCAATGGGTAGATAAGCATGATCACTCCCGACGTCCAGTAAAACGGCTCCTTGAGGTACAAAAGAAGCTACCATTTCTAATCTCTTCGAAATCATTTTCTCTCACTTTCCAAAAGTCTATTTCTCTTTATTATACCATATTTTGTCTAGCAATCCTGTACCTAAAAAAGACCGCAATCATGGATTGCAGCCTTTCTTTATCTTCTAGCTTGATAACGACTTGTCAGGATGAAAATCACAGTAAAGATGAGCATCATGATGCCATAGACAGGTAATGTTTGTCCTGTCAGTGTTGAAATTTCAAGTAGTTTTTGGATTCTTGGGAATAGAGCCGTTCCAAGGAAGCCACCAACTGACCAAATAATCAAGAGGACACGCCATAGACTAAATGGCAAGCAAGCTCTAACTACAGACATGAAACCAATCGACGCTAGTAGATAATACAGAAGAGTCGAAATTTCAATGGCTGACCAGCCTTGACTGGTTCCAAAAATTTTAACAAAGAGAACACTAAAGACTACCATCAAGGCACTTGGTAGTGCACGGAGCATGGATTTTCTGAGGAAGTTTTGTTCGACTGGTTTAATATTTCGCTCAAAGGTCAATACGAACGGTGGGAATCCTTCCACAAACTGGTCAATCATGGTAATCTGAATCGGAATGAATGGGAAAATTAAAATCCATTCAGTACGTCCCAACAAAGCACTTACAATACAGATGACTGCAAGCAGGAAGGAATAGATGGTCTTAATCAAGAAAATCGGAGCAATGTGGGCAATGTTATTGACCACACGACGACCTTCAAAGAGAATCTCAGGAACATCATTAAAGTCTGAGTTCAAGAGGACCAGATTTGCAATCTGACGAGTCGCTGGATCTCCTTCAGCCATCACGATGGAACAGTCTGCCTCGCGGAGAGCAAGGATATCATTGACACCATCTCCTGTCATTGCAGTCGTATGACCTGCTTTTTTCAACGTTTGGATGATCAGTTTCTTTTGATGAGGAGAGACACGTCCGAAAATCGCTGTCTCCTCAGCCATAGCAACCAACTCTTCATCAGTAATTTTCGAGCAATCTACGTAGCTGTGGTAGTCTGCAAAACCAGCTTTTTGAGCAATACTTGAAACGGTAACTGGATTATCACCAGAAATAATTTTCAAGCCCACTTCCTGAGAACGAAGATAGTCTAGAGTTTCAGCCGCCCCTTCTCGGATTGGATCTAGAATTTCAAGCAAAGCCAAGGCTTGAATATCAGATGGCTTTTGTGGCTTGTGGTGATCAAGTTTTTCTTGACTGAGGGCCAGAACTAAGACACGAGATCCTCGTTCAAGAGCTTCTCTAGCCTCAGGAACTTCAGCATTCAACAACATCTCAGGTGCACCTAGGAAAACAGTTCCGAGACCTTCCAACTCCATTGCTCCCCATTTACGATCGCTTGAAAATGGAAGACTAGAAATCATCGGATAAGCTACTTGACCTTGAAAACGTTGACGGATAGCTTGAGCTGTAGGATTTTTATCCTCGCTGTTTGCCATATAGCTGGTTAGTATGTCGGCAATAGCATCCTTGTCATAAGCCTGGGTCAGAGGAAGAACAGTCTCAACCTGCATCTTCCCTTGGGTGATGGTACCTGTCTTATCCAAGCAGAGCATATCCACGCGCGCTAGGGTTTCAACAGAGTACATCTCCTGCACCAAGACCTTTTTCAAACCAAGCTTGATAACAGCGGTTAAAAGAGAGGTAATGGTCAAGAGGGCAATCCCCTTAGGCAACATTCCCAAAAGAGCTGTAGAGGAATTCACTACAGAAGACTTCAGTGGTAAACCTTTCAAGACCAAAGCTTCAAGCAAGAGGGCAATTCCAAATGGAATGATGATTTTCCCAGTAAAGCCTGCAAGCTGGTCTAGCGATTTCATGATGCGTGAGTTGATCGGTTTAACTGTCTTAGCTTCAAGCATGAGTTTGGCTGCATAGTTATCTGCCCCTACATGATGAACTTGAGCAAAGACAGAACCACTGGCAAGAAAACTACCTGACAACATTAAGTCTTCTACTTCTTTTTGCACCAAGTCGCTCTCGCCCGTTAACATGGCTTCATTGACTTCTGCAAAGCCTTCTAATACAATCGCATCACTTGGAATTTGATCCCCTGCAGACAAGCGAATCACATCATCCAAAACAAGCTCTTCTGGATCCAAAGCAATCTCTTGTCCATCACGGATAGTCGTAATCTTTTCTTTATTCAAGAGATTGAGTTTATCAACCATATGTTTGGCACGTAGCTCGGTTACAATTCCTGAAAAAGCATTAAAACAGATAACTGCAAAGAAAACCAAGTTGCTCCAGGCTTGAACAAAAGCGAGCGCTAAAGCAATAGCAAAGTTTAAAGCATTAAAGAGAGTAAAAACATTTCGTTTTACAATCTGCCAAGTACTGGTACTAGCTGATGCTTTGAAATCATTGACCTGTCCCTGTTTCTGACGTTCATTAACTTCTGATTGGCTTAAGCCTATAATTTTATTTTTATCCATAAATTCTATCATATCATTTTTTTAAAAATAATTCTAATTTCATATGAAGAGCAATTCCGCCTAAACAAAAAAACATTTGCTTGTCCTAGTATGATAAGGTATAATAAAAGAAAGAAAATTGAAGGAGACACCATGTTTTATACTTATCTTCGTGGGCTGGTTATGTTGATTCTTTGGTCTATCAACGGTAATGCTCACTATCATAATACTGATAAAATTCCGAGTCAAGATGAAAACTATATCCTAGTTGCTCCCCATCGTACTTGGTGGGATCCTGTCTACATGGCATTTGCGACCAAACCAAAGCAATTTGTCTTTATGGCTAAAAAGGAACTTTTCTCTAATCGAATCTTTGGTTGGTGGATTCGAATGTGTGGTGCCTTTCCTATTGACCGGGAAAATCCTAGCGCTTCTGCCATTAAGTATCCTATCAATGTTCTTAAAAAGAGCGACCGATCTCTCATCATGTTTCCAAGTGGTAGTCGTCATTCTAACGATGTCAAAGGTGGCGTAGCTCTGATTGCTAAAATGGCCAAGGTTCGCATCATGCCAGTTACTTACACTGGCCCAATGACCTTAAAAGGACTCATCAGTCGCGAACGTGTCGATATGAACTTCGGAAATCCTATCGATATCTCAGACATTAAGAAAATGAATGATGAAGGAATTGAGATGGTTGCTGAACGTATCCAATTAGAATTCCAACGTCTAGATGAGGAAACGAAACAATGGCACAATAACAAAAAACCAAATCCTTTGTGGTGGTTTATTCGCATACCAGCACTGATTCTTGCTGTCTTAGTTGCGATTGTTACCATCATCTTTAGCTTTATTGCAAGTTTTATCTGGAATCCAGAAAAAAACAAAATCAATTAGGTTAGAATAAAATGGCTGAGGGATATTCTCTTAAGCCATTTTAGTTTGACTGACAGCTGATTACTTTTAAATAAAACATTTTATTGACAAAGATTTGATTCTATAGTATACTTTTTAAGTAAGCTGATTTAGCTCAGTAGGCAGAGCGCATCCATGGTAAGGATGAGGTCGCCGGTTCGATCCCGGCAATTAGCATTGTTCATCAGTTCCTTGGTATAGGAACTTTTTTTATTGACATTTTATTGTCCTTATAGTAAAATAAAACTTGCGATGAGTCGATATGTAGCGAGAGCTACTATTGAGCAAAGGAGGTCATAACGCAGGAGCGGACCTTGAGAAATTGTGTGAACCGGTTTCTCACATGGAGATGCCTCTCAGGCTTTCTGGTTTTTCCAGAGAGCTTTTTTTTTATTTTCCTAAACACTATTAAATACTATCTTTTAGCAATCCTTTCTGTCCAAATAGCAATAAGCTCAAGCAACAATCAAACACTTATAGACTTATTATCCAAAAAATCCTAGCTAGGTTTAGTCATAAAGATACAAAGATGAGCAATGAAATCTCTAATTACAGCAAAAGGTATAAGGGAAGCTGTTTTATATACCTTAGTATTGAAAGGAAAATGATATATTTTGCCCCTCGTCACAAAAAAAGGCCTATCACACAAGCTAGAAAGCTTGATATGATAGGCTTTTTAATATTAGATTAACGTACAGTGCGGATACGCATTGTGTTAGTACGAACTGCTTCACCAAGTGGCACACCTGCAACGATAACGATATCGTCACCAGATTGTACAAGACCTGCTTCAACTGCTTTACGTTCAGCAATTTCAAACATGTCATCAGTTGATGATGGAGCTTCTGTCAACATTGGGATAACACCCCAGTTCAACATCAATCCACGTTCTGTCAATTCGTCAAATGTCAATGCCAAGATATCAGCATTTGGACGATATTTAGAGATCAAACGTGCTGTGTGACCAGTCTTAGTAAGAGTTACAACCAATTTGATGTCCATTGAGTTTGTAGCGTCTTTAACTGCTGAAGCCATAACTTCTGTCTTAGAGTTACGTTCAAATGAATCTGAATTCAAACGTCCGTATTCGTTAAGAAGCGTTTGAGCGTTCTTATCGATAGTTGCCATTGTACGAACAGACTCAAGTGGGTATTTACCATTTGCTGACTCACCTGAAAGCATTGTAGCATCAGTTCCGTCGATAACAGCGTTGAATACGTCTGATACTTCTGAACGAGTTGCACGTGGTTTTTCAGTCATTGTTTCAAGCATGTTTGTTGCAGTGATAACAACTTTACCAGCAGCATTCACTTTAGTGATGATCATTTTTTGGTAAACTGGAACCATTTCAAATGGTACTTCGATACCCATGTCACCACGAGCGATCATGATACCGTCAGCAGCTTCAATGATTTCGTCCAAGTTATCGATACCTTGTTGGTTTTCGATTTTAGCGAACAATTGAACGTGACCGTTACCAGTTTCTTCACAGATTGCACGAACTTCGTTAACGTCTTTTGCAGTACGTACGAATGAGATCGCGATGAAGTTGATACCTTGTTCAAGACCGAAGCGGATATCAGCGTTATCACGTTCAGCAAGAGCTGGGAAAGGAATTTTAGTGTTAGGGATGTTTACACCTTTTTGTTTAGCGATAACACCGTCGTTTTCAACTTCAACGACAAATTCACGAGTTGCATCGTCTTTTTCTACAACACGAAGACCAAGTTTACCATCGTCAACCAATACTTGGCGACCAACTTCAACGTCATCATAGATGTCAAGAGCTCCAGCAACGTTCAAAGCAATCACTTCACGAGTTGATTTGATACCTTGTTTAGTTGCAACACGGATTTTTTCACCAGTTTTGTATGAGTACTCTTTAGCTTCACCTTCAAACAATTCAGTACGGATTTCTGGTCCTTTAGTGTCAAGAAGGAAACCAACTTTTTTACCTGCAAGTTTTTCTGCAAGTTTAACAGTTGCCATACGGTCACCTTGTTCTTGGTGGTCACCGTGTGAGAAGTTGAAACGGAAAGTGTTAGCTCCTGCTTCAATCAATTGAGCAATGTTTTTAGCTGAAGCTTCAACGTCAAGTTTTTCACCCCAATATCCGTCTTCACCGAATTTTTTACCACCACGGATTTCTACCGCAGGACCCAAAGTTGCAACGATTTTTACACGTTTGTTCATGATTTTTGTGACTCCTTTATATAATTTGACCTTTTATGGTCATTTTACCAGTTTAGTTAAAGTTGATTATGACAAGCTCTTGTTCAAAGCAGAAAGTTCAAGGTCAGCTTTATGAGGATTGTTAACAACAATCTTACCATCAGCTGTTAGGCTAAACAAAGCTCCTTCTTCTGCAGTTCCAAGAATTGGATTTTCAACCATTTTCTCGTTACGGATACCAACAGCGACACCACCGATTCCTTGTTTAAGAAGTTTAACAGCGTGTGCTCCCATACGTGACGCCAATACACGGTCACGAGCAGTTGGAGATCCACCACGTTGGATATGACCAAGTTCAGTTACACGAAGGTCGCTTGTATCTCCAGCTTCTTTTAGTTTTTGACCAAATTCAGCCGCTGACATAACACCTTCTGCCAAAACGATAATGTTGTGTTTCTTACCGTGTTCATATCCAGCTTTGATACTTGCTACGATGTCTTCCATCTTGAAGCCTTCTTCAGGGATGATAATTTCATCAGCACCAGTGGCAATACCAGCCCAAAGAGCGATATCTCCAGCATTACGTCCCATAACTTCAACTACGAAAGTACGACGGTGACTTGATGAGGTATCACGAATCTTATCGATGGCATCCATTGCAGTTGTAACTGCAGTATCAAATCCGATTGTGAAATCAGTACCTACGATATCGTTATCGATTGTTCCTGGAAGTCCAATAGCAGGGAATCCATGCTCAGTCAAGCGCATAGCTCCGTGATAAGAACCGTCACCACCGATAACTACGACACCTTCGATACCGTGTTTTTTCAACTGCTCAATCCCTTTAAGTTGACCTTCGAGTTTTGCAAACTCAGGATAACGAGCAGAGTGAAGGAAAGTACCACCACGTGAAATGATGTCTCCCACTGAAGCAGCATCAAGTGGATAAATTTCGCCTGCAACCATACCTGCGTATCCATCATAGATGCCAAAAACTTCCATTCCTTCTGAGATTGCTTGACGAACTACTGCACGGATAGCAGCATTCATACCAGGGGCGTCTCCACCACTAGTCAAAACAGCAATACGTTTCATTTGGTTTTGCTCCTTTTTCTTTTAACATTCTAACTGATTATACCATAATTAAAGTTAAAATTCTTTTATTTTCATTGATTTTTAACGATAAATCGTTTTCATAACTATCTGACTTAAAGATTCCTGTAAACTAACATCTTTTGCAACAAAATAACTCGGTAAAAGGACATTTTTTTGTTCATTTTCGTAGCGAATGATGACTGGAATTTCTCCCTTATATTGCTCTAAAATATGATAAATTTCAGTATCATGTTCATGATCAGCAGCCTGTATCCAAAATCGTTCACTCACTGCTTCTTTTAGATTATTTAACACTAATTGAAGCCGACCATCTCTTGTCTGTACTTTTCCATTAAGGTAGTAGAATCTTCCTTCATGTAAGTAATTTTTAAATTGGCGATACTGGTCAGAAAAAACAGTAACTTCCAAATTTGATTTGCTATCACTAACTTTCAAAAAGGCCATATTTTCACCTTTTTTAGTTCTGATTACTCGGATAGACTGTATCTCAACGAGTACTGTAGCTGTCTGTCCTTCAGATAGTTCAGACAAACTCACAATTGGATAGAGGGGATTCTTTGCTAAAACCAGTAAGGGATGCGGACTGATACCAACTCCAAGCCACTCCTGTTCCTTACGAAACTTCTCGACTTGCGTAAAATCCTCACTCTCAAGCCAATTGTAGCTATTATCTGCAAATAAACTACCCAATTCTTCCACAAAAATAAACA
Source organism: Streptococcus pseudopneumoniae (assembly GCF_001072375.1). GTDB lineage: Bacteria > Bacillota > Bacilli > Lactobacillales > Streptococcaceae > Streptococcus > Streptococcus pseudopneumoniae_L. The sequence continues at coordinate 21,836 of NZ_JVKV01000025.1, forward strand.
AAGTAGGTAAATTGGATAAGATTTTTTGGCGATTTTTTTCAAAACTATCGAATAAACCAATCTCGACTAGGGGAGTTAAAAGACTCAACTTCTGATAATTTTTAGGCAAGCGAGTGACAAAATCTTCGACACTACTAAAAGGACGATTCTCTAAAATCCAATAGGCAAAATCTCGAGGCATCCCCTTGATACTCTTAAGTCCCAAGTAAATAGTCTTGTCTGTCAATTTATCCTGATATGGGATTGTATTGATAGAGAGTGGTGTCAGTTCAAAGCCCATTTCAAGCGCATCGAGAATATAATCTCCACTGGCATAGTTGAGCATGACTTGATAAAAGATTTCTGGGTAATGTGTTTTAAAGTAAGCAAGTTGAAAAGCTAAAGCCGCATAAGCATAAGCATGTGATCGGTTGAAACCATAACCAGCAAATTTTTCCATGACAGCAAAAACCTGCTGAGCCTGTTCCTTTCCATGACCTTTTTCGAGTGCACCTTGGATAAAACTCTCTTCCATTCGGTGCATCTCAGCTGCGTTCTTTTTACCCATGGCACGACGTAAAATGTCGGCCTTCCCAAGGCTAAAACCAGCATATCGCTGAGCTACTTGCATCACCTGTTCTTGGTAAAGCATAATTCCATAAGTTGGAGCTAAAATATCTTCCAAAACTGGGTCCAGAACCGTCACCTTTTCTTTACCATGTTTTCTGGCCACAAAGTTATCAATATAGTCGCTCGCACCTGGTCGGTTTAAAGAAGTTGTTGCTACTACTTCTTCAAAGTTTTGTGGCTTCACTCGTTTCAATAAACGGATAGCTCCAGGTTGTTCAAACTGAAAAATCCCCTTAGTCTTCCCAGCTGCAAAGAGGGCTAAAGTTTCCCTATCCTCAAGATCAATTTCCTCAATCCTTAACTGAATTCCTTGAGTTTCAAATAAGAGCTCCTGCATTTTTTGAGCGAAAGTTAGGTTTCTTAAGCCCAAGAAATCCATCTTGAGCAAACCATTTCCTTCAACTCCATGAGCATCATACTGGGTAATGAGCATATCCTCACCATACTTAAGAGGAATATAGTCCGTTAGATTTTTATCACTAATCACGACACCAGCAGCATGGATAGAGGTCTGTCGAGGATAGCCTTCTATCTTTTTGGCAATTTCAAAAGCCTTTAGGTACTCAATCTTACTTTGAATCAGTTGTCTAAAGCCTAGATTGCCTTCATAGGCGCTTGTCAAGGTATCTTTGAAACCAATTTTCTTGGTTATGGATGTCAACTCGTACTCGGGAACACCATACCGTTTAAAAACATCTCGGATAGCCTGTTTGGCACCAAAAGTCGAGTAAGTGACTATCTGAGCAGCGTGAATACTACCATAACGGTCACGAACATAGCGGATAAATTCAGGACGATAGATATCAGGAATATCAATATCGATATCAGGCATGGTATAGCGTTCACGATTTAAAAAGCGCTCAAAGATAAGGTTTTTAGCTACAGGATCAATACCAGTAATATTTAAGGCATAGGCCACTAGACTTCCAACTGCAGACCCACGTCCCATTCCCATATAATATCCCTGAGAACGACCGAAACGTAAGAGATCCCAGACAACCAAGAAATAGTCATCGAATCCCATGTCATGAATCACAGATAGTTCTTCTTCCAAACGTTCCTGATAAACTGAATCTAGTAAGCCTTTCTGTTCCAAGCCCTTAATAGCTCTTTCGCGCAACTCTTCAACAGCAGGACGCTCTGGATTGAAGCGTGGAAGCTTGAGACTACTATCAATCTCATAGGAAGCTTCCTTGATTAATCTTGCAAGATTTTCAAGCGCGAGTGGAAATTTCTCTAAAAAAATCTGTTCTAAACGGTCAGCAGGTAAAAACAAGCCTTGTTGCGCTTGAACATCTACCTCTCGCAAGGTCACATTTTCCTTAATCGCCTTGAGCATTTGAAGCGTTTCTAAATCCTCAGATTCGAAGGAATTAACACGATAAAGTGGGAGGATGGGGTGAGAAAAATTCGACTGAGGTGTATCTGGATACACTCCGATATAATAGTCATGCCCTAAGTCCAAGGAATCAATTGCAGAATAATAGGGAACAATAACACAAACATCTTCTAGATAGGGAGAAAAATCAGTCCATTCCTTTTTACCTGTCATTTTTAGAGTCGAAAGCTTCATGATATTTCGATAGCCATGATTTGACAAGGCTAAAAATCGAAGGTTGACGAGTTCCTCCTTATGATGAACAGACACCTCAAGACCTAATACAGGCTGAATCCCCTGTTTTTGGCACTCTTTGATAAAATAATAAGCCCCATAGAGATTATCAATATCCATGATTCCAAGTGCTGAGTAGCCGTATGCTTTTCCTTGATCAACATACTTCCGAATGGAAATCATACTCTCCATGAAACTATAAACCGTTTTTGTATCAAGTTGTGCAATCACTCGCTTTCACCTCCCTTTTTCTCCTTATATTATACCATTTTAAAAAATAGAAAAACAATTTCTTTCTTCCCTTATAGAAAAAAGAACCACAGTTGAATTAACCGTGATTCCCATTCATTATTCTACCTCTAGGATAGGATTTGTAGCTGTCAAGTGGCTGATCTTACCACTGACACCAAAATATTCCTCAATTTTAGTATGTAATTCTAGCATTGCTTCCCGAGCTCGTGATGCTTGGTCTTCATTGATAGCTTCAATGACTAAAACAGCATCTTTGGTTTCTTCTGTTAACATGGTTCTTTGGGCTTCACGCCAGTTTAAACACCGACAAACCGCACCTTGTTCATCAAAATAAATCATTTCATCGGCTAATGCAGGAGCATCACTTTCGGCCCCTAGTGGAAAGAAGGATTCATTTCCTTGAGCTCTTCCGAGACATAAGTCACCAACAATCTTAGCTAAATCCTCTCCCCCACAAGGAACAGCGTAAGAAAGTGAAACACTATTATAAATATCTACCAAAGGATTTATTGGATTAAATTCTCTTCCTTGACTTACACGCTTTAATAAAGCTTCAATAGAAGAACGAGCACCTTTTTTGGTTTTGAATTTAGTGAATGCTTGACGCCATTCTTGAATCACTTCATTCTGAGTGAAATTGTCATCTGGTATAAAAGTCCGAGCTTTTTTCGTCCCTTCATCTAGTAAAGCTTTAAAATATGGATCCTCATTCTCATCAATAGTATTGTTGAGACCTTTTACCACCAATACAGAGATTTGAGCATCTGGAAATAGTTGCCAAAAATCATCTTTTACATGAACTTTCATGACCTTGCTCCATTCTTTTTCTTTCATTCTACCACAAATTCAAAAAAAAGAGTAGCATACAAGCTACTCGATAGGAACTATAATGAATGTTCACGAATTACTTCTACCTTGTATCCATCTGGATCTTTGATAAAGTAATAGTTTGGTTGAGTCCCTGGAAGTCCATTAGGTGCTGTCACTTCATAGCCTTTGTCGCTATGTTCTTTGTGAAGAGCCTCAAGATCAGGTGTGCTTAGGGCGATGTGAGCAAAACCATCACCGACAACATAAGGTCCGTGATCATAGTTGTAAGTCAACTCCAACTCATAATCATCACCTTCAAGTCCAAGATAAACAATAGTGAAAGCATAGTCTGGAAAGTCCTTGCGACGTAATTCCTTAAAACCAAAAGCATCTTGATAAAAAGCGATTGATTTTTCAAGATTTTCTACTCGCAAGCATGTGTGTAGCATTTTTGAAGCCATTTTTTTCTCCTTTGTTTAAAAAAGACTGGGACAAACTTGCACCAGTCTTATGAATAATTATTTACCAAGTTTTGCTTTAGCTGCATCTGCAAGAGCTGCGAAAGCTGCTGCATCGTTAACAGCCAAGTCAGCAAGCATTTTACGGTTAACTTCGATCTCAGCCAATTTCAAACCATGCATCAATTGTGAGTATGAAAGTCCGTTCAAACGAGCTGCCGCATTGATACGTGTGATCCACAATTTACGGAAGTCACGTTTCTTTTGACGACGGTCACGGTATGCATAGTAGTAAGAGTTCATTACTTGTTCTTTCGCAGTACGGAACAAGATGTGTTTAGCTCCATAGTAACCTTTTGCTAATTTAAGAATACGTTTACGACGTTTGCGTGATACAACGCCACCTTTAACACGTGCCATGTTTTATTTCCTCCAAATATTTCCTAGAATTGTTTACTTACAAATACGCGATTATTTCAAGCGAGTAAGCATTGCTTTGATACGTTTGAAATCTCCTGCATGCACCATAGATGCTTTACGAAGATGACGACGTTGTTTTTTAGTTTTTCCGTGGAAACGGTGAGATGTGTAAGCACGGAAACGTTTAAGTCCACCAGAACCTGTACGTTTGAAACGTTTAGCTGATGCGCGGTGTGTTTTTTGTTTTGGCATGATTTTTTCTCCTTTATTTAACTTTCTGACAATTATTTTTTGTCAGTTGCTGGCGCCAATTGCATGAACATTTGGCGTCCATCCATTTTAGCACGTTGTTCAATGATAGCAATATCTTGAGTTGCTTCAGCGAACTCGGCTAAAACTTTTGCACCAATCTCTTTATGGGTGATCATACGCCCCTTAAAGCGAATGGATACCTTCACTTTGTTTCCTTTTTCAAGGAACTTGCGAGCATTGCGAAGTTTAGTTTCGAAATCACCCTTGTCGATAACTGGGCTCAAACGAACTTCTTTCACGGTCACAACGCTTTGTTTTTTGCGTTGCTCTTTTTGTTTCTTCTGGTACTCAAATTTGAACTTACCGTAGTCCATAATTTTCGCAACAGGAGGTTTAGCTTGAGGTTGAATGAGAACCAAGTCCACATTAGCTTCGTCCGCAAGTGCTTGCGCTTCGCTTAGTGGTTTGATACCCAATTGCTCACCTTCAAGACCGATTAAGCGAACTTCGCGTACACGAATTTCATCATTGATGAATAAGTCTTGCTTTGCTATGGTTTTCACCTCTTTTTTTAATTTAGAGAAAAACAAGAGCGGACTTGCTAACGCAAACCCGCACTACATGATTGTATTTCATTTCTGAAATTTGATCCGTAGGGGCCAGACAACGTTAGTCGCAAGGCGAGAAGTTCTCACTTCTGCTTTTCTCAACTTTTATATGATATCAAGTTTTCCCCTACTTGTCAAGATTAAAACTATCTTTTTTTAATTTTTTTAAATATTTGCCTACTGTGAACTTACTGGTTACGAGAATAGTAAATCTCATGTGGCTTCAAACGAGTGTTGAGTAGATCTGATACCGTCACAAAACTATATCCTTGTTCCTGTAGATACTCAATTACTTTTGGTAGTGAATTAACAGATGTTTGATGGATATCATGCATTAAAATGATAGATCCATTGCTTACCTGACGCTGAATTTCTGTCAAAATCGCTGCTTCATTTTTACTCTTCCAATCCAAACTATCCACATCCCACATGATAAAGCTTAAATCAAGGCTATTACGAATATCATCTGAGATTGCACCGTATGGTGGACGCATCAATTTAGAGCTTTTCCCAAGAACTTTTGTAATAGCATCTTCGGTATCTGTAAGCTGTTTCTTAGCGTCTTCTAATGACAGTTTTGTTAAAACCGGGTGATTCCAACTATGGTTTCCAACTTCATGACCTTCAGACTGCATACGTTTAAGAATCGACTCATTACCTGCAATATTCTTTCCTTGTACAAAGAAGGTTGCTTTGATCTTATACTTGGCTAGAATATCTAAAGCTTGTGGAGTTGTATTTCCATCTGGTCCATCATCAAAGGTAAGAGCTACTACTTTTTTATTTTTCTCAGCCTGAGCCTTCTTATAAAGTTCTGCATCCTTTTCAGTTAGATAGGACGATTGGATAACATCAAAGAAGTCTGAAATAGGCAAAGCTATTTCTTCTACATTATTGGTTGCTTTGATTGGATAAAGAACCAATTGACTATCTTTGTATGCAAACTTCCAAGATGATAAATCGCTAGCTGTAAAATCGGCTATTACTTGATCAACAAGAGTTTGTTCAATCTTTTTATCTTGGAGCGTTGACTTGATATCCTCAAGAAACTTCTCTTTAGCTTTGCTAGCATCTGTAAAGAGCTGATCTAAAGTAAACAGGGTCCCATCTTCCTTAAGATAAAGCTGATCTAATGAGGTATTTTCTAATTCCACAACAGTAGAATCACTCAAATCATAGGCCTGTTTTTTCACAAGATGACTCTCCACACCCTTGATAGCAGAAGAATCTTTCTCAGAGTAGTAAAAAATCAAATCTTCCTTATCTTCTACCTTATCCGTGATATCTTTTACAATGATATCCTGAACAGGGGTAATGACCTTGTCCCCCGTCATAGGATAGTAGGTGATGATTTCTGCCTGCCCTTTACGAAAATGATCTTTCTGACTTCCTTGTGAATAGGAATCATCTTTTTCTTTTTTCAGTGCTTCAATTTTTTGCTCAAAAGCCTGCTTCGTCAAGACTTTATAAGCAATGCCTGCTCCTAATGTTAAGATTGTGAAGAATAGAAGCCCCACAATAATCCACAAATTTCTTCTCTTTCTGTCGTTTACTTTACGGCTTGTTCTTTTTTTTGTCATAGTCTTATCATATCAAATCATGCCTATAATTTCAATGATAAATAGGAAAATGTCCATTTTTTAGAAAAAGTTCGGTAAAAGAAAGAGGTTGGGACAAAAGCTCCCTACCTCATTTTTTATTAGCAATCAAACTTTGACGCGGTAGCTGAT